>NZ_JAIVFN010000105.1 GCF_030015065.1 Xanthobacter autotrophicus | reverse complement strand
CTCCCTGCCCTCCCCGGCAAGCGGGAGAGGGTTCCGGGGTGCGCCCGGTCGCAGCAGCAGATTTTCGACCTGAAACACCGCCCACCTTCAGGACTGCGCCAGACCTTCCCCCTGCCGCAGCACCGCATCGGCGGCGGCGGTGGGCGTGCCGTCCGACCCGGCGAGGACAAGGCCCGGCAGCAGCGCCGGAGGCGTGCGCCGCCCCTTCACCGCGCGCACCAGAAGCCGCACCGCCGGCCGGTCGGGGCGCGGATGCACGGGGAGGATCTCCACCGCGCCGAAGCGGCCGTCGAGGGCCGCAAGCAGTTCCGCCAGCGCCTGCGGCCGGTGGATGAGGCAGAGCACGCCCCGCGCCACAAGGCAGCGGTCGGCGGCGCGCACCCAGTCCTCCAGCAGCGCACCGTCGGCCATGTGGGCGCGGGCGCGGGCATCGTCCGGGGAAACGCGATGCTGCGCCGTGTCGTTGAAGGGCGGGTTGGCGAGCACGAGGTCGGCCGCTCCCGCCTGCGGCACCGGGGGGCCCGAAGGTCGGCCGAGGCGGGTAACATCCGCTGTCACCACCTCCACCCGCGCGGCGAGGCCGTTCAGCGCCGCATTCTCCCGCGCCAGGGCCGTCAGCTCCGGCGCGATCTCCACCAGCACCGCCTGCGCCTGCGGAACGCGGGTGAGGAAGGCGAGGCCGCAGCTGCCCACCCCCGCGCCCAGATCCACCACGCGGCGCCGGTCGGCCGGGGCGAAGGCGGCGAGCAGCAGCGCATCGTGCCCCACCCGGTGGCCCACCACCGGCTGACGCAGGGTCAGTCTGCCGCCGAGAACGCTGTCGGTGGTGTATGAAGGGGTCGCCGCGTCAGTCGCCATCGCGGAGCGCCGCGCCGAAGCCGGCCTCCTTGAGCAGCCGCCGGGCGCGGGCCGCATCGTCGTCCACCACCAGCAGGCGACGGGGCAGGATGCCGATGGTGCCTTCCATGACGCTCATATGCTGGTCCGCGACCATGTGCCCGATATCCGCCGACTCAAGCAGCGCCGCGATGGCGCCGATGAGTACGAGATCGTTGGTCCGAACCAGCTCCTGCATCATATTCCACCCGACCTAGCGGCAATGTGCGCACCGGCGCGACGCGAAGAAAACCGCCCGGCGCTTGCACGGAGCCCGTCAGCATCCCTATGGTGCGCCCCAAAGAATGACAAGCGGGAGCGTTTCTTGGCCCTCGTCCTACCGTTCGAGCCCAACGAGCCGTCCATCGAGGCCCTGGTCGCCCTGGTGAAAGCGGACATGGAACGCGTGAACGCCACCATCCTGGCGCGCACCGGCTCCGACGTGGCGATGATTCCCGAGGTGGCGAACCACCTCATCTCCTCCGGCGGCAAGCGCTTGCGGCCCATGCTGACGCTCGCCTGCGCGGCGCTCTCCGGCTATCGGGGCGACGGCCACGTCAAGCTCGCCGCCTCGGTGGAGTTCATGCACACCGCCACCCTCCTCCACGACGACGTGGTGGACGAGAGCGACATGCGCCGGGGCAAGCTCGCCGCCCGCAAGCTGTGGGGCAACGAGGCCAGCGTTCTGGTGGGCGACTTCCTGCTGGGCCAGGCTTTCAAGATGATGGTGGAGGTGGGCTCCATGACCTGCCTCGACATCCTCTCCACCGCCGCCTGCGTCATCGCCGAGGGCGAGGTGATGCAGCTCGCCGCCGCCAAGAACACCGCCACCTCGGAAGACGATTATCTCGCCGTCATCCGCGGCAAAACCGCGGAATTGTTCGCCGCCGCCTGCGAGGTGGGCGCGGTGCTCGGCCAGAAGCCGAAGGCGGAGCAGGCCGCCTGCCGTTCCTACGGCATGAATCTCGGCATCGCCTTCCAGCTGGTGGACGATGCCCTCGACTATGGCGGCAGCCAGGCCAAGCTCGGCAAGAATGTGGGCGACGATTTCCGCGAGGGCAAGATCACCCTTCCAGTGCTGCTTGCCTTCCGCCGCGGCGACGAGACCGAGCGCGCCTTCTGGCAGCGGTGCCTGGAGAAGGGCGAGGCCAGCGACGCCGATCTCGCCCAGGCCATCGGCCTCATGACGCGCCACCGCGCCATCGCCGACACCGTGGAGCGGGCGCGCCATTACGGCGCCATCGCCAAGGACGCGCTGGCCCTGTTCCCCAACGGCCCGGCCAAGGACGCGCTGATGGAAGCGGTGGATTTCTGCCTGTCCCGCGCCCACTGAGCGGCGGCAAGGTCGGGTTGATCCGGCGACACGCATCTGGAACACAAAAAGGCCGGCCCCTTGCGGAGCCGGCCTTTTTCTTGCGCGCGTTCCTTGCGCGGGAAGGATTCAGGCGATGGCGCGGCGGGCGCCGGGGATGAGGGCGGCGGGCTTCACCGCATAGGCGCCTTCACCGGCGAGGGCCACCACCAGCGACGCCACCACGAGGAAGGCGGGATATTCCCAGCCGCCGCCGGCCGCGGAGAACACCCAGCCGTTGGGCAGGTGGTAGTTGAGGGCGCCGAGCATGACGGGGATGAGCAGGATGGCCACCTGGCGGGCATAGACGCCGCCGATGAGAAGCAGGCCGCCGATCACTTCCGCCGCGATGAAGGGGATGGCGAGGAAGCCGGGCAGGCCGAGCTTGTTGGTGAGGAAGCCGGCGAAGCCGGGAACGGTGAAGACGAGCACCTTCATCAGGCCGTGCGAAAGCCACATGAGGCCCAGCGCCACGCGCAGGAGGAAGAGACCGTAGGGGGCAGTGCGGGTGTCAACCATGGGAGTGATCTCCGGTGTGATGTGGCACCACCTCTAGCTTTCGCACCGGCGCAACGCCATACTCAAGAAATCAATTTTCCATTTGCATCCGTGCAAATCAAAAGGTCGCGTGGATTTCGCAATGATCGCCTGGGACGATTTCCGCCTGGTGCAGGCCATCGCGCAGAGCGGCACGCTCGCGGGCGCGGCCGAGCAGCTCGGCGTGAACCACTCCACCGTGTTCCGCCGCCTCGGGACCCTGGAGGAGCAGCTCGGCGCGCGCTTGTTCGAGCGCGCCCGCTCCGGCTATGTGCCCACCGCCACCGGCGAGGAGATGGTGCGCCTCGCGGAGCGCATGGCCGACGAGGTGCTGGCGGTGGAGCGGCGAATCACCGGCCAGGACCTGCGCCCCTCCGGCGAATTGCGCGTGACCACCAACGACACCCTGCTGGTGCACATGCTCACCCCGCTGTTCGCCTCGTTCCGGGCGGCCTATCCGGAAATCCGGCTCGACGTGGTCATCTCCAACCAGTCGCTGAGCCTGTCGAAGCGCGACGCGGACGTGGCCATCCGCGCCAGCGACCGGCCGGGCGACACGCTGGTGGGCCGGCGCATGGCATCCATCGCCTGGGCCATCTACGCTCGTGCCGACCTCGCGCCCGCGACCCCGCTCGGCACCGGCGACTTCAGGCGTTATGACTGGATCGGCTTTTCCGACAATCTCGGCGGCATCAAGCCGGCCAAATGGCTGCGCGAGCGGGTGGACGAGGACAAGCTCGTCTATCGCGTCAACACGGTGCTGGGGCTGGCGGAAGCGGCCGCGGAGGGCATCGGGCTCGCGGTGCTGCCCTGCTTCATCGCGGCGGTGACGCCGGGCCTCGTCCAGATCCTGCCGCCTCAGCCGGAGATGGAATCCGGCCTGTGGCTGCTGACCCATCCGGACATCAAGGCCACGGCGCGGGTGCGCACCTTCATGGAGCATGCGGGCCGCGAGATCGGCAGGCTGCGCGGCCGCATCGAGGGCCGCGAGATCGAGGGCCGCGAGGGCGTGTCGCCAACGGGGGAGTAGAGCGCGTTCGAGCGGAGCGGAAACCGGGTCGCGCGAAGAAAGCGCGCGGCCCCAACGAGATGGAAGCGTTCCCCGATTCCACGGGGGGAATCGCGCTCTAAGTTGATGATAGAGAACGTGTTATCCGACCATGTTGCTCTGCCGGCAGGTCGAGCCACAACTCTTTGATCCACTAGAGCACGCGCCGATCTGCTTGCATCGCAAGCTGATCGGGCAACGCGTTCTCTTTCTGGAGTTTAGAGGGCGATTCACCGATCAGATTGATTCAATCTGATCGGATCGCGCTCTAGGCTGCGGTTCCCTGGCGGGCTTTCTGGACAAGGGCGACGAGCTCTTGCCGCACTGCGGTCAGATCGGTGACGCGATGCGAAAAATCGAGCCGCCGCACCAGTTCGCCGCTGGAGATCTCGCAGCCGTCCGGGTCCACCGCTACCATCCGCCAGGCGCCTTCGGGAGCGCCCAGCAGCACGGTGGCATAGAGACCGACCGCATCGGAATGGTCCGCATTCATATGGGCGATGACGCCATCGGCCCCCGCCGCCAGGGCCTCGGCCCCGGTCCAGTCGGTGAGAAGCGCGGCGCCCGGCACGTCGACGATGCGGCCGAAGCCCTCGACGAGGTGTGCCTCCTCGATCTCGATGGTGTGGAAGGCGAAGTCTGTGAAGTCCGCATAGCCGGCGGCCGCGGGGTGGCGGGCCAGATAGCGCGCACGCACCGCGGCCTCGGGCGCCGGCGCGACGCGGCCGATCAGGCTCGCGCGCGGCGCATTCAGCGGGTCGATCGCTCCCGCCGCCGAGATCAGCAGGGAGACCCGCGCATCTCCGGCGATGTTGCGGGTGTGACGGGCGAGGCGGGAGATGAGCAGCGTGGGGCGGCCCTCCGGATCGGTGGCGACCGCCACCAGCGAGGCATAGGGCCCGCCCGATCCCTCCAGCGTCGCCAGCGCGCCGAAGCGGGCTTCGCGAATGAGCCGGCGGACGGCGGCGGCGGCAGAATCGGCCATGGAACGCGTGCTCCCTTCGAACCGCACAAGGATGGGGCGCCCCGCCCGTCATGCGCAAGCGGCAGCGCGGCCGCAGGGGGGCCCCGCCGCGCGCTTCGGCAGGAGACGTTTGGCGTCGGTGGAGAATCCCGCTATTTTGCGGCAGTCGACTCTTGTGTGTCACATTTCGGCCACGCGAACGGGGTTCACCGCTCGCGTGGCCGCAGTTGAGGCCGCTGTTCCGGACGGCCGAAAAGAGGTGTCATGCCCACCATCGCCCTCGTCGACGACGATCGCAACATTCTGACCTCCGTTTCCATCGCCCTGGAGGCGGAAGGCTATCGCATCGACACCTATACCGACGGTGCCTCGGCCCTGGATGGATTCAAGACCAACCCGCCCGATCTCGCCATCCTCGACATCAAGATGCCGCGCATGGACGGCATGGAGCTGCTGCGCCGCCTGCGCCAGAAGACCGACATGCCGGTGATCTTCCTCACCTCCAAGGATGAGGAGATCGACGAGCTGTTCGGCCTCAAGATGGGCGCCGACGACTTCATCAAGAAGCCGTTCTCCCAGCGCCTGCTGGTGGAGCGGGTGAAGGCGGTGTTGCGCCGCGCCGGCGCCAAGGACGGCGTCGCCCCGCGCGAGACCGACAGCGCCAAGGTGCTGGAGCGCGGCAACCTGCGCATGGACCCCGAGCGCCACACCTGCACCTGGAAAGGCGAGCCGGTCACGCTCACGGTCACGGAATTCCTCATCCTCCAGGCGCTCGCCCAGCGTCCCGGCGTGGTCAAGAGCCGCAACGCGCTGATGGACGCGGCCTATGACGACCAGGTCTATGTGGACGACCGCACCATCGACAGCCACATCAAGCGGCTGCGCAAGAAGTTCAAGTCGGTGGACGATTCGTTCGAGATGATCGAGACCCTGTACGGCGTCGGCTACCGGTTCAAGGAGTGAGCACCGAAGGGCCGCGGTGCGGGCCGGGGGCTCAAGGATCGGCGACGCGATGACGGCGCACTTCGAAGAGGCACGGGGCGACGAGGTGCGAGGCGACGAGGCTCGGGGCGACGAGACCGCGCCGGCCGGCAGCGCCGCCCCGACGGGCCGGGCGCGCGAGCCGCGCAGCGGCATCCTCGCGTGGCTGAAGCGGGTCAATCGCTTCGTCGCCTTCAAGGGCTTCTCCTCGCTCACCCGGCGCATCGTCCTGCTCAACCTCGCCGGGCTGTGCGCCCTGGTGTCGGGCATTCTCTACCTGTCGGAGTTCCGCTCCGGCCTCATCGACGCGCGCATCCAGAGCCTTCTGGTCCAGGGCGAGATCATCGCCGCCGCCATCGCCTCCTCGGCGCAGGTGGAGACCAATGCCATCACCCTCGATCCCGAGCGGCTGCTGGAATTGCAGGCCGGCGAGAGCTACGGCCCGGACGACGGCTTCGCGCCGCTGGAATTTCCCATCAATCCCGAGCGGGTCGCCCCGGTGCTGCGTCGCCTGGTGGGGCCGACGCGCACCCGGGCCCGCATCTACGACCGCGAGGGCCAGCTGCTGCTGGATTCCCGTTCGCTCTATTCGCGCGGCGAGATCCTGCGCTACGACCTGCCGTCACCCAACGAGCCGAAGCCCGGCCTCCTGGAGCGGGCGTGGCAGGCGGTGCAGCTGTGGCTCGGCCGCGGCGACCTGCCGCTCTACAAGGAGTTCGGCCCCCAGGCCGGCAAGAATTATCCCGAGGTCGCCTCGGCCGCGCTGGGGGCGAAGGCGAGCGAGGTGCGGGTGGACGAGCGCGGGCAGGTGGTGGTGTCGGTCGCGGTGCCGGTCCAGCGCTTCCGCGCCATCCTCGGCGTGCTGCTGCTCTCCACCCAGAGCGGCGAGATCGACGCGGCCGTGAAGGCGGAGCGTTTCGTCATCGTCCGGGTGTTCCTGGTGGCGGCGGTGGTGATGATCCTGCTCTCGGTGCTGCTCGCCGGCACCATCGCCGATCCGGTGCGCAAGCTCGCGGCGGCGGCGGAGCGGGTGCGCCGGCGCATCAAGTCGCGGGTGGAGATCCCGGACTTCACCGCCCGCTCGGACGAGATCGGCCACCTTTCCGGCGCCCTGCGCGACATGACGGGCGCGCTCTACAACCGCATCGAGGCCATCGAGAGCTTCGCCGCCGACGTGGCGCACGAGCTGAAGAACCCGCTCACCTCGCTGCGCAGCGCAGTGGAGACGCTGCCGCTGGCCAAGAGCGACACCTCGCGCAACCGCCTGATGGAGGTGATCCAGCACGACGTGAAGCGCCTCGACCGGCTCATCTCGGACATTTCCGACGCCAGCCGCCTCGATGCCGAACTGCAAAGGCAGGAGGCGGCGAGCGTCGATCTCAAGCAATTGCTGGAGATGGTGGTGGGCCTCGCCCAGGACGTGCGCAAGGAGGACGACGGCGTCTCGGTCTCCCTCGCCTTCGAGCGTGCCCATGGCGCTCCGGCCGACTTCCTGGTGGCGGGCCACGCCTCCCGTTTGGGGCAGGTGGTGGACAACCTGGTCTCCAATGCCCGTTCCTTCTCGCCCGAAGGCGGGGCGGTGCGCGTCACCTGCCGCCGCCTGAAGGATGGCGCCGAGATCGTGGTGGACGACGACGGCCCCGGCATCCGGCCCGATGCGCTGTCGCGCATCTTCGAGCGTTTCTATACCGACCGGCCGCACCAGGGCTTCGGCCAGAATTCCGGCCTCGGCCTCTCCATCTCCCGCCAGATCGTCGAGGCCCATGGCGGTACCATCTGGGCCGAGAACCGCATGGCGGCAGACGCCGAGGGCACACCAGGCGTGGCCGGTGCGCGCTTTGTCGTGCGGCTGCCGGCGGGGTGAGCCATGAGCGCCGCGAGCATCCATGCCACATGCGTCGCCATCGGCGATCGGGGGGTGCTCATCCGCGGGCCGTCGGGGGCCGGAAAGTCGGCCCTTGCGCTGCGCCTCATCCTCGATGCCCCGCGCAGCCTGCCGGCCGCGGAGCTGGTCGCCGACGATCGGGTGCTGCTGGCTGCGGAAGGTGGTATTCTGGTGGCCCGGCCGGTGCCGCAGCTTGCCGGGCTGATCGAGATGCGTGGCCTCGGCATCCGCCGGATGTTCCACCGCTCCTTTGTCGCGGTGCGGCATGTGGTCGATCTTGCAGCACCCGACGCAGCCCGCATGCCACCCCTTGAAGCCCGGCGACTGATCCTTCAAGGCATTGAAATAGAACGTATTCCCTTGTGTGAATGGAGGCAGGCGCCACTGGTTCTCGCTTGCATTATCGGAACACGTGACCACGAAGATTAAATGTGCTTTTGTGCGTTGCACCCCTTGCGTAATTTTTGAGCCGATCTGAATATGGCCGTCCCGCAACGCGGGAGGCCTTCATCCGGAGTGGTGGAGGCGGAGGAAGCATGATCGGTCTCGTCCTCGTCACACATGGCCGCCTTGCAGACGAATTCTGTTCCGCCCTGGAGCACGTCATGGGCCCGCAGACCCAGATCGCCACCGTCACCATCGGTCCTGAGGACGACATGGAGCGGCGGCGGCAGGACATCCTCGACGCCGTGGACCGGGTGCGCACCGGCGACGGCGTGGTGATCCTCACGGACATGTTTGGCGGAACCCCTTCCAACCTTGCCATCTCGGTGATGAACGCGCCCGACGTGGAGGTGGTGGCAGGCATCAACCTTCCCATGCTGGTCAAGCTCGCGAAGGTGCGCGGGGAACTGCCGCTGGAGCAGGCCGTCGACGTGGCGCAGGAAGCCGGTAGGAAATACATCAATGTCGCAAGCCGTGTACTCTCCGGTAAATGACGCCTTCATTCCGCCGGCGGACGAGTCCGAGGTGGAAACGCCCGAGGTGGCTTGCGGGCGGCCCGTCGCGCCCGAGGCGCTGGTGCGTGCCCTTCCCATCGTGAACAAGCGTGGCCTGCATGCCCGCGCCTCCGCCAAGTTCGTGCAGACGGTGGAGAAGTTCGACGCTTGCGTGACCGTATGTCGCAATGGCGAGGCGGTAGGCGGAAACTCCATCATGGGCCTGATGATGCTGGCCGCCGGCCCCGGCACCAGCGTGATCGTCACCGCCACCGGCAATGAGGCCGCCGCCGTGATAGATGCCCTCGACACCCTTGTGGCCGACCGCTTCGGCGAGGAAGAATAAGCGCCGGCGGTCTCCGCGCCGGCCCCACGCCGTCCCGCCCGACGCCTCGCACCCGTCCCCCCGTTTACCTCGATTTCAAGTCGCTCTGGTCGCTGAGCGATTGGTTGCCTATTTCTTAATATTGATCGCTCGCGCGCTGGGCGCGGGGATCCGGGACGGGTCTGCCCCCCGTATCAAGGCCATGTTGGAGCCGACGAGCCATCAGCCGGATGCCGGGCCGGCGCCCCGGGGCGCGCGGTGGAGCCTCGGCCTGTCCGCCAAGCTCCTGGCCCTGACGGTTGCCGTGGTGGCCGTGGCCGAGATCGCGGTGCTGGTGCCCACGATCGCCAATTACCGCATCGCCTGGCTCTCCGACCGCCTCGCCGCGGCCCGTACCGCCGCCCTCGTGCTCGACGCCGCCCCGCAGGAGGGGATTTCCCCGGACCTGACCCGGCAATTGCTGGAGAGCGTCGGCGCCAAGGTGATCGTGGTGAAGCGCGAGGATACGCGTCGCCTGCTGGCCGTCTCCGACATGCCGCCCATGGCCAATGTCCATGTGGACATGCGCGAGACCACCCTCTGGACGGCAGTGCGCGACGCCTATGACACGCTGACGGCCGCCAACGGCCGCATCCTGCGCGTGGTGGGCGATCCGCCGCGGGGGGCGGACTTCATCGAGATCGTGCTCGGCGAGACGCCGCTGCGGGCGGCATTGCTGCGCTTCGCCGCCACCGTGCTCCTGGTGTCGCTGGCGGTGGCGGCGGCTGCGGGCATCCTCGTCTATGTGAGCCTCAACTGGCTGTTCGTGCGGCCCATGCGGCGGCTGACCGAGCGCATCTCGGCTTTTCGCGAGAATCCGGAGGACGCCTCCCGCATCATCGTGCCGTCCGGCCGCTCCGACGAGATCGGCACCGCCGAGGAGGCGCTGGAGGAGATGCAGCGCGAACTGTCCCAGACCCTGCACCAGAAGAGCCATCTCGCCGCCCTGGGCCTTGCCGTCTCCAAGATCAACCACGACCTGCGCAACCTGCTGTCGTCCGCGCAGCTCCTCTCGGACCGTCTCGCCACGGTGCCGGACCCCACCGTGCAGCGCTTCGCGCCGAAGCTGCTGGCCGCCCTGGACCGGGCCATCACCTATTGCGAGCAGACCCTGTCCTACGGCCGTGCCAAGGAGCCGCTGCCCGAACGGCGCGACGTGGCGCTCGCCCACCTCTTCGACGAGGTGCGCGACACGCTGGGGCTCCAGAGCGGGTCAGGCATCGGCTGGGTGGTGGACACGGAACGCGGCCTCATGGCCGATGCCGATCCGGACCAGCTTTTCCGGGTGATCCTGAACATCGCCCGCAACGCCGTCCAGGCGCTGGAGGCCCGCGCGCCGCTCGACCCGGAGCGCGACCAGATCCGCATCAAGGCGCGGCGCAAGGGCGCGCTGGTGGAGATCGAGATGGGCGATACCGGGCCGGGCATTCCGGCGGCGCGGCGCGAGCACCTGTTCGAGGCCTTCGTGTCCTCGGCGCGGCGCGGCGGCACGGGGCTGGGGCTGCCCATCGCCGATGAGCTGGTGCGCGCCCATGGGGGCGAGATCCGCATTTTGGATACGCAGGTGGGCACCACCTTCCGCATCACCATCCCCGACCAGCCGGAAAACCGCCACCACCGCCGCGAGCGCATCCGCGCCTGATGCCATCGAGCTTTTGTCTTCGGCTGATCTTCCCCCGGAAAAGGGGAGGGGGGTAAGCCGCTCTGCGTTCCATCTCGGCTGGGGAACGGCCCCCGTGCCGACCGTCGATCCGAGCAAATTGAATCAATTTGCTCGGTGAATCGCCCTCTAAACGCAAGAAAGAGAACGCGTTCTCCGATCAGCTTGCGATGCAAGCAGATCGGCGCGTGCTCTAGCATGAGCGATCGTCCTTCTTCGTGAATTCGGCCCTGGCGGCGAGGATCGCTCGTGCGCGCATGCGGACGGGCTCGTCCACCATGGCGCCGTCAACCGCAATGGCCCCCTCGCCGGATGCAAGGATCCTGTGCGCCCAGGCAAGCTCTGCCGCATCCGGCAGAAAGCCGGAGCGGATCGCCTCGACCTGCCGTGGATGGATGGCGAGCTTGCCGCCGAAGCCCAGCGCGCGGGCATGCCGTGCGTCGTCAACGATCAGCGCCGCGTCGTCGATCCCGGTGGTCACGCCGTCCACCGGAGCGGGCCGGCCGGCGAGGCGCGCCGCCAGCACCAGCTCGGCGCGGGCCGGCAGCAGCGCCTCCCGCACATGGGCGCAGCCGAGATCGGCGCAGAAGTCGATGGACCCGAAGACGATCCGCCCGACCGCCGGATGGGCGGCGACGGCGCGGGCGGCGGCAAGGCCGCGCGCCGTCTCGATGAGGGCGACGACCGGGATCGCAGGGCCGAGCGCCGCCGCGACGGCATCGAGGATGGCCGGATCCTCCGCCTTGGGCAGCATCACGGCGGCGGGTCCGAGACGGGCGGCCGCTGTGAGATCATCGACGTGCCAGGGCGTGCCGGCACCGTTGACACGCACCAGAACCGGAACCGCGAGGTCGGCCGTCAGCGCGTCACGCGCGCTCGCCTTGGCATCGGGCGGGACGGCATCCTCAAGGTCGATGATGACGGCGTCGGCGCCCGCGTCGGCGGCCTTGGCGAAGCGATCGGGCCGGTGGCCCGGCACGAACAGCGGGACGATGAAGTCGAGCGCTCCCATCACCATTGGGCCTCCGCGCTCATGGCCACGGGTCCGCCGGGCCGGGCGGTCCACAGCCGGAGCCTCTCGCCCCCGGGAGTCGCGTTCACGGTGAGCGGCGCGGTGTCGAAGGCCGGGGAGAGGCCGCGAAAGGAGAAGCGGGCGGGTGGCGCGCCGTGGATCGCGGTCGCCAGGCGCAAAAGCAGCGTCGCCTGCAGCGGTCCATGGACCACCAGGCCCGGATATCCCTCCACCTGCGTGACATAGGGCAGGTCGTAATGGATGCGGTGGCCGTTGAAGGTCAGAGCCGAGTAACGGAACAGCAAAGGCGGTGAGAGGGCCACCTCGCGGCGGTGGGCACCCTCGGGCGCCGGCTCCGGCGGCTTTGATGGCGTCCCGGCCGCCTCCATCCCGCGATAGACGATGTCCTGCCGCTCCGTGAGGATGGCCCGCCCGGCGGCATCGACCTCGTGCTTCACCGTGACGAAGCAGAGGGGGCCGGTGTGGCCGTGCTTGAGCGTCACTTCCTCTACCCGCGAAACCCGGCGCACCACGTCGCCGACGCGGATATCGTCATGAAAGACGAGGCTGCCGCCGGCCCACATGCGCCGCGGCAGCGGCACCGGCGGCAGGAAGCCGCCGCGCGCCGGGTGGCCGTCCGGCCCCAGCGCCGAGGTGAGCACCGCCGGCTGGGCGAGGCACCAGTGGAGAAGGCGCGGTGCCGCCTCTCCCGCGCGCGGGTCTCCCGGCTCCTCGTCGAAGGTCGCCCGGAACTTGCGCACGAGATCCGCCGTCACCGGCTCGGCGGCGACGGCCTCGCGGCCGATCCAGCCGCGCAGGTGCTCCATGTCGATATCGTCGCTCACGGCGCGTCTCCTCAGAAGGACCTGGGCAGGCCGAGCACGTGCTCGGCCACGTGGGACAGGATGAGGTTGGTGGAGATGGGCGCCACCTGGTAGAGCCGGGTCTCGCGGAACTTGCGCTCCACGTCGTATTCGCAGGCGAAGCCGAAGCCGCCGTGGAACTGCAGGCAGGCATTGGCCGCCTCCCAAGAGGCCTTGGCGGCAAGGTACTTCGCCATGTTGGCCTGGGTCCCGCAGGGTTGGTGCGCGTCATAGAGGCGGCAGGCCTCGAACCGCATCAGGTTCGCCGCCTCCACCTCGATGAAGGCCTCCGCGATGGGGAACTGCACGCCCTGGTTCTGACCGATGGGCCGGCCGAACACCACCCGCTCCTTGGCATAGGCCGTCACCTTGTCGATGAACCAGTAACCGTCGCCGATGCATTCGGCCGCGATCAGGGTGCGCTCGGCATTGAGGCCGGTGAGGATGTACTTGAAGCCCTGTCCTTCCTCCCCGATCAGGTTCTCGGCGGGGATCTCCAGATTGTCGAAGAACAGTTCGTTGGTCTCGTGGTTCACCATGTTGAGGATGGGGCGTACCGCCATGCCACCGGCCATCGCCTCCTTGATGTCGACGATGAAGATGGACAGGCCCTCCGACTTCTTCTTCACCTCGGCAAGCGGCGTGGTGCGGGCGAGCAGGATCATCAGGTCGGAGTGCTGGACGCGGGAGATCCACACCTTCTGGCCGTTGACGACGTAGCGGTCGCCCTTCTTCACCGCCGTGGTCTTGATCCTGGTGGTGTCGGTGCCGGTGGTGGGCTCGGTGACGCCCATGGACTGGAGCCGCAGTTCGCCGGCTGCGATCCTCGGCAGGTACTTCTTGCGCTGTTCCTCCGAGCCGTGCCGCACCAGCGTGTTCATGTTGTACATCTGGCCGTGGCAGGCTCCCGAATTGCCGCCGGCCCGGTTGATCTCCTCCATGATGACGGAGGCTTCCGTGAGGCCGAGGCCGGAGCCGCCATATGCCTCCGGAATCAGCGCCGCCATCCAGCCGGCCTTCGTCAGCGCGTCGACGAAGTCTTCCGGATAGCCGCGCGCCTCGTCCACCTTGCGGTGATACTCGGCGGGAAAGTCCGCGCACAGCGCGCGCACCGCGTCGCGGATGTCCTGGAAACGGTCGCTTCCGATGGTCTGCATGTCCCTAGGCCTCGATGGATATTGCGTTGTCGGGTGGTCCGCCCGGGCGCGGCGACGCGCCGGGCAGAAGCCGGGTCTCCTCGTCCGCCTCCAGGGCGGACCGGAACTCGGGAGCGGCGATGTCGAGCATCCGCCGTCGCCGCTCGGCGAGGCCGAGGCCGCGCAGGTCGGCGACGCCATGCTCGGTCACGATGATGCCGGCATCGGCGCGCGCGGTGCTCGTCGGGCCGTTCAAACGTGTCACGATGCGGCTGCGGGGGCCGTCGCGGCCGTTCACCGTCGCCGGCAGCGCGACGATGGGCAGCCCGCCTCTGGAGGCGCGCGCGCCGCGCAGGAAGTCGGCCGCGCCGCCCACCGCGCCCACATAGCGCCCGCCCGCCACCTCCGCGTTGATCTGGCCGGACAGATCCACCTCGATCGCGGCGTTGATGGCGGTGAATTTGTGCTGAGCGCTCAGGATCTCGAATGCGTGCGTGTAGGCCGTCGCGCGCAGGGCGAAGCGCGGGTTGCGATCCACGTATCGCATCAGCCGCGGCCCGCCGGCCACCAGTCCGGCCACGGCGACGCCGGGGTCCACGCTCTTGCGTGCGTTGGTGAGGGCGCCGGCCTCGGCCAGCAGCGCGACGCCCTCGGACGCGAGGCCAGAGTGAAGGCCGAGATCGCGGTGGCCGGCGAGGGCGGCGAGGATCGCCTCCGGAAGCCCGCCGATTCCGATCTGCAGCGTGGCGCCATCCTCCACGAGACCGGCGACATGGGCCGCGATGGCCTGCTCTGCCGCACCCGGCTGTGTGACGGGCGCCGCGACCGGTGGCCGCGATGTGCGCACGATGACGTGGACATTCTCGGTGGACAGCGCCCGCTCAGAGTGCGTCCACGGGGTCTGGTCGCTGACTTCGGCGATGACGAGGCGGGCGCGGTCCACCAGCGGTGCCAGATATTCGAGGGCGGCGCCGAAGCTGAAGCGCCCGGTGCCATCGTCGGCGAGATTGAGGAGCAGCACATCCACATGGCGGGCGAGCAGCCCCGGCAGCTCCGAATAGTGGCACGGCAGGATGTCGAGCGCGCCTCGGCGTTCGAGCGCCCGATTGTGCCCCGCGCCGCAATAGGACTGGAAGCGCACGGCGCCTGTCTGGTCGAGCGGCGTTCCCCAGCTCATGCCGATGAAGGCGCTGAGGCCGGGAATGTCCGCGCACTGGCCGAAGAGGCGTGCGGTGAGGGTCGCCGGCTCGGCCGAGGCCTGGCCCCAGACGATATGATCGCCGGGGCGCAGCAGGGTGGAGAAGTCGAGCGTGTCCGGCGTGAGTTCGATGGCCATGGGGACCTCGGCCCGCTCACGCGCGCTCGAAGATGGCGGCCGCGCCCTGGCCGCCGCCGATGCACATGGTCTCCAGCCCGTAGCGCACGCCGCGGCGCTTCATCTCGTGAAGCAGCGTGGTCATGATGCGCACGCCGGTCGCGCCGACGGGGTGGCCGAGGGAGATGCCCGAGCCGTTGACGTTGAGCCGATCCTGATCGTCCCAGCCCCAGCCCTTCAGCACGGCGAGGACCTGGCAGGCGAACGCCTCGTTGACCTCGACGAGCCCCATGTCGTCGAATGAAAGCCCCGTCCTGGCAAACACGCGCCGCGTGGCCGGCACGGGCCCGAAGCCCATGGTGGCCGGATCGCAGCCCGCCACCGCCCATCCGGCCAGGAAGCCGAGGGGCTCGAGGCCGAGGGCGGCCAGCCTGTCCTCGGCGACGACGAGGCAGGCCGCGGCGGCATCGTTCTGCTGGCTGGCGTTGCCGGCGGTGACCGTGCCGCCCGGCATGACGGGCTTCAGCCTGCCGAGGCTTTGCGCGCTCGCATCGGCGCGGATGCCTTCGTCGCGGGTGACGCGCAGCGCTTCCCCGTGGCGCTGCGGCACCTCGACCGGCACCACCTCCGCCTCGAACCGGCCTTCGGCCCACGCGGCGGCGGCGCGCTGGTGGCTGCGGACCGCGAAGGCATCGGCTTCCTCGCGGGAGATCTGGAACGCGCGGGCCAGGTTCTCGGCGGTTTCGATCATGCCGGAGATCACGCCGAACCGTTCCACCGGCTGCGAACGCTCCCTCCCGCGGTCGAGCCGGTCATAGAGGCGGGTCGTGCCGGCCCGGCGGCCCCAGCGCATGTCGGTGGTGTAGAACTCGATGTTGCTCATGCTCTCGACGCCGCCGGCGAGAACGATGTCGCAGGCGCCGGTCTGCACCATCATGGCGGCGGTGGCGATGGCCTGCAGGCCGCCGCCGCAGCGCCGGTCGAGCTGCATGCCCGGCACCTCGATCGGCAGCCCCGCCTGGAGCGCGACCCAGCGGCCGACGCAGGGGGCCTCGCTGCTGGCATAGGACTGGGCGAACACCACGTCCTCGACGCGGGCGGGATCGAGGCCGGTGCGCGCAAGCACCTCCTGCACCACCCGCGCGCCCAGCTGCTCCACGGGCACCGGCCGCAGGCTTCCGCCGAAGGTGCCGACAGGGGTGCGCACCGGGCTCACGATGGCCGCGCGTCTCATGGCTGCGTCTCCTCATCCGTCACCGGCGCGGACGATGTCCGGCCTGATGCGGGGTGTCCTCGGTGGATCATCCCGCCGGCCGTCATGCGCCTGATGGTTGGGCTTCGCCCGTGGGTGGGGCGAGCGGGACGAAAGATGCATCAAGCCCGGCCTTATGTCCAGTAAATGGACTAATGTCCGTATAACGGACAAATAGCGCGATGCGGCGCCGGTTGCGGCGGATCGCCGGCGGACGGGCAGGGGGGCGGGCAGAGGG
>NZ_JAIVFN010000104.1 GCF_030015065.1 Xanthobacter autotrophicus | reverse complement strand
ACATGCGCAAAGCGAGGCCGAAGGCGGCCGTGCTCTTGCCCTTGCCGGGGCCGGTATGGACGATAAGCAGGCCCTTCTCGATGGTCTTTTCCGCCACCTCCTTGTCCTGCACCGCCTTGCGCTTCTCCATCTTGGCGCGATGGCGGGCGGCTTCGGCGTCATCGGCGGCGGGGGATGAAACGGGATCGCTCACGGCGCCTCCTCCTTCACGATCAGGGGCAGGCCGGCCACCACCAGCACCACCCGGCGCGCGCGGGCGGCAAGGCGCTGGTTGAGAAGGCCGGCGGCATCGCGGAAGCGCCGGGCCAGCGCATTGTCCGGCACGATGCCGAAGCCCACCTCGTTGGCGACACAGACGGTGAGGCCGGGTCGCGCGGCCAGGGCCTGCTCCAGGGCCGCGCCCTCGGCGGCGAGGTCGTGCTCCGCCAATAGATGGTTGGTGAGCCAGAGCGTCAGGCAATCCACCAGGACCGGCTGTTCGGGCGGCAGCGCCTGGAGCCGTCCGGCGAGGTCGAGGGGCGCCTCATGGGTCTGCCATCCCTCGCCGCGCCGGGACCGGTGCAGGGCGATGCGCGCCGCCATCTCAGCGTCGCGGGCCTCGGCGGTGGCGATATAGGCCCAGGGCGCCTGCTGGCGCCGGACCTCGGCTTCGGCGAAGCGGCTCTTGCCAGAGCGCGCCCCGCCCAGCACCAGGACCAGGCCGCCGCTCAAGCGACTGGCCGGGAGAGAAAGCGGGAGAATGGGATCCGCAAGGCAGCGACATGAGCGCGGCCCATGCCGGCCCGCGCGCAGGCGGCCTCCGGGGGATGGCTGTGGCGTGTCATGGCCTGTCCTTTCAACCCTCCCTCCGAGGGTTCTCTGGTGCCCCAGGATGGCGCCCCGACGATGGGTCGCCGCCCGAAGGGCGACGTGTCTCCGGCAGGTCTCCTGGCTCGCGGATCGTCGCAGGGCCCGCGCCTTCCCGGATGGCTCCAGTGGCATGTTGCAGGCCCACTCACCGCCGACAGTTGCGGGGGCAGCCGCGGCTTTGGGAGACCCCTCCCGCACCGCATTCCCTCTTGGTCCGCCCGAAAGCGGACACCGACGACGCCACGACTATAGGGCCACTCCGCCGCGCCGCAACTGCGGCTTGGCGGACGTGCCTGCCGGCGCTAGCGCCGCTTCCCCAGCTCACCGCAGAGCCCGCGCGGCGCCTGGGCGTGACCCTCTCGGCATCGGTCAAAGGCCGAGGCCGTTGGTATCAGATAGAGGATATGCGCCGTTTGGGGCGGCCGGATGGTCGCGTCCCCACCACCCGGCAGGCGGCGAAAAAGGTGTCAATGCACCTCTTAAAGTGATGCGTGAGAACTTTAGCCATCACTTATAATATATTGAAAAATATTACATATTTCAAATCGCCTCATGTAGTGGATCCGACAGCCCTCCGGTGCGGCACGCCCAGTCCCCTACCCTTTTGCCTTCGCCACCAGCGCGGAGGTGGAGCGTCCTTCCACCAGCGGAATGAGAGCGACCCGCCCGCCCCGCGCCTTCACCACGTCGCCGCCCACCACCTCGTCCTCGCGGTAATCGGCGCCCTTCACCAGCACGTCCGGTCCGAGCGCTGTGATGATCTCAAGGGGGGTGTCCTCCTCGAACAGCACCACCAGGTCGACGCAGCGCAGCGCGCCGATGACGCGGGCACGGGCCGCCTCGTCCTGCACCGGACGGGTCGGCCCCTTCAGACGCTGCACCGAGGCGTCGGTGTTCAGCGCCACCACCAGCCGGTCGCCCTCCCGCGCCGCGGCCTCCAGAATGGAGACGTGGCCGGGATGGACCAGATCGAAGCAGCCGTTGGTGAAGACCACGCGGGCGCCCGCCGCCTGCCAGCCGGCGATGACGGCGGCGGCGCGGGCGCGGTCCACCAGCGCGCCGGGCTCCGCACCCTCGGGCACGCTGGCATCGAGGGCGGCGTTGAGCTCCGCCCGCGTCACCACCGCGGTGCCGATCTTGCCCACCGCCACGGCGGCGGCGGCATTGGCAAAATGCACGCTGGTCTCCAGCGTGTGACCCGAAGCGAGGGAGACCGCGAGCGCCGCCAGCGCCGTGTCGCCGGCGCCCGACACATCGAACACCTCGCGGGCCTGCGCCGGCACGTGCAGCACCTGCCCGCCGCGGCGCCAGAGCGTCATGCCCTTCTCGGCGCGGGTCACCAGCACGTCGCCGCCGAACTGGCGCGAGGCGGCCTCGGCCGCGACGGTCGCCTCGGCGTCGGTGGTGTCGGGCAGGCCGGTGGCGGCGGCCAGTTCCAGCCGGTTGGGGGTGACCAGCGTCGCGCCGCGATAGGCCTCGAAGGTGCGACGCTTGGGATCGACGATCACCGGCACGCCCTTCGCCTGAGCCGCCGCGATGGCGGCGGCGATGACCACATCCGACAATACGCCCTTGGCATAGTCGGAAAGCACCACCACCGAGCTGCGCCCCACCGCCTCTTCCACCACGGCGACGAGGCGCGCGACGGTGTCTTGCGCCGGCGGGGTGAGGATCTCGGCGTCGATGCGGACGATCTGCTGGCGCCCGCTCATCACCCGCGTCTTGGTGATGGTGGGCCGCCCTGCGTCCGCCACCAGGCTGGACAGCTCAATGTCGCGATAGGCGGCGAGCGCCCCCTTCAGAGCGTCGGCTTCCGGGTCATCCCCCACGAGGCCCACCAGGATGACCTGCGCCCCCAGCGCCGCCGCATTGGCGGCCACGTTGGCGGCGCCGCCGGGCACGATGCGCTCGGCGCCATGCACCAGCACCGGCACCGGCGCCTCCGGGGAGATGCGCGAAACGGAACCGACGATATAGCGGTCCACCATCACGTCGCCGATGACGGCGATGGGACCCGCTGCGCCTTTACCCGCCATGATGCTCTGTCCTCACGCCGCGTTGCGCGGCTTCAGATGGCCGTTCACATAGGATGCGACACCCTCCTCCAGCGAGGTGAAGGGTCGCGTGAAGCCCGCCGCGCGCAGCTTCGAGACATCGGCCTGGGTGAAATACTGGTAGGCCTTCTGAAGGCTCTCCGGCATATCCACGTAGGAGATGCGCGGCTCATCGCCCAGCGCCGAGAACACCGCCTTGGCGAGATCCGCGAACGAGCGCGCCTCGCCGGTGCCCACATTGAAGATGCCGGACACGTCCGGGCTCTCCAGCAGCCAGCGCACCACCTCCACGCAGTCGCCCACATGGACGAAGTCGCGCAATTGCCCGCCATCCTCGTAGCGCGGATCGTGGGACTTGAAGAGGGTCACGTCCTCCCCGGCCGCCGCGGCGGGATAGATCTTGTGCACCACCGAGCGCATGTCGCCCTTGTGGCCCTCGCCGGGGCCATAGACGTTGAAGAAGCGCAGGCCGGCGAATTGCGGCGGGCGCGGACGGCCCTCCGCCACGTCCGCCATGATGCGGCGGTCCACGAACAGCTTCGACCAGCCATAGGGGTTCAGGGGCGCCAGGGCGCCAAGGTCCGCCGCCTCCTCGGAATCGCGGAAGCCGGAGGCGCCATCGCCATAGGTCGCGGCCGAGGAGGCATAGACGAGGCCCAGCGCCTTGCGCGCGCACAGCTCCCACAGATCGAGCGTCGAGCGGATGTTGCGGGCGACGATCTTGTCCGCATCGCGCTCGGTGGTGGCGGAGATGGCGCCCATGTGCACCACGGCGGCAAGGCGCCCGCCTTCCTTCTCCACGAAGGCGTTCACCGTCTCCGGACGGATCACGTCATGCAGCGCGATGTCGGAGATGTTGCGCCATTTGGGGCCGTCCTCCAGCCAGTCGGCCACCACCACGCGATAGCCGTCCTCGGCGGCGGCGCGGGCGATGTTGGAGCCGATGAAGCCCGCCCCGCCCGTGACGAGAAGAAGGTCGCGGCTGAGCGCCACCGATCGGGTCATATGGAGCATCCCATCTTGAGGTCGGGCGCAGGGTTTGCCACGCCGCGTCACCCTTTGTCCATGTTCGGCCCCGCTCAGGCCCTGAGCGCCACCAGCGTCCGCCAGACCTCGGCGGCGGAAATGTCCGCGAGGCAAGGCGGGCCCTCGGTCACCTGCGGCGCGATGCGGCACCGAGCCTTCTCGCACGGGGCGCAATCGCGGGTCGCCTTCAGCTCCACCGCCCGCGGGCCGAAAAGCCCGGTCAGGCGCGGGTCGGTGGGGCCATAAAGCCCCACGGTCGGCACCCCGTATGCCGCGGCCAGATGGCCGAGGCCGGTATCCGCGCTCACCACCCCCGCCGCGCCGGCGATCACCGGGGCGAGGGTCTCCAGCGTCTGCGGCGGCAGGAGGTGCACATTCGGCAGCCCCTCAGCGATGGCCTCGGCGCGGGCGCGCTCCACCTCGCCATGGGCAAACAGGCGGATGTCGAGGCCCGCCGCCCCCGCGTGTTCCGCCAGCGCCCGCCAGCCGGCGCGGGTCCAGGTCTTGGTGGGCCAGGTGGTGCCATGGAGGAAGACCAGATAGGCCATCCCGGCCTGCGGCGCGGGCGCCAATCCCGCATCCGCCGGCCGGCCATCGAGGCTGTAACCCAGCGCGGCGGCGAAGAGCTTGCGGATGCGCACTGCCATATGCTCCACCTCGGGCATGTGATGGCGCCGATGGTAGATGAGCGCGGCCAGCCCCTCGCGCGCGCTGGCGCGATCGAAGCCGTGCCGCGTTCCCTGGGCGAGCGATGCCACCACCGCGCTCTTCATCAGGCCCTGGGCATCAATGACCACGTCGTAGCGCCCGGCGCCCAGCGCGGCGCGGATGTGCGCCAGCTCGCCGGAGCGCAGGGCTTTGAGCGGCTTGCGCAGCATGCGCCGGAGCGGGACGACGATGGTGTTCCGCACCGCCGGATGCAGGCGCGCCACGGGGGCGAACGCCTCCTCCACCGCCCAGTCGAGTTCGAGGCCGGGGTGGGCGGCCATGGCATCCGTCAGCGCCGGAAACGTGTGCACCACGTCGCCCAGCGAGGACAGCTTCACCACCAGCACCTTCATCGACGCATCTGCTCGGCGGCGGCGAGAACCTCTTCGGCGGCGATGCCTTCGAGGCAGGCGAGAGTTCCCAGCGGGCAGACCCGCTTGTGGCAGGGCCGGCACGGCAGCTCGCGCGCCATCACGCGGGCGAAGGGCGAGGCCGGCGGTGTCATCTTCTCGGAGGAGGCGCCATAGAGCACCACGAGGCGCCGGTCGAAGGCGCCGGCCACGTGCATCAGGCCGGAATCGTTGGAAATCACCACGTCCGCCTCGGACAGGATGGCGGCGGCCTCGATGAGGGAGGTGCGGCCCACCAGATTGTCCACCGGCACGCCCGCGCCCGCCGCGATGGCATCGGCCGCCTCCTGGTCCTTGGGCGAGCCGAGGATGCGGATGCGATAGCCGGCGGCGACGGCCAGCGCAGCGAGGGCGGCGAACCTGGCCGCCGGCCAGCGCTTCGCAGGGCCGTATTCGGCGCCGGGGCACAGCACCATCACCGGACCGTCACCGGAAAGCGTGAACTTGGCGGCGGCCACGTCCACCACCCCGTCGGGCAACATCAGGCGCGGGCGCGGCGGGCGCGCGATGGAGCCCACCGGCAGGCCCAGCGCCACGAAGCGGTCGAGGGTGCGGGCGGTCTTGCGGTCGGGATCGGGCCGGGCGTCGGTGAGCAGCGGGCTGCGCAGCTCCGCCTTGTAGCCCACGCGCTCGGGAATGCCGGCCGCGAGCGGCACGATGGCGGCCTTGAAGGCGCGGGGCAGGATGATGGCCTTGCCGTAACCCTCGTTGCGCAACGCGCGACCAGCCTTCCAACGGGCGAGAAGGCCAAGCTCGCCATGGCCGAGACCGAGGGGAATGGCGCGGCGGACGCCGGGAATCATGCGGGCGATGGGCACGGCGGCGGGGGGCGCCAGCACGTCGATGGGGCGGCCGGGCTCACGCAGGCGCAGCACCTCGACGAGGCTCGCCGCCATGACCATGTCGCCGACCCAGGAGGGGCCGACAACCAGCAGGGGCGAAACGGAACCAAGGGCACGCATGCGAACGCTCGCGGGGTGGAACGCCCGCGTCATTGCAAGGCGGGCCCGCCGCGTCAAGCGTCATGGGACGCACGCGGCGGGCGTATCGGGCAGAGTGTAACGGCTGGCTGGCCGGTCCGAAGGTCGCCTCAGGCGGCCGGACGGATGGTCTTTTCCACCGAGGACTTCAGCGGCTCGGACGAGTCCGCGGCCACCTTCTGGGCCAGGGCGGACAGATCCTTCGCCTGGCCCGTGAGAACCTCGAACTGCTTGCGGGCATGGCCGGTGGAAAGCTCCACGGCCTCCGTCACCGTCTTGGCGGCGAGGAGCGAATTGAAATAGTCGAACGAGGAGTTCACGTTCGACTGAAGGGCCTCGAGCAACTTGGCGTTGTACTGCGCCACGCCCTTGCTGGCGGTGGTGTAGGTGTCCTCGAGCGCGGCGTTCACCTGCTCGGCGGTATCCTTGAGCTTGGCATAGTTCTCACGGCAGGTGGCGAGCCCCTTTTCGGCGATCTCGCGCACCGCGGGAGGCACTTCCATGCCGGGAATGGCATGGCCGGAGAACGCCTTTTTCGCGGCTTCGACCTGGTCCTGATAGGCCTTGATGAAGGTGTCGTTCATGTCATCCTCGGTAAAACGGGCAGCCCGGTCCGTGCGCCGAGGCACAATTGCGCACCTGCGAGGAGAAGACCGGCAGAGCGCCCGCCTTGAACCTTCGAACAAGCACGACAATGGCTGTGAAACCTCGACTTGGAGGTTATATCTGAACAAAACGTGCAGCGCAAAAAGAAATTCTGCGCTGCACAAGCCAAGCTAGAGGTATTTCAGCCACTTAATAAATCAGAGCGACTGAAAAACCCTCCACGATACCTCAGTGCGACTGGTTCGGATCCGGCGTCACGGAGGAGGCGGCGTGCTCGGCGGTGGTCTTGGCGTCCCGGACCGCCGTCTCGCTCACGGACTTGAAGTCCTGAGCGGCGCTCTGGGCGTTCTGCGCAGCGGCGGCGGCCAGGGTCTTCAGCCTCTCCGCGAGGGTGCGCGCGTGCTCGTCGAGGCTGCGCACCGTGGTCTCGCCAAGCGACTTGGCTTCCACGCCGAAGGCCTTGGCCTGCTCGGCCACCGTCTTCATCTGGGTGCTCAGGAACTCGGCCTGCAGGCTCATCATTTCCTGCGGGCTCTTGGCGGTCACCAGCCGGTGCAGGAAGTCGAAGCTCGCTTCCACATTGGCTTCCATGAGGCCGATCGCCTTCTGGCGCAGATCCTTCATGCCGGACCGCACGTCCTCGAAATGCCCTTCGGTATCGCCGACCGTCTCGCGCGCGTTCTGGAACAGGGTCTCGAACGCCTGGCGGGCCTGCGCCACATTCTTCTCGGCGATGGCCCGCATCTCGGCGGGCAGTTCCAGATCCGGACCGAACTTCGTCGTCATGGCCGTCACTCCTCCGGGGTTTTGGGGCGGCGCAAACAACCGCACCGGCATTATCCTAATATGGCACGGTTGCGCTTCGCCAATATGAATGCCGAAAATGCGCACCAATTGCACTGACGTTAATCAATAGTCATGACTATGGGCAGCGCTCCGCCCCCAGATTCGGCCAGCACGCGGCGGAACGGACCTTCGGCAGCCCATGACGCAGCCCACTTCGCAGCCCACCTCGACGCAGCCCGGCGCACGTTCGTTTCCCGGATCGGGCCTGGCCCTCGGGACCGAGACGATCCTCGCCCCGCTCCAGCGACGGGACCTTCCCTCCTTCCTGGTGGCCGTGCCGTCGGCCCGCGTGATCGAGGCCACGCAGGCCAGCGCGGCGCTGGGGATCATTGCCGGCACGAACGCCCCCGAGGCGGTGGCGGCAGTGGCGCGGGAGCTGTCGCACCTTACCCTCGCGCGCTTCGGCTTCGCGCGGCTGCGCCTGCGCGGCAGCTTCGTCCCGCGCCTGTTCCGCTACGCGCCGCTCGCTTTGCCCACCGGCGCGGCGGTGCTGTTCGCCGATCCCGCATCCTTCACGCCCCCCTCCGCCGGCGAGGCCGCCCCACGGCCGGCCGGCGCTCCCGACATCCCGGTGGCGCTGCAGCCGCTGTTCGCGCAGCCGATCCGCATCACTTTCGAGACCGACGCCGAGGACCAGATCCGCGCCCTCTCGCCGGTGTTCGCCAGCGCCCTCGGCGCGCGGGCCGGCCGGTTCTTGGGCGCGACCTTCGCCCAGCTGGAGGAAGACGGCCTCCTCCTGTCCCACGGCACGGCGGCCGAGGCCGTGGCAGGCGGCAGCTTCAGCGATGTGAAGGCCTTCGTGCCCGCATCGTCGCCGGAGGAGGCCGCGCTCGACCTGTCCCTGGGCGGCGCGCCCGTGTTCGACGCCGCGCGCCGCCGCCAGGGCATCCGCGGCTTCGGCGTGCTGAGCGCGGCCACGACACCCCCCGCACCCGCCCGGCCGGCAAACCCGGCTCCGCCGCCGTCCGCCGAGCCGGAAGGCTTCGGGGAGAATGTGGTGCCGCTGCGTTCGGGAACCCTGTCGCCGCAGGAACGCTCGGCCTTCCGCGAGATCGCCCGCACCTTGGCCGCCGCCATCGAGGACTGGCCGAAGCCGCGTCCGGACGCGCCGCGCGCGGACCCGTCCCAAGAGACTTCGCCCCCCGCCGGCGCGCGCCCTGCCGCTTCCGCCGTGGCCGTCCCCTTCGACGCCGCAATGCCGGCGCCCTCCGAACCGGAGCCCGGATCCGGCCCCGGCCAGCCGGCCATGACCGACGACCTCGACCTGCTGGATCGCCTGCCCCTGGGGCTTCTGGTGCAGCAGAACGGCGCGGCCGCCTATGCCAACCGCACCTTGCTGACCCTGACCGGGTGGGAAGACCTTGCGGACATCGAGGCGGCGGGTGGGCTCGACGCCGTGCTGGTGCGGGACGGCGCCAGCCTGCACCTCGCCACCGCCGCCGGCGCCCGGCTGCCGGTGGAGGTGCGCCTCGTGGCCGCACCGTTCGGCGGCCGACCGGCGCTGGTCCACGTGATCCGTCCACTGGGCGAGGCGGAAGGCCGCGAGGCCCGTGCCATCACCCGCCGCGATGCGCTCGACATGGTGCCGTGGCCTGTGTTCCTGCTGGAACCGGAAGGCACCATCCGCCTCGCCAACCGCGCGGCCGCCGAGCGGCTCGGCTTTGCCGCCATGGACCTTGCCGGCGAGCCGTTCACCATCGCCGTGGCGCCCGAGGACCGCGCCACCGTGGTGGCGGCCCTCGATCGGGTCGCGGCCGGCGCCGCATCCGTCGAGGTTGCCCTCGCCGTGCGCGATCGCGCCGGAACCCAGTCGCCGGGCCGGGCCGGCATCACCCGCGCCGGCGCCGACGACCAGATGCTGTGCGTGGTGGTGGGTCCCGATTCGCCCGCCGGGACAGTCGCAGCGCCTCCGGAGACGGACCGCCTCCCGCATCTCGCGGACCGCCTGCGGCAGGCGCTCGCCGCGCCGCTGGCGTGCCTTGCCGGAGCGCAGCCCTCCGCCGCACTCCCCGAGCCGGAACGCGCCGCTTTCGCATCCGTCGCGGCGACCCTCGACGATCTCGCCGCCCTCGCCACCGGCACCGATCAGCCGACAGCCGCCCCCTGCGACCTGTCCGGGCTGGTGATCGCGACGGTGGCGGACGCCGCGCCGTCGGCCCGGCGCCGGGGCATCGCCCTGAGGCTCGACGCGCCGGACACCCTGATGGTGACGACGCGGCGCGCCCATCTGTCCCGTCTGGCGCGGCTGATGCTGGAAGAGGCGCTGGCGGCGACGCCCGCGGGCGCAAGCATCAGCGTCTCGGTATTCAAGGACGGCGAGGCCGCCGCCTGCCTCCAGGTAAGCGACGGCGGGGCGGGACTGGACGAGGTGGCGCTCGCCGGGGCGCTCGACCCGCTCGCGCCGCCGGCGGCCGGAGACCGCTTTGCCGCATCCGGGCTGCCGCTGCGTCTGGCACGCCTTGCCCGCGAGGCCGAAGCGCTCGGCGGCGTTTTCGAGGTGAGGCCGGAACCAGCCCGCGGACTCATCGCCTGCCTGCGACTTCCGCCGGGATAGAGCCCGGCGCGAACACGGTGGCGAGGCACCAGCGGGGACAGGTTAGAAAAATGGAATTACTCCATTCTGGAGTCCCATGACTTTCGTCATGGCCGGCGAAGCACCATGTCGCATTCCTACGGAGTTGACGGAAGCCCCCTCCATCTGCAAAAAATGTAATAGATCCAAGTTTTTAGAAGCATTCCAATTTAACCGTTCCGAGCCTGGCCATGATCGTATGTTCATGCAACGTCTTTTCAGACCGTCAAGTGCTCGACGCCCTTGCCGGTTCCCAGGGATTGCGAACCCCCGGCGAGGTCTATCGCTGTCTCGGCTGCTCCCCCCAGTGCGGTCGCTGCGCGCGCACCATCCGCGCCTTGATGGACCAGGCGCAGGCGCACAATTGTGGCGCGTGCGCTGAAGACTGCCCGGTCGCGGCCATCACCGGAATGGTGGCGGCGGAATAGCCGCCACAGGTCTCCCGGCACCCCTTCCGCAACGTCCTCTCTCGTGCGGCTGAAATCGCTCGGGTATCGGGTAACCGATCTTGCCTTGAAATTAGAATTAGTCTAACGATGAATCCAAACAAGATGCCATCAGGCTTCAGGAGCAGAACATGAAGGGCGATGCCAAGGTTATCGAGTACCTCAATAGGGGGCTGCGCTCGGAGCTGACCGCCATCAATCAGTACTGGCTCCACTACCGCATGCTCGACAACTGGGGCTACAAGGCCCTCGCCAAGAAGTGGCGCGCCGAGTCCATCGAGGAAATGGTGCACGCGGACAAGTTCACCGACCGCATCCTCTTCCTCGACGGTTTCCCGAACATGCAGGTCCTCGACCCGCTGCGGATCGGCCAGGACGTGAAGGAAATCCTCGATTGCGACCTCGCCGCAGAGCTGGACGCGCGGGCGCTCTACCAGGAAGCCGCCACCTACTGCCACTCGGTGAAGGACTATCCGAGCCGCGACCTCTTCGAGGAGCTGATGGCAGACGAGGAAGGCCATATCGACTTCCTCGAGACCCAGCTGGACCTCGTCTCCAAGCTCGGCCTCCAGCTCTACGCCCAGCACCATATCGGCGAACTGGACGACTGAGTCGCCCGCGCCAGGGCGCGCAGCCACCCTTTCGGAAAGCCCGGCCTCGTGCCGGGCTTTTTCGTTTGCGCCCGGTCGGCTTCCTTGGTCGGCTTCCTTGGTCGGTTTCCTTGGCCAGCGACCTACCCCGGCGTCAATCTGACGCTGCGGCAGGTGGGAATGGTGGCACATTATAATTGGAATGATTTGAAAGAATAATTAGATGTCTTCCAATGTTTTCACCTCCCATTCTTCTTCGTTGACGGAACGCAAAGCGAAAGGTTAGCCACAATCCCATCCTGTTTCGTGGCCCCGCGACGGCCGAAGCACAGAGGGATACCAATGGCCACGTCTCGCCCGTTGCGCCGCATGCTTTCGCGCAATCTCTTTTCACGTGGGTTTCTCGCCGGCAGCGCCCTTCTTGTGGCCGCACAGGCTCTGGCACCCCACGCCGTCGCCCAGCAGGTGGTGAACATCTACACCACCCGCGAGCCCGGTCTCGCCGCTCCCCTGTTCGAGGCCTTCACCAAGGCCACCGGCATCGAGGTGAAGAGCGTCTTCGTCAAGGACGGTCTCGCCGAGCGCGTGAAGGCCGAGGGCGCCAGTTCCCCCGCCGACGTGCTGATGACCGTGGACGTGGGCAACCTCCTCGACGTGGTGGATGCCGGCGTCACCCAGCCCGTCGTCTCGCCCGCGCTCACCGCCGCCATCCCCGCCAACCTGCGCGATCCCGACGGCAACTGGTATGCGCTCTCCCTGCGCGCCCGGCTGGTCTACACCGCGAAGGACGTGGTGAAGCTCTCCGCCATCACCTACGAGGATCTGGCCGACCCCAAGTGGAAGGGCAAGATCTGCATCCGCTCGGGCCAGCACCCCTACAATGTGGCGCTGGTGGCAGCCTACCTCGTCCACCACGGCGAGGCGAAGACCGAGGAATGGCTGCGTGGGGTGAAGGCCAATCTCGCCCGCAAGGCGGCCGGCGGCGACCGTGAGGGCGCCCGCGACATCCTCGGCGCCATCTGCGACCTCGCGGTGGGCAATTCCTATTATGTGGGCCTCATGCGCTCCGGCAAGGGCGGCCCCGACCAGAAGAAGTGGGGCGACGGCATCGGCGTGCTCCTGCCCACCTTCGAGGGCGGCGGCACCCATGTGAACGTCTCCGGCGCCGCCGTGGCGAAGAACGCGCCCCACAAGGCCGAGGCGGTGAAATTCCTGGAGTTCGCCGTCTCCCCCGCCATGCAGGCGGTCTATGCCCAGCAGAACCTCGAATATCCCGTGCTCGCCACCGCCACCATCGACCCCATCATCGCCGGGCTCGGCCCGCTGAAGGTGGACCCGATCGCGCTGGTGGACATCGCCAAGAACCGCAAGCGCGCCAGCGAACTCATCGACAAGGTGGGCTTCGACAACTGACGAGACGGGACTGAAAAGCGAGGCTGAATTGGCCGACGCCGTCCTCATCCCGGAGCCGCGCCCGGCCCGCTTTACCCTGCCGGCGCGCTTCTCCCCCCTCCTCCTGGCCTCGGGGCTGGTGGCCCTGATCGTCCTTCTGCCGCTCATCGCCCTTGCGGCGATCGCGGCGGAGGGGTCGGGCGACATGTGGCCCCATCTCATCGCCACGGTCCTGCCCAATGCGATGATGGAGACGGGGCTGCTGCTGCTCGGCGTGGGCCTGGTGACGCTGGCCGTCGCGGTGCCGTGCGCATGGCTGGTGGCCACCTGCGCCTTTCCCGGCCGCGCCGTGTTCGAATGGGCCCTGCTGCTGCCCCTCGCCGTGCCGGGCTACATCGTCGCCTTTTCCTATCTCGACGTGCTGCACCCGCTCGGGCCGGTGCAGGAGGCCCTGCGCGCCCTCCTCGGCATCGCCAGCCCGCGCGATTTGCGCCTGCCCGACGTGCGCTCCACCGGCGGCTGCGTCCTGGTGCTGTCGGCGGTGCTCTACCCTTACGTCTACCTCTCGGCACGGGCGAGCTTCGTGCTCCAGTCGGCGGCGGCGCTGGAAGTGGCCCGCACGCTGGGGGCGAGCCGCTGGCGTGCTTTCCTGAAAGTCGGCCTGCCGCTGGCCCGGCCCGCCATCGTCGCCGGGCTCACGCTCGTGCTGCTGGAAACGCTGGGGGACATCGGCGCCTCCGAATTCCTGGGCGTGCGCACGCTCACGGTGTCGATCTACACCACCTGGGTGAATCGCTCGAACCTGCCGGGCGCGGCGCAGATCGCCCTGGTGATGCTCACCCTCGTGCTCGCCTTGATCCTGGTGGAGCGGGCGGCACGGCGGGCGAAGCGCTTCGTCGCCACGGGATCGGCGCGCCCGCAGGCCCCGACCCGGCTCACCGGCCTGGTCGGCCTCGGCGCCGCGGCATTCTGCGCCGTTCCGGTGACGCTCGGATTCGTCGTACCCTTCGTCCATCTCTCCATCTCCGCGGCACGGCGAATGGCCGAAACCGGCTTTCCCGAGCGCATCTTCGGCGAAGCGGCCACCACCGCGCTCATCGCCTTGGCCGCCACCATGCTCGCCTTGTCGCTCGGCCTCGTGGTGACGCTGGCGCAGCGCCTCACCCGTGCGCCCCTGGCCTCCGGCTTCGCGCGCGTCGCAAGCCTCGGCTATGCCGTGCCCGGCACGGTGCTGGCGGTGGGACTGCTGAGCCCGCTCGCCGGCTTCGACAACGCGCTGGACCATGCCTTGCGCCAGACCTTCGGCATCTCCACCGGCCTCATCATGTCCGGCTCGGGAGCAGCGCTGGTGCTGGCGCTTGCCATCCGCTTCCTCGCCATCCCCATCGGCGGCATCGAGGCGGGCTTCTCGAAATTGTCGCTGCACCTCGACATGGCCGCCCGCAGCCTCGGCTCGTCCAAGCCGCGCACGGTGCGCCGCATCCATCTGCCGCTGCTGCGCCCGGCGCTCGCCACCGCCGCGCTCCTGGTGTTCGTGGATGCCATGAAGGAGCTGCCGGCCACGCTGCTGCTGCGGCCGCTGGGGCTCGAGACGCTCGCCACCCACGTTTATGGCGAGGCCGCGCGCGGCACCTATGAGGACGGCGCCCTGGCCGCCCTGGTTATCCTCATCGTCGGCCTTGGCCCGGTGATTCTCCTGGCGCGCATGTCCGCCTCCGCCCTGCGGTCCTCGGCCGGGGGTGCGCGCGGCGGCGGCTCGTCCTCGCCCGGGGGCGCCTCGCCCGAGGCGGGCTCGCCCCGGAGCGCCGCCTGATCGCGGCCACACGACCGCCGCGCTGCCGGAGCCGGCGCAGCACGCCGAGCGAGCCATCAAAGCGACACAGAGGACTTGGATGGTTCCGCTTCGTATCGAGGTGGAGACGCCGTGTGCGGACGGCGCCCTTCGCCATCGGAGCCATCAAGATCTTCATGTTGCGCTTTGGAAAAAATGCCCGCCGTGCCGGCGTGGTGGCGGCAATCGGCTTCGGCGCGATCATGGCCGTCCTGCTGGTGGCCATGGCCGTTCTGCCGCTGGTGGTGCCCGGCGCCGAGCTGCGCCGTGTCGCCGTCCAGGCGCTCGCCGGTTCCACCGGGCAGAAGGTGGTCATCCTCGGCGAGCCGGCCTTGCGCCTGTTCCCCTCCCCGCGCGTGGTGCTGGGGAAGGTCTCGTTCCCCCTGCCGTCCGGCCAGTCCCTCGACGCCGAGAACGTGGTGACGCGCCTTGACGTCTGGCGGCTCCTCGCCGGACGGGTCGAGGTGGACGACGTGATCGTGGAGCACCCCACGCTGGTGCTGACCGGCGACGGGCTGACCCCCGCCCTTGCGGTGGCTCCCGTCTTTGCCGCCGCCCAATGGCCGGAACTACGGATCGTGGACGGCACCATCGCCTGGCGCTCGAACGGTGGTCTGACGCGGGAATTGGTGAGCGGCCTCACCGCCAACCTCGACCGGGTGGCGGATGGGCGCGGCCTCTCGCTCGCCGCCATCTTCGACTGGCGCGACGAGCGCGTCACCATCACCTTCACGCTCGACGACGCGGCGGGCTTCATCGAGGGCACGCCGGCGGCGGCGCGGATGGTGCTTGCGTCCAACGGGGCAGAGGCCCGCTTCCAGGGTCGCGCCGCGCTCGGGCCCAAGCCCGTCGTCACGGGCACCCTGTCGGCGGAGACGGATTCGCTGCGCGCGCTTCTCGACTGGGCGGGGATCGAGCCGCCCACGCGCGGAGGCCTTGGCCCGTTCGCCCTCACCACGCGCCTGTCGCTGGAAGATGGCGGGCTCTCCCTGACCGACGCCACGCTGGAACTCGACGGCAACCGCGGCGACGGCGCCTTCCTCCTCAAGCTGGCCCAAAGCCGGCCGATGCTGCAGGGCACCTTCGCAGCCGACCGGATCACGCTGACGCCCTATGGCGGCATCCGCCTGACCACCGACGACGGCAGGACCTGGGATCGCCGCCCCATCGACCTCTCGGTGCTGGAGGGCTTCGACCTCGACCTGCGCCTCTCCGCCGGCCGCGTGGTGGCGGATGAAACCACGCTCAGCACAGTGGCGGCGAGCGCCGTGCTCACGAGCGGCCGGCTGGTGATGGTGCTGGGCGAAGCCAGCGGCTGGGGCGGGCTGCTGCGCGCGTCTCTCAGCCTCGCGCCCGGCGCGCCGGATCCTGCACGGTCCCACGGGGATGCCGCCGGTGTGGAGGTTCGGCTGGAAGCGGAAGCCACCGACGTGGACCTCGGGCGCTCGCTCGACGATATTGCGGGGGTACGCCGCATCGAGGGTACCGGCACGATCCAGGTGGAGGTTTCGGGCACCGGCGGCAGCGCGGCCGAGATCGCCCGCACCCTTGCGGGCAGCGCCTCCATCTCGGCCGCCAACGGTTACCTTGCCGGCCTTGACGCCGCGCAGGTGCTCCAGCGGATCGAGCGCCAGCCGCTCTCCGCCGGCAGCGATGCCCGTGGCGGACGCACCGCCTTCACCAACCTCAGCGGCCGCATCGCCATCACCGATGGGATCGGGACGGTGGAAGAGATGCAGCTTCAGGGCAAGCAGGTGCGCCTCGGCATGGAGGGCAGCATTTCCATCGCCGAGCGGTCCCTCGACCTCGCCGGCCATGCCTCGCTGCTTCCCTCATCCAGCAAGGGCGCGACCGGTGGCGTGGACCTGCCCTTCAGCGTGCGCGGGCCGTGGGACAGGCCGATGGTGATGGCTGATCCCCTGAGCCTCATCGAGCGCTCGGGCGCCGCGCTGCCGCTGCTCGAGGCCGTGAAGAGCCGTGCCGGCTCCGCGGCCGCCGAGCCCGCCATGGATGGCGCCCCCGGCCGCAAGCCCACGCTGCCGCCCACGCCGCCCGCCAACTGAAGGTGACGGGACCACTCCGCTCAAATCCGCTGCCGGGCCTGCGTTTGCCAACGGCCCATGCCATGGCGGGCTTCCCATGGCGGGCTTCGCGCCGCCCGCAGGCGTTAAAGACCTAGGCGGTGTGGACGGATTTCGCCGTGTTGAGTCGGAGGGGGATTCCCTTCTTGTCCTTTCGGTGATTCATAGCGGGTCGGCTTTTGGCGAGGTCGACCATGCTGACGCGGATGACGGACGAGGATTGGGCGGTGGCTCTGGAGGTGTTCCGCGCTTGCCGGTCGCGACGGGGCGACAAGGGGCGCGATGACCGCAAGTTCCTCGAAGCCATGCACTAT
>NZ_JAIVFN010000103.1 GCF_030015065.1 Xanthobacter autotrophicus | reverse complement strand
GCGGGGCGGGGGCGGGGTTCCAACATGGTTCTTTCTTCCGCTGGGCGAGAAATCGAAAGGCGTGACGGCGTGTCAGGGGGTGATCTGGCGCAGCGGCGGCTTGCGGCGGCGCGGGCCGCTCTCCTCGCCCCAGCGCCGCACGGCGCCCACCTCGATGTCGAACAGGTCGAGCACGCGCCCGACCGTATGGTCGATCATCTCTTCGAGATTGGCCGGCCGGGAGTAGAAGGCCGGCATGGGCGGGGAGATGATGGCGCCCATCTCCGACACCTGGGTCATGGTGCGCAGGTGGCCGGTGTGCAGCGGCGTCTCGCGCGCCATCAGCACGAGGCGGCGGCGCTCCTTCAGCACCACGTCGGCGGCGCGGGTGAGCAGGCTCGCCGTGACGCCCGAGGCGATCTCCGAGAGCGAGCGCATGGAGCAGGGCGCCACCACCATGCCCATGGTGCGGAACGAGCCGGAGGAGATGGCGGCGGCCATGTCGTCCATGGCATGGCAGACGCTGGCGAGCGCCTTCACTTCGGCCACCTTGCGATTGGTCTCATGGGAGAGGGTGATCTCGGCCGTGCGCGACATGACGAGATGGGTCTCGATGCCGGCGTCGCGCAGCAGCTCCAGCATCCGCACGCCGTAGATCACGCCCGAGGCGCCGGAGATGCCGATGATGAGACGTTTCGTCTGCCCTGTGGCGTGATCGTCTCTGGCGCAATCCTGCATGGCGACCCCTCTGAGCGGCGCGACGGCGCGCGTCCGCAATGGCGGCATACGGGCGCACAGGAGGTGCATGGCAAAGGGTAAAGTCGGGCGTTCGCGCAATCGCGCGCCACTCCCTGCCGTCGATCCTCCCGCGCCCACGAGCCGTTTCGGCCTTCTCGGCAACAGCTCCCGCAGGAGCCGTCGAGACCGTCATAGACAGAGCGGACAATCACTGCAAATAATGAATGATTATTGTAGCAATCACTCGTGCTGATTTCACGTGGTGTTCGGAGCATCGGCGGCCATGGACCTCAGGCAGATGCAGTATTTCCTGTGCCTCGCGGAGACCGGCAACGTCACCCGCGCGGCGCGCCAGCTCAACATCGTGCAGCCGGCGCTCAGCATGCAGATCGCCAAGCTGGAGGCGGAGTTCGGCAAGAAGCTGTTCGATCGCAGCGCCCATGGCGTCACCACCACGCCGGCAGGCGAGGCGCTGGCGCGGCTCATCTCGCCCATCGTCCGCGACGTGGAGCACGCCATGCAGGAGATGGCGCGGCTCGACGGGCGGGTCTCCGGCCGGGTGGTGGTGGGGCTCATCACCTCGGTGGCGCAGAGCACGCTCGCCAGTTCCTCCGCCACCGTCGCCGCGCGCTATCCGGACGTGGAGCTGTCGGCGTGCGAGGGCTATACCGAGACCATGTTGGACTGGGTGACGACAGGCCAGCTCGACCTCGCCATCATCAACGTGCCGCGGCAGAAGCGGGGGCTCGCCTCCCAGCACATCCTGGACGAGGAGATGGTGTTCGCCGCGCGCACGGATGCGCCCCTCGACGTGCCGCAGCATCTCGGCTTTTCCGATCTCGATGGGCTTGATCTGGTGCTGCCCTCCAAGCGCCACGGCCTGCGCGCCATCCTGGAGGCGCAGGCGGCGGAAGCCGGCATCGAATTGAAACCGCGCATCGAGATCGACACGCTCTCCGCCATCTGCGAGGTGGTGGCGACCACGGACCTCGCCACCGTGCTGCCCACCATCGCCCTGCATCAGGTGCTGGCCGCCGGCCGCGTGCGCGCGCACCGCTTCGCGACGCCGCTCACCCGCTCCATCGCCGTGGTCCACCACCCGCGCCGGGCAATCTCGGCGGCGGCCCAGGCGGTGGTGGAGGTGATCCGGCAGGATCTGGTGGATGCCGCCGCCTCGGCGCTGACCTTCGTGCGCCCGGCCGCCGAGGCGCCGCCCGAGCGGCGGCTGGCGGCGAAGCCGAAAGATCAGCGCAGGTGATTTCTGCGATAATTCGTAATTATTTGCGGTGATGGCCTTTCGCGCTCTACCAAAGCGCAAACACGACAAGACAAGGAAATGCCATGGAGTCCGTGCAATGACGGACCGCGCCATCACCGGGCGCGCCTCTGCCGCCCCCGCCGCCGTCCCGCCCGCGGCCTCTCCCGCGGCCGCTCTGTCGTCTGCGTCCGCTTCCGCGGCCTCTCTGTCGTCTACGTCCGCTTCCGCGGCCGCCTGGGGCGCCGGCTCCGGCACCAGCGCCGCCGCGCGGCTGAAGCAGCGGATGCCGACGCTGGACTATCTGGAGCGGGCGGCGCGGCGCCGCATTCCCCGCTTCGCCTATGACTTCCTGGAAGGCGGCACCGGCGCCGACGTGGGCATCGCCGAGAACCGCGCGGCGCTGGATGCGGTGAAGCTCGTGCCGCGCTATGGCGCGCCGGGGCCGGTGAACACCGCGACCGAGCTGTTCGGCACCCGCTACAGTGCGCCGCTCGGCATCTCGCCGGTGGGCGTGGACGGCCTCGTCTGGCCCGGTGCCACCCGGCTCCTCGCCAAGGCGGCGGCGAAGGCGCGCATTCCCTATGTGGTCGGCACGCTGGCCGGCGCCTCCATCGAGGAGGTGGCGGCGCTCGCCGGCGACTGCACCTGGTTCCAGCTCTACGGGCTGCCGGGCCGCGATCATCTCGTCACCTTGGATCTCGTGCGCCGGGCCGAGGCGGCGGGCGCCCGCGCCCTCGTCGCGACGCTGGACGCCCCGGTGCGCTCCAAGCGCCCGCGCGATCTGTCCAACGGGCTGGTTGTGCCCTTCCGCACCACGGCGCGCACCGTGCGCGACGTGGCCCTCGCCTGGCCGTGGGCGCTGGCGCTGGCGAAGGCCGGCACGCCCCAGTTCGCCAACATGGCGCCCTATGTGGAGGCGCCCGCGACGATGCCCAAGACCGCCGGCTTCGTGCAGACCGAGATCAAGGGCACATTTTCCTGGGAGGCGGTGAAGCGCCTGCGCGATGCCTGGCCCCGCGCGCTGGTGATGAAGGGCGTGATGCACCCGGCCGACGCGGAGACGGCGCTCTCCATCGGCGTGGACGGCATCCTCGTCTCCAACCATGGCGGCCGCCAGCTCGATGCGGCGCCCGCCGCCATTGACGTTCTGCCGGCCATTGCGGCGACGGTGGGGACCCGCGCCACCGTGCTGTTCGACAGCGGCATCCGCTCCGGCCTCGACGTGGCCCGCGCGCTGGCGCTGGGGGCGACAGGCACCTTCTGCGGCCGCGCCTTCCTCATCGGCCTCGCCGGCATCGGCGACGGCGGCGCGGACTATGTGGCGGAGCTGCTGACGGAAGAATTGCAGGTGGCCATGGGCCAGCTCGGCGTGCGCGATCTCCCGTCCCTCCGGGGCGTGGAGCGGCGGCACGCCGGCGCCTTCGCGTTTCAGCCGTGACGGCGCGTCCCGATCCCGCCGTCCTCGACCGCCTCAGGCTGGTGATGGGGCCGGCGGGGGTGCTGGACAGCCCGGCCGATACCGCGCCGTTCCGCACCTCCTTCGGCGGCATCTTCCGGGGGGAGGCGGCCCTCGTGCTGCGCCCCGCCTCGACGCAGGAGGTGGCTGAGGTGGTGCGCCTCTGCGCCGAGGGCCGCATCCCCATCGTGCCGCAGGGCGGCAACACCGGCCTTGCCGGCGGCGCCCAGCCGGATGGTTCCGGCGCGTCCGTCATCCTCAGCGTGGACCGGATGCGCAAGGTGCGCGCGGTGGACGTGGTCAACGACACCCTCACCGTGGAAGCCGGCGTGACCCTCGCCGAGGTGCAGGCCGTGGCCGAGCGGGTGGACCGGCTGTTCCCCCTCACCCTCGCCTCGGAAGGTTCCTGCCGCATCGGCGGCAACCTTGCCACCAATGCCGGCGGCACGCAGGTTCTGCGCTATGGCAACATGCGCGCCCTCGCCCTCGGGCTGGAGGTGGTGCTGCCGGACGGGCGCATCTGGGACGGGCTGCGGGGCCTGCGGAAGGACAATGCGGGCTACGATCTGAAGCAGCTTTTCATTGGCTCGGAGGGGACGCTGGGCATCATCACTGCAGCGGTGCTGCGCCTGTTCCCGCGCCCGCGCGCCACGGCCACGACGTTCGCGGCGATCCCCGATCCGGCGGCAGCCATCGCGTTTCTCGGGCTGGCGAAGGCGCGCCTCGGCGACAGCCTTTCCGCCTTCGAGCTGATGCGCGCCCCGAGCCTTGCCCATGCGGTGGCGGCCGTGCCCGGTCTCGCCTCCCCCTTCGCCGAGGCGTATCCTTGGTATCTGCTGGTGGAAGCGAGCGCGCAGGAGGCGGGTGAAGGGCTCGGCTCGGCGCTGGAAGGGCTTCTCGCGCAGGGGCTGGAGGAGGGGCTGGTGCTCGATGCCGTCATCGCCGCTTCCGGCGCGCAGCGGCGCAACCTGTGGGCGCTGCGCGAGGCGCAGGCGGAAGCCCAGGCCCATGCCGGCAAGGGTGTGAAGCACGACATCAGCGTGCCGGTCTCCGCCATCCCCGCCTTCGTCGCGCGGGCCGACGCGGCGCTCCTGGCGCGCTTTCCCGGCATCCTGCCCTTCACCTTCGGCCATGTGGGCGACGGCAACCTGCACTACAATCCGGTGATGCCGGCCGACTGGACGGACGAGATGCGCCCGGCGCGGGCGGGCGAGATCAACCGCATCGTCCATGATGTGGTGGCGGACCTCGGCGGCTCCATCAGCGCCGAGCACGGCCTCGGCCAATTGCGCGTCGCCGAGGCGGAGCACTACAAGTCCGCCGTGGAACTGGACCTGATGCGCGCGGTGAAGGCGGCGTTGGACCCCCACGGCCTCATGAACCCCGGCAAGGTGCTGCGGGCGCGCTGAACCGGTCAGACGGCGGAGGCGATGCGCCGCACGGTGGCCTCTTCCTCCGATGTGAGCGAGCGGCCGGCAAAGGCCTCCACCGCTTGCGCCATAGCGGCGAAGGCAAGGGCCGCCGCATTGGCATCGGGGGGCGCGGGCGGTCCGTTGGCGAGGGTGCCCAGCTCCTCCAGTTCGATGATCTCGGCGGCGATCTCGATCGCCTGCACCTCGGCGCGCAGCTTCGCCGTGCGCGCGTCCGGCGCCGGGTGGGGGCCGGTCTTGAGGCGGCGGCGGATGGCGCGCAGCGGGCGGACCACCTCGCCATGCCACTCGGCCACCAGCGCCCGCGCGGCGGCGATGTCGGCGGCGCCGATCTCAAGGCGCAGCGCCGCCCCGCGCCAGGCCGCGAAGAGGAGGATGTTCACGTCGAGCCCGGCGCTCTCCTGCAAGGTGAGGCAGGCGGGCGGCACGCCCTCGCGGGCGTAGAGGGCGAGGGCGAAGTCCTTCAGGGTGGGGGTGCCGTCCGCCATGGTCGCGCCCTTTCTCATCTCTGCCGAACGCTTAGGGGAGGGGCGTGCCGGGGGCAATGCACCGCCATTGCCGCGCCGAAGGAAGGCTGGTTCACCTGCCGCAAACCAGGAGGGGTCAGTCATGCCCGATGGCGCAGATGGCGGGACGCCGCAGATCTTCGTGCTCGTCCAAAAGGATGGGCCGCGCCGAGAGCGGATCGAGAACATATTGCGAACGGGGAACAAAACATGTACATCTTGCCAGTTCTCATTTCCCCTTGCGCCAGCACTGGAGCGCGGCGATGACTCAGGCGACACTCCGACTCGTCGAAGGTTCTTCCATGGATAAGACCAAGGCGCTGGATGCCGCGCTCTCCCAGATCGAGCGGCATTTCGGCAAGGGCTCGATCATGCGGCTCGGCAAGGGCGGCAAAGCCTTGGAGATCGAGAGCATTCCCACCGGCTCGCTGGGGCTTGACATCGCGCTGGGCATTGGCGGCCTGCCCAAGGGGCGCGTCGTCGAGATCTTCGGGCCGGAATCCTCCGGCAAGACCACGCTCGCCCTCCATACGGTGGCGGAATCGCAGAAGCGCGGCGGTACCTGCGCCTTCATTGATGCGGAGCACGCCCTCGACCCCATCTATGCGCGCAAACTCGGGGTCAATCTTGACGAGCTCCTGATCTCCCAGCCCGACGCCGGCGAGCAGGCGCTGGAGATTGCCGACACGCTGGTGCGCTCGGGCGCCGTCGACGTGCTGGTGGTCGATTCGGTGGCCGCGCTCACCCCGCGCGCCGAGCTCGACGGCGAGATGGGCGACAACCAGCCCGGCATGCAGGCGCGCCTCATGAGCCAGGCGTTGCGCAAGCTCACGGCCTCCATCTCCAAGTCCAACACTATGGTCATCTTCATCAACCAGATCCGGATGAAGATCGGCGTCATGTACGGCTCGCCGGAGACCACCACCGGCGGCAACGCGCTCAAGTTCTATGCCTCGGTGCGCCTCGACATCCGGCGCATCGGCATGATCAAGGAGCGCGACGAGGTGGTGGGCAACCAGACCCGCGTGAAGGTGGTCAAGAACAAGCTTGCCCCGCCCTTCAAGCAGGTTGAGTTCGACATCATGTATGGCGAGGGCGTCTCCAAGACGGGCGAATTGCTCGATCTCGGCGTCAAGGCCGGCGTGGTGGAGAAGTCGGGGGCCTGGTTCTCGTTCGACAGCCAGCGCCTCGGCCAGGGCCGCGAGAATGCCAAGACCTTCCTGAAGCAGAATCAGGAGGCGGCGGGGCGCATCGAGGCGGCCATTCGCCAGAATGCCGGCCTGATCGCCGAAAAGATCCTTGCCGGCTCGCCGGAGGAGGATGTCGAGGGCGATGCGGCGGACGCCTGATCCGCCCCGGCGCGCGGCATCGCGCCGGCGGGCCATCCAGCCGTTTCTGGACAAGCGGCGCACCCATCGCTAAACGAACCCGGTTCCGGCGGGCCTCATCGCCCTGTTGCCGGAACCGCACGGCGGGCCTTCGGGCGGCGCCGGCGCGAAGCGATCACCAGAGCCGGATTCCGCGCTGGGACCGGCGCGTAAGGATTGTGGCCGGCACATGAGCGGCGTCAACGAGATCCGGTCGAGCTTCATCGACTACTTCGTCAAAGAGGGGCACGAGGCGGTTTCCTCCTCGCCCCTCGTGCCGCAGAACGACCCCACGCTCATGTTCACCAATGCGGGCATGGTGCAGTTCAAGAACGTCTTCACCGGCGTCGAGAAACGGCCCTATTCCCGCGCTGTGACCTCGCAGAAATGCGTGCGCGCCGGCGGCAAGCACAACGATCTCGACAATGTGGGCTACACCGCGCGGCACCACACCTTCTTCGAGATGCTCGGCAATTTCTCGTTCGGCGACTATTTCAAGGACCGGGCCATCGAGCTTGCCTGGAACCTCGTCACCCGCACCTTCGACCTGCCGCGCGATCGTCTCGTGGTCACCGTCTTCAGCGAGGACGACGAGGCCTACGGGCTGTGGAAGAAGATCGCCGGCCTGTCGGACGACAAGATCATCCGCATTCCCACCTCCGACAATTTCTGGTCCATGGGCGACACCGGCCCGTGCGGCCCCTGCTCCGAGATCTTCTTCGACCACGGCCCGCACGTGCCCGGCGGTCCGCCCGGCTCGCCGGACCAGGATGGCGACCGCTTCATCGAGATCTGGAATCTCGTCTTCATGCAGTTCGAGCAGCTGCCGGGTGGCGAGCGCCTGGCGCTGCCGCGGCCGTCCATCGACACCGGCATGGGGCTGGAGCGCGTCTCGGCGGTGCTCCAGGGCGTGCACGACAATTACGATACCGACCTCATGCGCGCCCTCATCGCCGAGGTGGCGGAGCTGACCTCGGTGGATCCCGACGGCCCGCAGAAGGCGAGCCATCGTGTCATTGCGGACCACCTGCGCGCGTCGGTCTTCCTTACCGCTGACGGCGTGCTGCCTTCCAATGAAGGGCGCGGCTATGTGCTGCGCCGGATCATGCGGCGCGCCATGCGCCATGCGCAGCTGCTCGGCGCCAGGGATCCGCTGATGCATCGCCTGGTGCCAGTGCTGGTGCGCGAGATGGGCCGGGCCTATCCCGAGATCGTCCGTGCCGAAGCCCTCTCCGAGGAGACGCTGCTGCTGGAGGAGACGCGCTTCCGCCGCACCCTCGAGCGCGGCCTCTCCATCCTCGAGGAGGAGAGCGCCGGACTGACCTCGGGCGGCCAGTTCCCCGGCGAGGTGGCGTTCAAGCTCTACGACACTTACGGCTTCCCGCTCGATCTCACGCAGGACGCCCTGCGCGCCCGCGGCATCTCCGTGGATACCACGGCCTTCAATGCGGCCATGGCGCGGCAGAAGGCGGAGGCTCGGGCGAGCTGGGCCGGCTCGGGCGAGGCGGCCACCGACACGCTCTGGTTCTCCGTGCGCGATGCCGTCGGCGCCACCGAGTTTCTCGGCTACGAGGCGGAGAGGGCGGAGGGCGTCGTCGCCGCGCTGGTGCGTGACGGCGTGGAGGTGGAGAGCCTCACCGCCGGCGAGAAGGGCCTTGTCATCCTTAACCAGACCCCATTTTACGCCGAGTCCGGCGGCCAGGTGGGCGACATCGGGCGCATGAGCGGGGAGGGGGGCATTACCGCGGAGGTGGTGGCCACCCAGAAGAAGCTCGGCGATCTCTTCGTCCATGAGGTGAAGGTCGAGGCCGGCAGCCTGAAGCGCGGCACCGCGCTGGTGCTGGAGGTGGACCATGCCCGCCGCGCCGCCGTGCGCGCCAACCATTCGGCCACCCACCTGCTGCACGAGGCGCTGCGGCGCGTGCTCGGCGACCATGTGGCCCAGAAGGGCTCGCTGGTGGCGCCGGACCGCCTGCGGTTCGACTTCTCCCATCCCAAGCCGCTGAGCGGCGACGAACTCGCCGAGGTGGAGACCATCGCCAACCGCTTCGTGCTGCGCAACGAGCCGGTGGAAACCCGCATCATGGCGGTCGATGATGCCATCACCTCCGGGGCGCGGGCGCTGTTCGGCGAGAAGTATGGCGACGAGGTGCGCGTCGTCTCCATGGGCACCGACGACGGCAACGGCGCGCCTTATTCGGTGGAGCTGTGCGGCGGCACCCATGTGAGGCGCACCGGCGACATCGGCCTCATCTCGGTGGTATCGGAGGGCGCGGTGGCCTCCGGCGTGCGGCGCATCGAGGCGCTCACCGCCGATGCCGCGCGCCGTCACCTCAACGCCGCGTCGTCGGCCCTGGCGGGGACCGCCGCGGTGCTCAAGGCGCCGGTATCCGAGGTGGAGGCGCGGGTCGCGGTTTTGGTGGAGGAGCGCCGACGGCTCGAGCGCGAACTGGCCGACGCCCGCAAGAAGCTCGCCATGGGCGGTGGCGGCGAGGCGTCGGGCGATGCGGTGCGCGCGGTGGGCGACACCAAGCTCCTCGCCCGCCGCGTGGAGGGCATCGAGGTCAAGGATCTCAAGGGCCTGGTGGACGAGGGCAAGAAGCAGATCGGGTCCGGAGTGGTCGCCATCGTCGGCGTGACCTCCGACGGCAAGGCCGGCATCGTGGTGGGTGTCACCGCCGATCTCACCGGGCGCTTCGACGCGGTCAAGCTGGTGCGCCTGGGCTCGGAAGCCCTTGGCGGCAAGGGCGGCGGCGGACGCCCCGACATGGCGCAGGCCGGAGGACCCGACGGCGACAAGGCGGAAGCCGCCCTCGATGCCATCGCCGCGGCCATGGCGGGCTGAGCCGAGGCGTGGTGCCGGGCTTGTCCTCCGGGGTGACGCGCAGGCGGGGGCAGCCGTGGTGCGCCGCGCCTGCGCAAGAGCGCGATCCGATCAGATTGGCTCTATCTGATCGGTGAATCGCCCTCTGACTTGATGATGGAGAACGCGTTATCCGATCAGCTTGCAACGCAGGCTGATCGGCGTGTGCTCCAGACGGGCGGCGCCGGCTTGTCATGGCGTCACATCACTGCGGCACGTCACGGGGGCACGCCATGGCGGGACCTTGTCCTTTGCCCCTCGCGCCTTGCCCCTCGCGTGCCCGCCGGTCGGATCGCGCCGCTGTTCCGGTCGGAGAACGTGTTCTCTTCCCTTGGGTTCAGTGGGGGCACCGAGCAGGTCGAGTCAGTCCGCTCGCATCGCCTCCTCGCCCTCGCGCGCCACCGCGATGGTTGGCGCGGCTGCGGGCACGGTTGGGCCGAATACCTCCTCGAAAGCGATACGCAGCACCGAATCGACCTCGCCCATGCTCACCGGCAGGCCGAGGTCGGCGAGGCTCGTGACGCCGTGCTCGCGGACTCCGCAGGGCACGATGCCGCCGAAATGGGACAGGTCCGGCTCCACGTTCAGGGAGATGCCGTGGAACGTCACCCAGCGGCGCACCCGGATGCCGATGGCGGCGACCTTGTCCTCACCGCCGCCGCGCCGGCGCACCCAGACGCCCACCCGGTCCTCCCGCCGCTCGCCGGTGACGTTGAACGCCGACAGCGCGCCGATGATCCAGGCTTCCAGTGCGCTCACATAGCGCCGCACGTCCGGCGAGCGCCGCTTCAGGTCCAGCATCACATAGGCCACGCGCTGGCCGGGGCCGTGATAGGTGAACTGTCCGCCGCGCCCGGTCTCGTAGACGGGGAAGCGCGCCTCCACGAGATCCTCGGGGCGGGCGCTGGTGCCGGCGGTATAGAGGGGCGGATGCTCCAGCAGCCACACGCATTCGCGCGCCGTGCCGTCGGCAATGGCGGCGACCCGCGCTTCCATGGCGGCGTGCGCGGCGGGATAGGGGATGAGGCCGTCGCTGACGGCCCATTCCACGGGCGGGGCGTCGGCGACCGATGGCCGGAACTGGGTCTCGAGGCTGGCGCGGGGGGCGGTGGCGGTCATGGGGAGATGCTTTAATCCATCGCGACGCTGGGTCCAGTCCTCCGTGCACGCGCTGCGCCGCGGGCCGTGCGATTGGCCGTCCCGCACCTTCCGTCCCGCTCCGGGAGCCGGCGGATTTCCCCCATCCGCCCGCAGCGGCCGGAGCCGGTCCGGCGTCGGGGCGAAGGTCAGTCATCCACAGGCATGGGGCTGATGACGTGGCCGTTGCGGGAGGCACTTGTGGCCGCCAATCCGATCTGTTAGACGATGGCCCCCGGCCGGAAGCGGTCCTTCATCGGAACCCCCGGACGGAGCCATCCCTGACTGCGGTCGTGGCGGAATTGGTAGACGCGCTAGCTTGAGGTGCTAGTGGGGAGACCCGTGGAGGTTCGAGTCCTCTCGTCCGCACCAGTGGATTGGTGAGCGTTCCGCGCCATGGGCGCGTGCACGAGACGGGCGGCCTCCGGGCCGCCTTTTTCGTTTCCGCTGCTTGTCGTTTCAGTCCGACGCTGCGGTCTTGCGCGAATCCGGGCTTCATCCGGGCGCCTTCGGCACCACGTGCACCACCTTGTATCCGCGCTCGGCCAAGGCGCGCAGGAAGCCGGGAATCATGGCGGCGGTGTAGCTCTTGGTGTCGTGGAACAGCACGATGCCTCCGCCCGCCGCATCGAGCCGCTTCAATACCAGGTCCAGTTCCGCCTCGGGCGTCATCACGTTCCAGTCGCTGGCCCAGAAGTCGGCGCCGAACACGGCGATCCCCTTGCCGTCCAGAAAGGCCAGCAGCTCGGGCGTCGAGGCGAAGCCGGGGAAGCGGAAAAAGGGCACGCGGGGCGCCGGCCCGCTCGCCCCGTAGGCCGCGACCTCGTCCGCGGCGATCCCCCGCTCGATCTCCCTCACCGCCGCGTCGAACGGGATCCTGGCCAGGGTGGCGGAGGGGTGGGTCAGGGTGTGGTGGGCGATGGTGTGGCCCTCGGCACGGGCGCGGCGCACCAGCGCGGGCCGGGCCTTCGCATTCTCGCCGATGAGGAAGAAGGTGGCCTGGACGCATTCCGCCTTGAGCGCGTCGAGGATGGCCGCGGTCGTTCCGGGCCATGGACCGTCATCGAAAGTGAGCACCACTTCCTTCGGCGCCAGGGGCAGGGTGCCCGGAAACGACTTGGTCCCGACCCGCACGCCCTTTGGGTCGATCTCCATGACGCGGGCGGTGCCGAGCGCATCGGGACGGCCGGGACAGGTCTCGGCCGCGTGTGCGCGAGCGGTGTGAAGGGGAAGGAGCAGGCTCAGGAGCACCGCAAGGTGCCGGATCAGAAGGGCCATGTCCCCACCATTCCCATCCCCATTCTCCGATTCGGATAAAAGCAAGACATGACAGTATTTTAAGGGCATGTCCTGCGACCGGACACGAATCTTCGCCCAGGCCGTCTCAAGCGGGCGGATGGGACAGAAGCGAAGCGGATTCCGGGCGAAATCTCCAGTCCGGGGCGCCGGTCCGCCTCAATCCGATTCCGGAGGACTGCAACAATTATTCATAATATATTGAAATATAACAATTTATTCTAAATTGACGGCCGCCGCCGGTCGGCTGCGACGCTCGGACGCGCGTCATTTAAACCTTGTTGCCAACTCTTTCAAAGAAGTGCGGGTGACGGCTTCACAAATCGGCTCCATGCCTCTAGAGCACGTCTCGATCGGACTGCACCGCAATCCTGTCGCTCAAACGTTCTATGACTGAAATCCGGAGACCGATTCGCGGCGCAGGCTGGGTTCAGGCTGGGTCGGTCCGGCTCCGGAGCCTCATGCGGGTTCCGAACCATTTCGCCGTGCGGCGGAGGCTTCGGCCCGTCACCCCCGAGCCGTGCCCGAGTTCCCATGCGGAGCGGGGCGCCCGACCCCCGCCTCGAAGACCGGGAGGAAGCCCATGCGCGAGGATGCCGACGCGCCTGTCGCCGAGGACGCCGCCCCCGAGGTGCGCGACACCGACGGCAGCCTGGCCGACGGGTTCCGGACGGCCATCCGCGAGGCCCTCGCCGCGCGCGACGTGGACCGGCTGAAGGCGCTCACCGCCGATCTGCATGAAGCGGACATGGGCGACCTCATCGAGGAGCTGGACGGCGACGAACGCCGCCGGCTCATCGAGCTGCTGGGCACCGCCTTCGACTTCACCGCGCTCACCGAGCTCGACGAGACCGTGCGCCTCGGCATCCTGCGGGGGCTGTCGCCGCTCACCATCGCGCGCGGCATGCGCGATCTCGCCTCGGACGACGCCGTCTACATCCTCGAGGACCTGGACGAGGAAGAGATGGCCGCGGTGCTGGAGCACCTGCCGGCACCCGAGCGCGTCGCCCTCCAGCGCTCCCTCGACTATCCGGAGGAGAGCGCCGGCCGGCGCATGCAGACCGAGTTCATCGCCGTCCCGCCCTTCTGGACGGTGGGCCGGACCATCGACTACATGCGCGAGACCCGCGACCTGCCGGAGACCTTCTACGAGGTGTTCGTGGTGGACCCGGCCTATCGCCTCGTGGGGTCGATCTCCCTCGACCGGCTGCTGCGCACCAGGCGTCCGATCCTGGTGACCCAGGTGAAGACCGAGCAGCTGAAGGTGGTGAAGGCCACCGACGATCAGGAGGACGTGGCGCGCATGTTCGAGCGCTACAACCTCGTCTCCGCCCCCGTGGTGGACGATGCCGGCCGGCTCGTGGGCGTCATGACCATCGACGATGTGGTGGACGTGATCCAGGAGGAGGCGGACGAGGACCTGCGCGCCCTCGCCGGCGTCGGCAGCGACGAGGAGTTGTCCGACAGCGTCGCCTATACCGCGCGAAGCCGCCTGCCCTGGCTGCTGATCAATCTCGGCACCGCCTTCATCTCGGCCTCCATCATCGGCCTGTTCGAGGCCACCATCGAGAAGATGGTGGCGCTCGCGGTGCTGATGCCCATCGTCGCCTCCATGGGCGGCAATGCCGGCACCCAGACCATGACGGTGGCGGTGCGCGCGCTCGCGACCAAGGAATTGTCCAGCCACAATGCCCGCCGCATCGTCTCGCGCGAGGTGCTGGTGGGGCTGTTCAACGGCCTGGCCCTGGCCTGCCTGCTGGGCCTGATCGCCGGATTGTGGTTCGCCAACATCCAGCTGGGCGCCGTCATCTCCACCGCGCTGGTGATGAACATGATGGTGGCGGGGCTCGTCGGCAGCCTCGTCCCCCTCGGCATCTCATGGATGAAGCTCGATCCCGCGGTCGCGTCCGGCGTGTTCGTGACCACGATGACGGATACGGTGGGCTTCCTCGCCTTCCTTGGCCTCGCCACCTGGTGGTTCGGGGCTTAGACGCGATCCTTCAAATTCAAGAAGGAGAACGCGCCGTCGGCGTCCGTCCGCGCTTGTCCCGTGCGCCGCAAGCTCCGGCCGGCACCTTGCGCCGGTTGCGTCATGGCACGACCAATTTACATTGGTTGCAATGGCTTCGGCGACCTGACGGCGCGGGTCCCGGACCCTGTTCCCCTTGCGCCAGCTGGGAATCTATCGGACAAATCTGCCGCTCGCGGCCCTTATCCGCGCGCGGCTGCCGAGGCCCGGAGCCAAGCAAGCGCGAGACGCATCCCACACAGGAGGGCCGAGCCATTTCCCCCCGACAGGGCAGTCCTGGTCATCGTTTCCTCCCGGCCGGCCTCGCGGCGCTGGCGCTTCTGGTGGCAGGCCTCGTCACGGTCTTCGTGCTGGCCGGGCTGCGCCAGGACGACAAGGCGCGCGTGCGTGAGCGTACCGCGCTGCTCGCCTCCCTGCGTGCCCGCGAAGCGGTGATGGCGCAGGCGCTCGTCACCACCAACGACGAGCAGGACACGCTGAAGCATCTGGTGAGCGGCGACTTCACCCCCCTTCATCGCAGCTTCGGCCTGAAGCTCCATGACGGCTTCGGCTTCGAATTCGTCTACATCACGGATGCCAGGGGCAACGTCATCTATTCCTCCGAGCGGGGACAGCAGAACCAGCTGCATGCCTTCAGCTGGATTCGGCCCGCCATCCAGCGGGCGCTCGCCGAGGGGCAGAAGGCGGCGCTTTCCGGCGTGGTCGCCAGCCAGGACGCGGCCGGGCTGATGGTGGCCCGCCCGTTCGACGAGAAGGTCGAGGGCCTCGACGTCGCACAGCCGCTGGTGGCCATCACCGTGGATGTCATTGATCCCGATTTCCTCAGGATGGTCGGTGGGCCTGCGAGCCTCGACGATGTGGAGCTGATCCAGCACCCCCACGGCGGCGAGCGGAAGCCGGGCGTCTTCGTTCCCAATCTCTATGACGGCTCCGAGGCGGAGCTGGTGTGGCGGAGCACGCAGCCCGGCAGCAGGATGCTGTGGGGACTGATGCCGGCGGCGGTGGTGCTCACCAGCCTGCTCGCCGTGCTCTTTCTCGTGCTCATGGTGCGCGCGCGCCGCATGGCCGCGGCCCTCATCGCCAGCGAGGCCAAGGCGCGGGCGCTCGCCGCGCGCGACTATCTGACCGGCCTGCTCAATCGCGGCGCCTTCATCGAGGCGCTGGACGCGGCCATCGCCGGCCGTCGCAACGGGGAGACGCTGGCGCTGCTGTTCGTGGATCTCGACGACTTCAAGGAGATCAACGACCGCGCCGGCCACGCCGCCGGCGACGACCTGCTGCGGGCCGTGGCCCGGCGGCTGGAGGAGGCGCTGGGCGAGGGGACGCTGGTGGCCCGGTTCGGCGGCGACGAGTTCGTCGCGGCCCTGCGCTGCCGCGAGGACGGCGACCTTGACCGCGTGGTGGAACGGCTGTTCCGGATGCTGGAGCCTCCGGTGCTGCTGGAGCAGGGCGGCGAACTGGGGGTGAGCGCATCGGTGGGCGCCGCCCGGGTGCCGCAGGATGCCGCCACCGGCGCCGACCTCATGCGGCTCGCCGACGTCGCCCTCTACAAGGCCAAGGCCGATGGCGCCGGCCTGTTTCGCCTGTTCGAGCCCGGCTTCGAGCAGGCGCAGATCCGCCGCCGCCACGTCGAGGCGGAGCTTGCGGCGGCGCTGGACAAGGGCGAGATCAAGCTGGTCTACCAGCCCCAGGTGGATGTGGAGAGCGAGCGCATCGTCGGCTTCGAGGTGCTGGCGCGCTGGGATCATCCCATCCGGGGGCGGATCCTGCCGGGCGAGTTCATGCCCGTGGCCGAAAGCTCCCGCCTCATGGGGCGCTTCGACACTTATGTGCTGCGCCTGGCGCTGGTGGAGGCGCGCGCGCTGCCCGGCGTCACCCTCTCGGTGAACATGTCGGCGCTCAACCTGCGCAACGGCGCCATCTTCCAGACGGTGGCCGAGGCGCTGGCCGAGACCGGCTTCGATCCCGCCCGGCTGGAGATCGAGATTACCGAGAGCGCCATCCTCGACGCTGCCGGCGACACCCAGGCCGCGCTGGAGAAGCTGCGGGACATGGGGGTGCGCCTCGCCCTTGACGATTTCGGCACCGGCCACGCCTCGCTGGTGCATGTGCGGCGTTTTCCCATCACCAAGCTCAAGATCGACAAGTCCTTCATCCTCAATCTCGGCACCGACCGGGATGCATCGGCCATCGTGGAATATGTGGTGCGCCTCGGCCGCTCCCTCGGCATCACCCTGACCGCCGAAGGGGTGGAGACCCGCGAGCAGCTGCGCTTCTTGAGGGCTTTCGGCGCGCAGCAGGCGCAGGGCTATCTGTTCGCGCCGCCGCTGCCCCTGGTGGCGGCCGCGGCCATGCTGGAGCGGCAGCAGGCGGCCGCGCATGGCGTCGCCGCGCCTGACGCTGCCGGCGGGGCGGGGGTACCCGAGGCATCGGCTGTGTCGCGACAGCCGAGCTAGAGAACGCGCCGATCGGCTCGCATCGCAGGCTGATCGGACAACGCGTTGTCTGTCATTAAGAGCGCCTAACAAAACTTGGCGATGGCTCTGAAGCATATGATTGCGGCGGCGAGGACGCAGAATGCGCGGTAGAGATCGGCGTGGCGCTCGTATCGGATGGCGAGGCGCCGGAACTGGTTGATCCAGGCGAAGGTGCGCTCAACCACCCATCGGTGCTTGCCGAGGTGCTCAGAACTGTCGACGCCGCGGCGGGCGATACGG
>NZ_JAIVFN010000102.1 GCF_030015065.1 Xanthobacter autotrophicus | reverse complement strand
TTCTGCTCCTCCTGCGTCACCACCACTTCCGCCGAGCCGAGCCGGTTGCGGCCGACCCCGGCCAGCGCCGGCGCGCGGCCGGCCATGCCGGCGGTGAACTCGCCGAGCAGCAGCGCCGGCCGGCCCGGCATCATCAGCCACAGCCGGTTGATCTCGCCCTCCGGCGGCGCCGGCGCGAAGCTGCGCACGAAGACCACGCCGCTGTCAGGGTCGAGGCGGATGGCGATGGCCGGGAGGGGTTCGCCCTGGAGCACCCCCACCCATTGGCCGTCCCGGGGCCAGAACCACTCGCGATAGGCGCTGAACGCGCCGAGGCCGACGAGAAGCGCCAGCAGCGCGAGCGTGGCCGCTCGCCATGGGAAACCGCGCCGGCGCGGCAGATGGACGGACACGCCCGGGGCCGCCTCGACGATACCGGCATCGGGGTCCGGCAGGGCGGAAACCACGCCCGACGCCACAACCGCCGCCCAGCCCGGCAGCGGCGGCGCCTCCTCGCCCTTGGCCCCGGCCGCAGGATCGGCGGAGGGCGCCTCGATGGCGACGGGCTCACCGGCGGACGGCTCGGGAGCGGAAGACCCGGCCAGCGGGCTGGCGGGAGCTGAGCCGGCGGGACCTGAGCCGGCGGGAGCTGCGGCAGGGCCTTCATCCGCGCGCGCATCCGATGACACGACCTCCGGCGCAGCCGGACTTGAGGTGGCGCCCTCAGGAGCGGAGGCTTCGGGCGCGCCCTGAGCCCCGGGCACGGCGGTGGTCGTGGCGTCCGATGCCTCCACCGGCGGCGACTCGGGCTCGAAATCTTCGAGGGATGGCCCCTCCGTCATTCCCTGCGGACTGGCCGCAAGACCGGCCAGCTCGGCCCTGGCTTCCATGGCCGGCGCAGAATCGGCTCCCGCCGGCGCTTGGACGCCAGCCGGCGCGGCAAGCTCCGGGCTCCCGGATGGGAGGGACGCGGCATCGTCCGCCGCCAGGGCGTTCGAGGCCGGGACGCTCTGGTCTTCAGGTGGCGGCGGGGTGGCCTCCCCGCCCGTGATGTCCTGGGGGCTGTCGGCGGGGGGAGGTGTGACGGGCTCAAGGAAGACGAAGGCCGGCGGCGGCGCGACGGCGGCCGGAGCGCTTGCACCAGCAAGGGCGGGCGCAGCGGAATCCGATGCCACATCAGGGGCTGGGGCGGTTTCGGGAGCATCAGGGGCAGGCGGCGCGACCGGTTCGATGAAGACGAAGACCGGCGGCGGCGCGACGGAGCTCGGTCCAGGCGCGTCCGTGACAGTCGGGGCGTCGCCGGCTTCCGCCGTCTTCTCGGGCGCATCCATGGCGAGGGGCGTGTCGGGCTCGAGAAAGATGAAGGCCGGGGGCGGCGTCAGCGGTTCCACCGGCGGACGCGGGCGCGGCGGTGCCGGCGGCACCGGCTTGAGCGGCGGCGGCAGCCGGTCGGCGCGCTCGGGCGGCGTGGCAGACGGCGGCGGCTCCGGCGGCGGCGGGGCGGGCGGCAGAAGGCCGGCGGCCACGGCATCCTGAATGGCACCGCCGAGGCTGCGCCCGCCGGGCACCCGGAGCGCGGCCGGCACCGGCTGCGCGGTCGGCACCGGCAGGGGTGGCGGCTGAGGCCGCTTCGGGCGCGGGCTCGCCTCCCCTGCCCCGCGTGCGGGAAAGGCAAAGCCGAACAGACGGCGCACCGTCGCCGCCGCCCCCCGGGGCGGCCGCCCTGGCGGACGGCCGGGCCGGACCTCCCCGGCCAGCGGGCGCGGCGCGCCCTCCATCGCAGCAGGCACCTTGCGCAGGCCCCTGGCCGGCGCAGCCGGGGCCGGCGACCTGAGGTCGGAGACGATGACGCGCCAGATGGACGGCGGCGGCGTCACCGGGACGGCGAGTTCGTGCAGCGGCGACAGGCGGCGCTCCCACAGGCGCACCAGCCCGGCGAACCCCGGATCGGCGGCGATGCGCGCGCGCACCTTCTGCCGCTCGTCCCGGTCGAGGGTGCCGAGCACATATTCGGCGGCCAGGATGCGATCGGCCTCGGTGAGTTGCGCGACGGGCGCCGGCGCGCTCATGAGCGTCGCCCCATGCACTCGCCGATCTGGATCACGCTGCGCGCCATCCAGGCCCGTATGCCCGCGACAGGGGCATCGAAATAGATGGAGAGCGCCTCGCGGTTCCAACCGTCATAGAAAGCGAGCAGCACCATGCGGCGGCGCTCCTCGGGCAGCTTGCCGAGGCAGCCCAGCAGCCGGATCAGGGCCGGGCTCCGCCGCTCGGAGGCGAGCGGGTCCTCGCCCCTCTGGCCGGCATCGAAGGGCTCGAATGCATCGCCCACCGGGCGCTTCCAGGCCATGTCCAGCGCGCAGGAACGGGCGATGGCCACCATCCAGCAGACCGGATCTTCCTGCGGGCGCAGGGTGTGGGCTTCCGCGCGGATGCGCCTGAACGCCTGCCGCAGGGCCTCGCCGGCCAGTTCCGGCCGCCGCAACAGGCGGAGCACGAGCCCGTACAGCTTCGGGCTGGTGAGACGGTAAAGCTCCTCGAAGGCGTGGAGATCGCCAGCGGCGACGCGATCGACGAGAGCATGGACCTTGCGGTGGGAGGTCACGGAACACTCGTGCTCGTTGGGGCCGCACAGAAGCTACCGGAGCGGGAGTGTCGAATGGAAGCCTCGAATGCGACGCCGCACGCGTGCCGCGCGCAAAAAGGCGCAGCACGTCGCAATACGAGCTACCGATATACCGTCCGCCCCTCCCTTCCGGCGCCGAACACCGCAAATGGCCCTCCAGCCGTCGGAATTCGTCCGTCTTTCCAGGGAGAAGGAGCAGACGTCAGTGACGGGCGGTTTCGCCCGGGCGCAACGGCGGGCGCCGGCCGGCATTCTCGACGCGTCCCGCGCGGTCCATCTCGCCTGCCGCCTCGACGAGGGCCAGGTCGGATTCCGCGTCGGCAAGCGTTGCCTTGGCCGCCTCCTGCTGCGCCTTCAGGTCCTGGGCCGACCGCTGGAGGTTGTCGCGCCGGTTGCGCGCGGCGAGCGCCAGCGGCGAATAGGCGAAGTGCCGGGGATCGGTGATGCCCGAGCGCTCCTCTTCCGCGGTGATGTCGCGGTCAAGTTCCTGCGCCATGCGCTCGAACTCGGCGATCATGGTGTCGATCTGGGCGAGGCGGCGGCGCGCATCGTCGATCTGGAATCGCTTGGCACGGATCAGGGGGTCACGCGACTTCATCGCCTCTACTCCGGTACGCACACATTGAAGCGCCCCGCACGCCCGTGTGCGCCCGGAGCTTCCGGGCCATGAGAATGTCCTGTGCTGGTTGCCCTTTCCTTACCTCGGGCTCAGCCGCCGCAGGAAAATCGCGCCGGACGGCGCTGCGGCAACCAATCGTTTACCGCCTTCATTAATGATGACGCTACGGTTCGGGTGAAGCGCCTCTGCGTGCGTCACCCGGGCACCGCCCCAGGGCTCGGGCGGAAGGGGTGGCCACGCACGTGACCGAGGGCTTGTGGAAAAGACCTTAAGTGCTTGATGAAGAGTCAGTCTTGACTCCAATGCACAAAGTTTTTTCGACGGACTCTTGTGGAACAGAATCGAGTTCTGTTAACGATTCTACACACGTAACGCGAATCACCCCGATGGCCGAGCAACAAAAGTCGGCAGCACCGACTTTTGGGTAGTTGCGAGGAAAGGGATAGCCATGCGCGTCTTGCTCATCGAGGACGACAGTGCTACGGCCCGAGGCATCGAATTGATGCTGAAGACCGAGAGCTTCAACGTCTATACGACCAACCTCGGTGAGGAGGGCGTAGATCTCGGCAAGGTCTACGAATACGACATCATCCTTCTCGACTTGAACCTGCCCGACATGTCGGGCTTTGAAGTCCTGCGCGCCCTGCGCGTGGCGAAGGTGAAGACGCCCATTCTCATTTTGTCCGGCCTTGCCAATACGGAAGACAAGGTGAAGGGCTTCGGCTTCGGCGCCGACGACTACCTCACCAAGCCGTTCCACAAGGACGAGATGGTGGCGCGCATCCACGCCATCGTGCGCCGGTCCAAGGGCCACGCGCAGTCGGTGATCCAGACCGGCGACCTCGTGGTCAACCTGGACACCAAGACCGTGGAGGTGGAGGGCAACCGGGTCCACCTCACCGGCAAAGAATATCAGATGCTGGAGCTGCTCTCGCTCCGCAAGGGCACGACCCTCACCAAGGAGATGTTCCTGAACCATCTCTATGGCGGCATGGACGAGCCCGAGCTGAAGATAATCGACGTCTTCATCTGCAAGCTGCGCAAGAAGCTGGCCAATGCGTCCGCGGGCAAGAACTATATCGAGACCGTGTGGGGCCGCGGCTATGTGCTGCGCGAGCCCATGCTGGGCGCCGAGCGCATCGCCGTCTGATCCCGCCTCCCTCGCGCCGGAACAAAGAGGCCCCGCATTGCGGGGCTTTTTATTTGGGACCCAGGCCCACGCCGCGAGCGAAAGCGAAAGACCGCGCCGCGGGCGAAAACGAAAGACCGCGCCGCGAGGGAGTGAGCGCGCGCCGTCAGCCGACGGTCGAGATGGTCACCGTGTCGCCCTCCTGGGCGAAACGGATGGCGAGGGCGCAGTCGCGGGCCAGCATGCCGGCATAGAAGGGCTGCACCGAATGGGCGTCGAGCCCGCTCTCGGGGGCAGCCCCGTCCACCAGCGCCTGAAGGCCTTCGGGGATGCGCGCCTTCTCGCCGGTGGAAGCCAGCACGAAGCCGGTGGCATCCCCCTCCCCCAGCGCCGAGATGCGGATGATGCCGCCGCGCGGAATGGTGGTGCCGGCCAGCAGCACCAGGTTGAGCAGCAGCTTGACCCGGTTCTTGGGCAGAAGCTCCCGCGGCAGCGACCATTCCACCCGGGTGCGGCCGTCCTCGATCACCGGGCGCACCACCTGCTCCGCATCGCCCAGATCCAGCCGCGCTCCGGCCGAGCCTGCCGCGCCGAAGGCGAGACGGGTGAACTGAAGCCGGGCCGAGGCCTGCCGCGCGCTCTTGGCGATCAGGTCGAGGGCCACGTCCCGCATGTCGGCAGCGTCCTCGTCCTCCAGCACCTCGATGCCGTTGACGATGGCGCCCACCGGGCTGATCACGTCGTGGCACACCCGCGAGCACAGCAGCGCGCCCAGGTCCAGGGCGGAGACCGCGACCTTCACAGTGGACCCGGCTGAGGTTGCGGGATTTACGGTGGCGGGATTTACGGTGGACATGGCGTCTCCCGGACGGTGACGGCCGGGCGGCTCAATGCGGCTCCGCCGGACCGCGCCCGAATCCATCTGGACTGAAGTCGGTCAGATACACCGCCCGCCCCGCGCGCCACAAGCTGGCCCGCCCGACGGCAGTGGGTCAGTTTGAAAATCTGCTGCTTCGACGAGGTGCACCCCGGAGCCTTCCCCCGCAAGCGGGAGAGGGAGTTGGCCGGCGCGGGGTGGAGAGCAGGAGAGAACCGACGGTTCATTTCAAAACGAGACACGGCCCGCCCGACGCGCGGCCCACGCCTGTTTTCAAGCGCAGCAGGTCCCGACTCGCGGGAAGAAAACGACTCGAAGCACCGACCGGCGCATTTTTGCGATTCAGCGCGGCGCGAAAATGCTTTAGTGACGGCGTCCCTGATCCGCAGCGAAACCAGCCGACATGACCTCGCCCGTGCCCCGCGCGCCCGCCGCCACCGATGCCGCCCTGCTGGCCGGCCTCGCCGAGGCCGCACTCCAGGCCGGCATCGTCATCCGCCGGATCGAAGCGGAAGGCATCACCCACCGGCAGAAATCCGACCTGAGCCCGGTGACGGAGGCGGACCACGCGGCCGAAATCGTCATCTGCGATGCCCTCGCCCATCTGCTGCCCGGCGTGCCGGTGGTTGCGGAGGAAGCGACGGCCCAGGGCGCCGTGGTTTCCTGCGGCAACCGCTTCGTGCTGGTCGATCCCCTCGACGGCACCCGTGAGTTCATCTCCGGCAATGGCGAGTACACGGTGAACATTGCTCTGGTCGAGGATGGCGTCCCGGTGCTGGGGGTGGTCTATGCGCCGGCCCGGGCGCTGCTGTTCGCCGGGCGCCCCGGCGCTGCATTCCGGGCCATCCGCGCGCCCGGCGCGCGCGTCGATGCGCAGGACTGGACGCCCATCGCCTGCCGGACGGTTCCGCACGGCCCCCTCATTGTCGCCGAGAGCCGCTCCCACGGCGATCCCGCCACCGACGCCCTGATCGCGCGCTACGCGGTGGCCCAGCGCATCCCGGCCGGATCGGCGCTGAAGTTCGGCCTCATTGCCGAGGGCAAGGCGGATTTCTATCCCCGCCTCGGCCCGGTGATGGAATGGGACACCGCCGCGGGCCATGCCCTGGTGGCGGCGGCGGGCGGCCGCGTCACACGGCCCGATGGCAGCCCCCTGACCTATGGGCATCGGGACCAGGGCTTCAGGGTCCGCGGCTTTGTCGCCTGGGGGGCGGGCGCCGAAGCCGCCCCGGCCGACTCCGCCTGAGGAGGTGGAAGACTTGGAGGCGGTGGAAGACCTGGAGGACCTGGAGGATGTGGGGCCGGCCCGGCCGCTTAACCTGCCGATAATCCCGCGTCTTGCATGGTGATTATCAGGCAACGCCCGGCCATCGGCGCGCGGCCGACGTCTCTGCGTCATACTGATCGCCATAATTTGAGCGATTCGAGCGGTCGCCATTGCGGCCCAACCCGACGAAGCCCCAGTTGACGCACTTGCCGTCATCGAAGCCCAATGCGAGATCCCCCATGCGCTTCTCTTCGAGCTTCCTTAAGACCGCCCGAGCTTTGCCGGGGACCCTGCGACGCCAGATCGCGGGCCAGATCGGCGGTCTCGTCCTGGTCGTTGCGGCGGCGGTTGCCGCGGTGCCCGCCAGCGCCCAGGGTCAGGGGCCGACGCCGCAGGCCTATTCGACCAACGAACTGGTCAGCAAGGGCCACTCCTTCTTCGGCAGCGTCTCGCGCGGGCTCGCCCTCAGCATCGAGAAGGCGGTGAGCCAGTGGGGTCAGCCCAACGGCTACATTCTCGGCCAGGAGGGCGCGGGCGCCTTCGTGGGCGGCCTGCGCTACGGCGAGGGCGTGCTCTATACCCGCAATGCCGGCGACCTGAAGGTCTACTGGCAGGGGCCGTCCGTGGGCTGGGATTTCGGCGGCGACGGCGCCCGGACCATGATCCTCGTCTACAACCTGCGCAGCGTGGACGACATCTTCCGGCGCTTCGGCGGCATTTCCGGATCGGCCTATCTGGTGGCCGGGTTCGGCATGACAGCGCTGGGCGCCGACGGCATCGTGGTGGTTCCGATCCGTTCCGGCGTCGGCGTGCGCCTTGGTGCCAATCTCGGCTACCTCAAGTTCACGCCCAACGCGACCTGGAACCCCTTCTGACGGCTTCCGGCGCGCCGGCCTGGCCCGGTGGCGGGAGCATCGGCCTTTTGACGCGCCGGTCGCAAAACCGGCGCGTCGCCGCTGGTACGTCGTGGCGTGCCGTGGCATGAATGAGGACGAGGTCTCGGATGGCGCGCGGCGGATACCTCCTGCCGCCGCGTGCCGGGACGGAACGGCAGACGAGACGTGTGACGGCCCATCCCGCTCGCCCCGGCGACAGGGAGCCGCCGGGCCGCCTCAAGGGGAAGGGCGAGTGCGCGCGTGATCGAGCAGATCATGTATTTCACGTTGGGCGTGCTGATCGCGACGCTCGTGGCTCTGCTCGTGCTGCCGGCGGTGTGGCACCGGGCCGTCCGGCTGACCACCAAGCGGGTCGAGGCGGCCGTGCCCATCTCCATCTTCGAGGTGCAGGCCGACAAGGACCAGCAGCGCGCCTTCTTCGCGCTCAACCAGCGCCGGCTCGAACTGCAGACCGATGCCATGCGCGAAACCATCACCGCGCACGCCTCCACCATCGAGACTCAGCGCCAGCACATCTTCGAGCTTGAAGGCGCGATAAAGGCCCTCAAGGCCGAAAACGCTCTCTTCACCGCCACCGGCGCCGAGCGCGACGTGATCCTGGGCGAGACCCAGGACCAGCTGGCCGACCGCACCGCCGCCGTGGCCCGGCTGGAGGACGAACTCGCCGCCCGCACCGCCGCGCTGGAGCAGGAGGCGGCGGACCTGCGCGAGCGCCTCGCCGAGACCACCCGCCGGCTGGACGAGACCGTCGCCGCGCTCGAAGCCGAACACGCCATGGCGAGCGAGGCCCGGAAGGTCGCGGCAGAGGCGGCGACCCGCCTCTCCACGGACCTCGCGGAGACGCAGGCGGCTCTCGCCCTCAAGACCACGGAAAGCGACGAACGGCGCGAGGCTATCGGAGCCCTCGAGGCCGAGCGGGACCGGCTGAGCGGACTGCTTGCCACCACCGAGCGCGACCTCGACGCCAACCGGGCCGTTATCCACGCCTTCGAGCAGCGCCGCGCCAACGAGTTCGCATCCGCCGAGGCGGAGAACCGCCGCCTCGCCGACACCCTTCACATGCTCAAGGCCGACCATGCGCTGATGGAAGAGGCCATGAAGCGCGCGCGACGCGAGGACGGGGCCGAAGCCGCGACCCAATCCGCTCCCGACCAATCCGCTCCCGAGGTCGCGACCGGGGGCCTCGATGCCCTGCGCGGCGGCGTGGCCGAGGTGGCGGCGAAGCTTGCCGCCCTCAGCGCGCGACTGGAAGGCCCCGGCTCTCCCGTGCGCCAGCTGGTGGCCGATGGGGCAACCGGCGAACTCGCCGCGCGCATCCGCGCCTTGCTGGAGCAGGACGGGGACGGCGCGCGCGATGCGCAATCCGATGCTGCGGACCAGCCAGCGGCGGAACCCTCCGCCACGCCCCAACGCGCCACATCCAAGCGCGGCCGCGCCGCGGCCGGCTGATTCCAGAGCGCTCCCGCGCCGCCCTTGCCGCTGTCAGCGAGATGCCATTTCCAGTTCGGAGAGGCGGGCGCGGATATCCCGCGACAATTCGGGGAAGCGCGCCGGAACGACGAAGTCGGCATCGCGGTAGGGCGGGCCCTTGCGTCCGCCGGTGAAGACGCGGCTTCCCTCCTCGGTCATGATCACGTCGCCGCGCCGCAGCGTCGGGTCGCGCATCACATCGATCCGGTTGAGCCCGCCGATGCGGCTCCCCCCGGTGCAGGTGCAGCCTTCCACCAGGCGCTGGCGATAGACGAAGGCATTGGGCAGCTCCGAATAGCCCTTGCCATCGCGCGCCACGGCAGCATCAATGCCCCGCGCGCTGTCGGAGGAGGTGTAGACCGCCATTTTCGCGGCCGGGCAGAAGGCATTGCACTGGGCGATCGCGCCCTCGTCGGCGGATCGGCCCTGAAGCGGGAAATAGCGCCCGTCGCAGGTCCGCACGCAATAGGCGATGCCGGAACCCGAGGAGGCGGAGGAGCTTCTCTCCCCGCGCACGCGGGGATTGATGACGATGCGCGGACGTTCGGGCTCCCGGTACGGATGCGCCTGCAGGCCGCCGAAGAGCAGGGAGAACAAGTTCCCTGGCGAAGAGCCGTGCCGGCTCTGGCCACTTGGCGGGCTACCTGCGAGGAACCCGCTGCGCACGCCCTGGGCGTGGACGGCGCTATTGCCGAAAGCCACTGCCAGAAAAAGCGCGCACGTCCAGATGATGGCACGGTATGCCACCGGCGGCCCGGTCAAGGCCTTGCTGCTGCCCCATCGTCCCAAGCCGACCTCCTGCGCTCGCCGCCCCGCGCCACGCGTGCGTCGTCGCCCCCCACGGGCCATCGAACACATTCCCACGCCCCGGTTCGGGGGCACAGGTCAAGGATCCAAGCTGAAGGAAGCACGCCGGGCAACAGCGTCAGGCAAACGCGGAAACCGTCTGCAACGGCCGCGGCACGACCGTGGGATGTTCCTGCGGATGGGTCAGGAACGCCAACGTCGGCGTCGCCACAAGAACAGCGGCGAACAACATGGCCACAAGCGAAATCAGAACCGAACCATGAGCCAAGCCAGGCATGGCAGGACTCCCCTTTTCCCCAGATTTCTCGGCCTTCGGTCCGCCGCGCCGTCGCCGAGCCTTAATATAACGTTAAATGCTTGCCTGTTGTTCGGGAGCCACAGTTCACGTTCTCGCGAGCATGGTTGCAATGCCGCAAATCTGCACGCTGATACCGCCCGGAAACTACCGGCACACCTGCTGCCAGTGGAACTGCCCCTGAGGGCCGATTCGGCGGGTCCAGAAGCAGTTCGGGCGCGGCGGCGGACCCCAGCTCTGGGCATAGATGGGCACGCGAACGTTCGAGCGCGGACGCCAGACGCACCGGCCATAGGTGCACACCCAGCGCACCTGCTGGGGCGCAACATCGAGGCGTTCGGTGACCGGCGCGACTCCCGGGGTCAGGAGCGAGGCCGCAGACGCCCCTCCCGCCGAGAGAAGGACCGCGCTCGCGCCGAGCGACAGCGCGACCAGCATGCTCTTCATGGATCACCTCTTCACAGACCGAGGCCGCGACACGCGACACCAGCGCGCGAGAGACCAGGCAGCGGGGACGCCACGGGGCGCCGCCCAAAATCCCTCTATTGCCGCCAGCCCAAAAAGCAAGGGCGGCGGCTCCCGCCGCGATGACGCGCGCAGGTCCACGCTGCGCTGCGTCAACGAAGGCGCCTTGCGCGCACCGGCCCGTCACCGTGATATGGCCGCATGATAGACAAGCTCGAATATCTGATCGCCCTTGCCCGGGAACGCCATTTCGGCCGCGCCGGAGAAGCCTGCGGGGTGACGCAGCCAACCCTCTCCGCCGGGATCAAGCAGCTGGAGGACACGCTGGGCGTGCTGCTGGTGCAGCGCGGCTCGCGTTTCATGGGCTTCACGCCCGAGGGCGAGCGCACGCTCGAATGGGCGCGGCGCATCGTGGCCGATTCGCGCGCCATGCGGCAGGACATCGACGCGCTGAAGCGCGGCCTTGCCGGCCCCCTGCGCATCGCCGCCATCCCCACCGCCTTGCCCATGGTGGCGGCGCTGACCACGCCGTTCCGTGCCCGCCACCCGGACGTGCGCTTCACGGTGATCTCGCGCACCTCCATCGAGATCCTGAACCATCTCGAAAACCTCGAGATCGACGCCGGCCTGACCTATCTCGACAACGAGCCGCTGGGGCGGGTGAACACGGTGCCGCTCTATCGCGAGCGCTACCGCCTCGTCACCTCGCCCCAGTCGCGCTACGGCGAGCGCGACGCGGTGACCTGGGCGGAGGTGGCCGAGCTCCAGCTCGCCTTGCTCACCCCCGACATGCAGAACCGGCGCATCGTCGACAGCCTCCTGGCCGCCGCGGGCGCGAGCCACAAGCCGACACTCGAATCCAATTCCATGATCGTGCTGTTCACCCATGTGCGCACCGGCCTATGGGCGAGCGTGATGCCGGCCATGCTGGCGGATTCGCTGGGGCTCACCTCGGTGGTGCGCTCGATCCCCATCGTGGAGCCGGACATCTCCCACTCCATCGGCCTCGTGGTGCCCCATCGCGAGCCCACCACACCCATCACCGCCGCCCTGGTGGCGGAAGCGCGGCGCATCGCGCCCAAGCTGGAGCAGAGCGGCATCGCCGATCCGGCCATTGCTGCAATGCAATAAATGTCCAGTCCGAAAGCTGAGCCGGATAGGGCTCGAACATAGAAAAACACGATCAATATACCAAGAACCATCCCAGACTGGCGCGATTGACGCAGCGTCGCACCAGTCTTTCAGGTGAGGGCAGCGCTCGGTGACCTCCTCTTTGATAGAAATGTTCTATTGCAACATCCCACAGCTCGCTTGATCGGAGGGCCGGCTGTGACACACTTTCCCGCAAGCAAGACGAAGCGGCGGCAATGCGCCCTCACGGCTTTTGGGAAAGCGAGACGTCCATGGCGGTCTATGAGGATTGGAGCACCGAGCGCGCAGCGCAGGTGATCTCGGAGAACCGGCATCTCGAAGGGGCCACCATGCCCATCCTGCACGCCCTGCAGGAGACGTTCGGCTTCGTGCCGGACCCGGCGGTGCCCATGATCGCCGAAAGCCTCAACCTCTCGCGCGCCGAGGTCTACGGCGTCCTCACCTTCTATCACGACTTCCGGCGCGAGGCGCCCGGACGCCACGTGGTGAAGATGTGCGCCGCCGAGGCCTGCCAATCCATGGGCGGCAAGGCGCTCGCCCACTATGCCGAGGAGAAGCTCGGCGTGGACATGGGCGCGACCTCTCCCGACGGAAGGGTGACGCTGGAGCCCATCTACTGCCTCGGCCTGTGCGCCTGCGCCCCGTCCGCTTTGGTGGACGGCCAGCTGGTGGGCCGCCTCGACCGCGATGCCATCGACGAGATCGCCGCCTCGATCGCCAACGGCAAGAGCTTCGGAGAGGCCTGATGAAGTCCCCCCGCATCTTCGTCCCGAACGACGCCACCGCGGTGGCCTGCGGCGCCGACCGCGTCGCCCGCAAGCTGGAAGCCGGGCTCGCAGCCCGCGGCGTCACCGCCGACATCACCCGCAACGGCTCGCGCGGCCTGTTCTGGCTGGAGCCCCTCATCGAAGTGGAAACCGAGCGCGGCCGCGTCGGCTACGGCCCGGTGAAGCCCTCGGATATCGAGGACCTGCTCCATGCGGGCATCCTCCATGGCGCCGACCACCCGCTGTGCGTGGGCGTGGTGGATGAGATCCCGTATCTCAAGAAGCAGACGCGCCTCACCTTCGCCCGCATCGGCATCATCAATCCGCTCTCGCTCACCGACTACAAGGCCCATGGCGGCTATCGCGGGCTGGAGCGCGCCATCACCCTGGGCCCGTCGGCCACCGTGGAAGAGGTGGTGGAAAGCGGCCTGCGCGGGCGCGGCGGCGCGGGCTTTCCCACCGGCATCAAGTGGCGCACGGTGGCGGCCGCCCCGGCGGACCAGCGCTACATCGTCTGCAATGCGGACGAGGGCGATAGCGGCACCTTCGCTGACCGCCTGATCATGGAGGCCGACCCCTTCTGCCTCATCGAAGGCATGACCATTGCCGGCCTCGCGGTGGGTGCCACCAAAGGCTACGTCTACTGCCGCTCCGAATATCCCCTCGCCTTCGTGGTGATGGAAAAGGCCATCGAGAAGGCGCGGGACGCCGGCCTGCTGGGGAACAACATCCTCGGCTCGGGCCTCGCCTTCGACATGGAAATGCGCATGGGCGCGGGCGCCTATGTGTGCGGCGAGGAAACCGCCTTGCTGGAAAGCCTGGAGGGCAAGCGCGGCCTGGTGCGCGCCAAGCCGCCGCTGCCGGCCCACAAGGGCCTGTTCCAGAAGCCCACCGTCATCAACAACCTGGTGTCGCTCGCCACCGTGCCGGTGATCCTGGACAAGGGCGGCAAGTATTACCGCGATTTCGGCATGGGGCGCTCGCGCGGCACCATGCCCATCCAGATCGCCGGCAACGTCAAGTATGGCGGCCTGTTCGAGACCGCCTTCGGCATCCCGCTGGGCGAACTGGTCTATGACATCGGCGGCGGCACGGCATCCGGCCGGCCGGTGAAGGCGGTGCAGGCCGGCGGGCCGCTGGGCGCCTATCTGCCCACCCACCAGTTCGACACCCCGTTCGACTACGAGGCGTTCACCGCCAAGGACGCGCTGATCGGCCATGGCGGCCTGGTGGTGTTCGACGACACCGCGGACATGGCCGACATGGCCCGCTTCGCCATGGAATTCTGCGCCCATGAGAGCTGCGGCAAGTGCACGCCCTGCCGCATCGGCTCCACCCGGGGCGTCGAGACCCTCGACAAGGTGATGGCCGGCGAGAAGCGCGAGCAGAACCTCGCTTTGCTCACCGACCTTTGCCACACCATGAAGCTCGGTTCCCTGTGCGCCCTGGGCGGCTTCACGCCCTACCCGGTCATGAGCGCGCTCAACCATTTCCCGGAAGACTTCGGCGCCGCGCCGAAGCTGCCGGCCGCCGCAGAATAATTGGAGGAACACCATATGTCCCTCGTCCACGAAATCGACTACGGCACGCCGGCTTCCAAGTCGCAGAAGCTCGTCACCCTCACCATCGACGGCATGAGCGTCACGGTGCCGGAGGGCACCTCCATCATGCGCGCGGCCATGGAACTGGGGAACCAGATCCCCAAGCTCTGCGCCACCGACATGCTGGAGAGCTTCGGCTCCTGCCGGCTCTGCCTGATCGAGATCGAAGGCCGCAACGGCACCCCCGCCTCCTGCACCACGCCGGTTCAGGAAGGCATCGTGGTGAAGACCCAGACCGAGCGGCTGAAGCAGATCCGCAAGGGGGTGATGGAGCTCTACATCTCCGACCACCCGCTCGACTGCCTCACCTGCTCCGCCAACGGCGACTGCGAATTGCAGGACATGGCCGGCGTCGTGGGCCTGCGCGACGTGCGCTACGGCTACGAGGGCGAGAACCACACCAGGCTCGGCAAGGACGAGTCCAACCCATATTTCACCTACGAGCAGTCGAAGTGCATCGTCTGCAACAGGTGCGTGCGGGCGTGCGAGGAAGTGCAGGGCACGTTTGCGCTCACCATCTCCGGCCGCGGCTTCGACTCGCGGGTGTCGCCGGGCATGGACGAGCCCTTCCTCACCTCGGAATGCGTCTCCTGCGGCGCCTGCGTGCAGGCCTGCCCCACCGCGACGCTGAACGAGAAGGCCATGTACGACATCGGCACCCCCGAGCATTCGGTGGTGACCACCTGCGCCTATTGCGGCGTGGGCTGCACCTTCAAGGCCGAGATGCGCGGCGACGAGCTGGTGCGCATGGTGCCCTACAAGGATGGCAAGGCGAACCGCGGCCATTCCTGCGTCAAGGGCCGCTTCGCCTATGGTTACGCCACCCACCAGGACCGCATCCTCAAGCCCATGATCCGCTCCTCCATCCACGAGCCGTGGACGGAAGTGACCTATGAGGAGGCCATTGCCTACGCCGCCTCCGAGTTCAAGCGGATCCAGGAGAAGTACGGCAAGCGCGCGGTGGGCGGCATCACCTCTTCGCGCTGCACCAACGAGGAGACCTACCTCGTCCAGAAGCTGATCCGCGGCGGCTTCGGCAACAACAACGTGGACACCTGCGCCCGCGTCTGCCACTCGCCCACCGGCTATGGCCTCAGCCAGACCTACGGCACTTCCGCCGGCACGCAGGATTTCGACAGCGTCGAGGAGACGGATGTCGTCCTCATCATCGGCGCCAATCCCACCGACGGCCACCCGGTGTTCGGCTCCCGCCTCAAGAAGCGGCTGCGCGAAGGCGCCAAGCTGATCGTGGTGGACCCGCGCCGCACCGACATCGTGCGCTCGCCCCACGTGGAGGCGTCGTACCACCTGCCGCTCAAGCCTGGCACCAATGTCGCCATCGTCACGGCGCTGGCCCATGTGATCGTCACCGAGGGGCTGGTGGATGAAAAGTTCGTGCGCGAGCGCTGCGACTGGGACGAGTTCCAGGACTGGGCCGCCTTCGTCGCCGACGAGCGCCATTCGCCGGAAGCAGTGGAGAAGTATACCGGCGTCGATCCCGCTTTGGTGCGCGGCGCGGCCCGGCTCTACGCCACCGGCGGCAATGGGTCGATCTATTACGGCCTCGGCGTCACCGAGCATTCGCAGGGCTCCACCACGGTGATGGCCATCGCCAACCTCGCCATGGCCACCGGCAACGTGGGCCGCAACGGCGTGGGCGTGAACCCGCTGCGCGGCCAGAACAACGTGCAGGGTTCGTGCGACATGGGCTCGTTCCCCCACGAGCTGCCGGGCTACCGCCACATCTCGGACGACGCTACCCGCGCCACCTTCGAGTCGCTGTGGGGCGTGCCGCTGGACGACGAGCCGGGCCTGCGCATCCCCAACATGTTCGACGCGGCCGTGGACGGCACGTTCAAGGGCCTCTACGTGCAGGGCGAGGACATCCTCCAGTCCGACCCCGACACCAAGCACGTCTCGGCGGGCCTTGCCGGGCTCGAATGCCTCATCGTGCAGGACCTGTTCCTGAACGAGACGGCCAATTACGCCCACGTCTTCCTGCCCGGCTGCTCCTTCCTGGAGAAGGATGGCACCTTCACCAATGCCGAGCGCCGCATCCAGCGCATCCGCAAGGTGATGGCGCCGAAGAACGGCTATGCGGACTGGGAGGTCACCCAGCTCTTCGCCAACGCGCTGGGCTTCCCCATGACCTACACCCACCCCTCGCAGATCATGGACGAGATCGCGGCGCTCACCCCCACCTTCGCGGGCGTGAACTATGCCAAGCTCGACGAACTGGGCTCGGTGCAGTGGCCGTGCAACGACGAGGCGCCGGAAGGCACGCCCATCATGCACATTGGCGGCTTCGTGCGCGGCAAGGGCAAGTTCGTCCTCACCGAATACGTGCCCACCGACGAGAAGACCGGGCCGCGCTTCCCGCTGCTGCTCACGACCGGCCGTATCCTCAGCCAGTACAATGTGGGTGCCCAGACACGGCGCACCGCGAACGTGGCCTGGCATCCGGAGGACGTGCTGGAAATCCACGCCCACGACGCCGAGAACCGCGGCATCCGGGATGGGGATTTCGTGAAGCTGGACAGCCGTGCGGGCTCCACCTCGCTGCGCGCGGTGATCTCGGACCGGGTGGCGCCGGGGGTGGTCTACACCACCTTCCACCATCCGGTGACGCAGGCCAACGTGGTGACCACCGACTATTCCGACTGGGCCACCAACTGCCCGGAATACAAGGTGACCGCCGTGCAGGTCTCGCCCTCCAACGGCCCGACCCAGTGGCAGGAGGACTACGAGACCCTCTCGCGCACCTCCCGCCGCATCGCCGCCGAAGCGGCGGGAGGTGCGCGAGAGGGTCTCTGGCTCTTATACACATCTCCGAGCCCACGAGACTGCAGCTAACCTCGTATGCCGGCTTCTGCCTGA
>NZ_JAIVFN010000101.1 GCF_030015065.1 Xanthobacter autotrophicus | reverse complement strand
CCCCCCCTCCCCCGCAAGCGGGCGAGGGTTCACCGTGCGTGAGCGGATGTGCCATCCGGGCACACTACAGGGTCTCCAGCACCGTGAAGCGCTCCCGCCCGCCGGCGGCGAGCGCCGTATCGGAGGCGTCGTGCACCAGCATGTCGTCCACCCGCGCCCCCGGCGGGCCCGAGCGGCAGGCGGCCAGCATGGCCTCCACCACCGCGTCGGGACCGGCGAACACCGCCTCAACCGCCCCGTCGCGGCGGTTGCGCACGAAACCCCGAAGGTCCCGCGCACCCGCCTCGTAGGCGCACCAGGCGCGGTAGCCGACGCCCTGCACCCGCCCGCGCAGCATCACATGGACGTACCGCATGACATCCTCTCGATGGAACCCGCCGTCACCGGATACCCGTCGTCATTTGGCGCAGCCATCGGACACCTTCAGCGCCTCGAAGGCGGACATGGCGCCGATAAGGGCGAACTTGCCGTAATCAATCTTCAGGCTGCCCACCACGCCGTTGTCATAGAGCTGCATGGACATCACATAGGCCGGCGCGCGGTCCACCCCGCCGGTCTCGAAATAGCTGATGGTGATGGGGTAGAAGGTGCGGCCTTTCAGGCTCTCCTTGGCCGGGGCGGCGGCGCGGCTCTCGTCGGTGTTCGGCCGGCCCAGCACGGCGAGGGTCTCGTAGACCTTGGCCGGGTCGTTGGCGCCGTCATAGACCTTCGCCTCGAACACGCTCTCGCCGGCGGCCGCGGCCGCGAGCACCCGCTTCACGTGCTCGGTGGGCAGGAGGATCTCGCCCTTGAGCTCCAGGGTGCGGGCCTCGGGCTGGGCGACGGTGACCCTGAGCCGGTCGCGCCCCTGCCGCTCCACCTTCGCCTCGATCTTATCGTCGCCATCATCGCCGTCGGAGGTGGAGAGGAAGCGGTAGGCCTTCGCCTCCCCGTCCTCCCACGCCCTGGAAGTCACGGCCTGGCGCAGCGGCTTGCCCTCGCCGGTGGAGGCGACGCTCTCCTGCCGCGTCAGCGTGGAGTAGCCCGCGCAGGCGTCGCCGGTGATCTCGTACTGGATCTCCCCGTTCATCTCCTCCAGCTGGCCCGAGGGCTTGGAGCCGTCGAGGGAGAGGCGGTAGGTGGCCTTGTGGGGCAGCAGCGGGACGGCCCCTGCCGACGCCACGCCGAGACCGAGGACAGCGAGCGCCGCAGCAAGGGCGAGGCGCGAACGAAACTGCATGGTCAAAGACTCCTCATTGCGCCGCCCCTTGCGCCACCGCGCCGGCTTGCACGGGCGCTGCGGTTCGGCGAAGAGGAAGGTCCAATTGCGCACACCGTGTGGCAAAAGCGCTCCACGGGACAGGAGACCTTCATGACCTCGCCCATCGACGCCAGGCTCGCCGAACTCGGAATCGCCCTGCCGACCCCGACCCCGCCGCTCGCCAATTATGTCCCCGTGGTGCGCACCGGCAACCTGCTGTTCGTCTCCGGCCAGATCTCCATCGACGGCGCCGGCAAGATCGTGGCCGGAAAGCTCGGCGCGGGCGTCGAGATCGAAACCGGCCGCGAGGCCGCGAAGCTTTGCGCCATCAACATCCTGGCCCAGGTGAAGGCCGCCGTCGGCGACCTCGAAAAGGTGGTGCGGGTGGTGAAGCTCGTCGCTTTCGTGAACTCGGCGCCCGACTTCGCGGACCAGCCCAAGGTGGTCAACGGCTGCTCCGACCTGTTCGTGGAGGTGCTCGGCGACAAGGGCCGCCACGCGCGTTCCGCCGTGGGCGTCGCCGGCCTCCCCTTCGATGCGGCGGTGGAAGTGGAAGCCATCGTGGAAGTGGCGTGAGGCCAAAGGGCGGAACGCAGGAATGGGCGACCTGAGCTGGCTGACGGCGCGTCCGGTCGCCCATCGCGGACTGCATGACGCGGCCCGCGGCATCATCGAGAATGCCGGCCCGGCGATGGATGCGGCCATCGCCGCCGGCTACGCCATCGAGCTGGACCTGCAGGCCAGCGCCGACGGCGAGGCCATGGTGTTCCACGACTTCACCCTCGATCGCCTCACCGACGCGCGCGGCCCGCTGGCCGCCCGCCCGGCGGCGGAGCTGGGCGCCATCGTCTTCCGTGGCACCGGCGACCCGATCCTCACCCTGCCCCAGCTTCTGGAGCGGGTGGCAGGACGGGTACCACTCGTCATCGAGATCAAGAGCACCTTTGCCGGGGACACCCGCCTCGCCGCCCGCGCGACGGATCTGGTGGCGGCCTACAAGGGCCCGGCGGCGCTCATGTCGTTCGATCCGCAGATGCTGGAGGCGGTGCGTGCCCGCGCCCCCGCCGTGGCGCGGGGCATCGTGGCCGAACGCCATTACGGACCGGAATGGCCGGACATCGGCCCTTCCCGCGGCTTCGTCCTCGCGAACATGCTCCACTGGCCGCGCTCGCGCTTCCAGTTCGTGAACTACCGCGTCGCCGACCTCGACCAGCCGGCGGTGCGCCTGCTTCGGGCGGTCGGGATGCCGGTGCTGGCCTGGACCGTGCGCACCCCGGACCAGCGCGCCCGCGCCGCACGCCTTGCCGATCAGATCGTGTTCGAGGGCTTCCGGCCTTGAGCCGGCACGCGCATCACATCCGGGACCCGCGATGACCCTTGCCCCTGCGTAAGCGCAGCCTGCGGCGTCCTGTCGCGGTGGGCAGCGTGTGATGCAACGCACAAATTAGCGGGATGCCCGAAGCTCGCATCCGCATCCTGCCAGCCCTCACCGAAATCAAGCCGGCCGATTGGGACGCCTGCGCCGCCGGCGGGGCGGCGCGGCCGGAGCCGTTTCTGTCCCATGCCTTCCTCTCCGCGCTGGAAAGCTCCGGCTGCGCCGCCGCCCGCACCGGCTGGCTGCCGCAGCATCTGGTGCTCGACGGACCGGACGGCACTCCGGCCGCGGTGATGCCGGCCTATCTGAAATCCCATTCGCGCGGCGAATATGTCTTCGACCAGGGCTGGGCCGACGCCTATGGCCGCGCCGGCGGCGACTATTACCCCAAGGTCCAGGTGGCGGTGCCGTTCACGCCCGTGACCGGACGCCGCCTGCTGCTCAAGGACCCCGAGGATCCGGTGGGCTGGCCCGCCCTCACCGCCGGGCTGAAGGAGCTGGTGCGCCTGCGCGGGGCATCCTCGGCCCACGTCACCTTCGCCACCCAGGCGGAGTGGGAAGGGCTGTCGCAGCTCGGCTTCCTCCAGCGCACCGACCGGCAGTTCCACTGGACCAATGCCGGTTACGCCACCTATGACGACTTCCTCGCCGAGCTCGCCTCGCGCAAGCGCAAGGCACTGAAGAAGGAGCGGCGCGAGGCGCTGGCCAACGGAATCACCATCGAGTGGGTAACCGGCGCCGACCTGACCGACGAGGCACTCGATTCCTTTTTCATGTTTTATCTCGATACCGGCGGCCGCAAATGGGGCACGCCCTATCTCAACCGCGAGCTGTTCTCGCTGCTGGCCGAGCGCATGCCGCAGGACATCCTGTTGGTGATGGCGCGGCGCGACGGGCGCTACATCGCCGGGGCGCTCAACTTCATCGGGGCGGAAACGCTGTACGGGCGCTACTGGGGCGCCGTGGAGCAACATCCCTTCCTGCATTTCGAGGTCTGCTATCATCAGGCCATCGACTTCGCCATCGCCCGCGGCCTCAAGGTGGTGGAGGCCGGCGCCCAGGGCGAGCACAAGCTCGCGCGCGGTTATTTGCCGGTCACCACCTATTCCGCCCACTATATCGTCCATCCCGGCCTCAAGGGGGCGGTGGCGCAATATCTCGAGCGCGAGCGCGCCTATGTGGAGGAAGACGCGGCGGTGCTCACGGATCTCGGCCCCTTCCGCCGCTGCCGGGAAGACGAGCAGGATTGAGCGACGCGGAACTGAGGGTAATGGGACACACCTCGCATCCCCGTTTGCCGGCGTATCATCGCGCCGTTGCCCGGTCCCGCGCCCGGTCGCTATAGTCGCGCCGCGAAACGGGGGTTTGCGATGACCTATTGCTGTGGGGTTCTGGTGCGGGATGGGTTGGTGCTGATCGCCGACACCCGGACCAATGCGGGCCTCGACAACATCTCCACATTCCGCAAGCTCCACATCTTCGAGGAGCCCGGCCACCATGTGCTCGGCCTCGCCACCGCGGGCAACCTCTCGGTGTCCCAGTCGGTGGTGAGCCTGCTCAGGGAAGGCGTGGAGGATCACGAGGCCGGCGAGCGTCACCAGCTGCGCGACTGCCGCACCATGTTCCAGGCCGCCCAGCTGGTGGGTACCGCCATCCGGCAGGTGCACAAGGTCAACGGCGCCTTCATGGAGCAGAGCAGCATCAGTTTCGAGGTGTCGTTCCTGCTCGGTGGCCAGATCGCGGGCGACAGCCTGCGCCTCTACATGATCTACTCGGCCGGAAATTTCATCGAATGCACGCAGGACACGCCGTTCCTGCAGATCGGCGAGCACAAATACGGCAAGCCGGTGCTCGACCGGGCCGTGAACTACGACATGGAGATCGCCGAGGCGCTAAAGGCCAGCCTCATCTCCATGGATTCCACCATGCGCTCCAATCTCGGCGTGGGCCTGCCCATCGACGTGATGGTGGTGACGCCGGATACGCTCCATTCGGAGCTGGTCTATCGGATCGAGCCCGGCGAGCCCTATTTCCACGATCTGCGCGAGCGCTGGTCCGCCGCCCTGCGGGCCGCCCACGCCTCCATCCCGCGTCCGCCTTACCTGAAGGACATGCGCGCACGCCACCTCACCGAGGTGTGACGCGGGCGCTCAGACGGTCGCGGACGGTGAAAAGAAAGGGCGCCCCTCGGTGGGGCGCCCTTTCTTTTTTCAACCTGCGAGCCGAGGTCGGCACCTATGCCGTCCTGCGGCTCACGCCGGTACCTATGCCGTCCGGCGGCTCACGCCGGTACCTGTGCCGTCCTGCGGCTCACGCCGCCTTGGGGGCGAGCTTGGCCGAGACGATCTTGTCGGGATCCTTCACGGGCTCGCCGCGCTTGATCAGGTCCACATTCTCCATGCCCGAGATCACCTCGCCCCACACCGTGTACTGGCCGTCGAGGAAGCGGGCGTCGCCGAAGCAGATGAAGAACTGGCTGTCGCCGGAATCGGGGTTCTGCGCGCGCGCCATGGAACAGGTGCCGCGCACGTGGGGCTGGCGGTTGAACTCAGCCTTCAGCTTCTGGCCCGAGCCGCCCATGCCGGTCCCGGTGGGATCGCCGGTCTGCGCCATGAAGCCGTCGATGACGCGGTGGAACGGCACGCCGTCATAGAAGCCGGTGGACACCAGCTCCTTGATGCGGGCCACGTGGCCGGGGGCGAGGTCGGGACGGAACGCGATGGTCACCGGCCCCTTGGTGGTCTCGAGGACCAGAACTTCATCACTCATGGATCTCATCCTTTCGAGGCGGCGCCGGAGAGGTCCGGCCGCCGCGTCCGCCCGGCTGCGCCGAGGCTCAAGAAAGCCGTGCCGACCGGCTGGACCGACCGACACGGCACAAAATCACGTCAACCAAATCACTTGGCGTCCGCCGCCACCTGCATCTTCACGATGCGGTCGGGACCGGACACCACGCCGTTGCCCGAGGCCGAGCCCTTCTTGATCTTGTCCACGAACTCCATGCCCGACACCACCTGGCCCACCACGGTGTACTGGTTGTTCAGGCTGGGGGTTTCGTCGAACATGATGAAGAACTGGGAGTTGGCGCTGTCGGGCGAGGAGGCCCGCGCCATGCCCACCACACCGCGCTTGAACGGCACGGAGGAGAATTCCGCCGGCAGGTTGGGATACTTGGAGCCGCCGGTACCGTTGCCGTACTGGCCGTCACCGGTCTGCGCCATGAAGCCGTCGATGACGCGGTGGAACGGCACGTTGTTATAGAAGCCCTCGCGGGTCAGCGTCTTCATGCGCTCCACATGCTTGGGCGCGAGGTCCGGGCGCAGCTGGATCACCACGCGGCCATAGGGCGTGTCGAGATAAAGAGTGTTCTGCGGGTCGCCCTTCGTCTGGGCCTGGGCCGGCAGCGCAACGGCGAAAGCGAGCAGGGCAGCGGCGAGAAAGCGGCCCAAAAGACGCGTCATGAAGATCTCCTGCGAACGGCCCCGGTCGGGGCGGATGGGTGGGCGCCGGATGCGCCGCTCAACGCGGGAACTTGTCCTTGAGGCGCGCCAGCACTTCGGCCGGCACGAAGGCGGAAACGTCCCCGCCCATGGCCGCGATCTGCCGCACCAGCGTGGCGGTGATGGGGCGTACCCGCGGCGAGGCGGGCAGGAACACGGTCTGGATGTCGGGGGCGAGCACCCCGTTCATCCCCGCCATCTGCATCTCGTAGTCGAGGTCCGTGCCGTCGCGCAGCCCCCGGATGAGCAGCGTCGCGCCGAGCCGCTGGGCGGTGGCAACGACCAGGTCATCGAAGGTGATGGCCTCCAGCGTCGCATTCTCCTGCGCCGCGATGGGCCGGCACACGGCGGTGAGCATGTCCAGCCGCTCCTCGGCCGAAAACAGCGGCGCCTTGCCGGGATGGATGCCCACCGCCAGCACCAGCCGGTCGGCGAGGCGGCAGGCGGAGCGCACCACGTCCAGATGGCCGTTGGTCAACGGATCGAACGAGCCGCCATAGATGGCGGTGCGGGGCGTGTGGGCGCTCATGCTGCGCTCGTCATGGCGCTTGACCTCATGGGGCGGTCCTTGGGGGTCCTCATAGGGGGCGCCACTCCGGGCACCCCTCTTGGAGCGGCGGGGGGCGCCTCAAGAGGCGCTCCTCCTGGGGCGGAAGGCGTAGCCGTCCGCACCGCCCGACGCAACCGCCTATGATGACGGCGTGATGTTGGCGTCGAACGATCCGCCGGGGCCGGGCACCACCACCTTCACCGGGTGGTCCGCCAGCGCCTGCACGAAGAAGGAGGCGTCCTGCACCAGGATGGGGAAGGTGCCGTAATGGCATGGCACCACCACCTCCACCCCCGGCAGGAAGCGCTTTACCGCCAGCGCCGCCACGGCGGGGCCCATGGTGAAGCGGTCGCCGATGGGGATGAAGACCACCTTGGGCCGGTGGATTTCGCACATCAGCGCCATGTCGGAAAAGATGTCGGTGTCGCCCATGTGCCAGACGGTGGGCTCGCCCGGCGCCCGGATGATGAGGCCGGTGGGATTGCCGAGATATTCGGAAGGGCTGCCCGGCCCGCCCGAGGAATGGTCGGCGCGCACCATGGTCACGGTGAAGCCGCCGCAATCCAGCGTGCCACCGGTGTTCATCATCTGCGGGGCATTGCCGGCGCCCTTGGCGGAAAGGTAGGCGCAGACCTCCGGATTGGTCACCACCGGCAGGGTCCGGCTCGCGTCCGCCGCATCCTCCACCAGGGAGAGGGTGTCCCCCACATGGTCGGAATGGCCGTGGGTGAGCAGGATGTGCGTCACCCCGCGGGCGGCCTCCTCCACGGTGGAGTTGAAGCGGGGATTGCCGGTGAAGAAGGGGTCGATGAGCACCGCCTTGTCCGCGAAATCGAGGCGGAACGCGGCGTGGCCGAACCAGGTGATCTTCATGGGAGAAACGGCGCCTCTTGGCTGCGCGGAGCGCGTGCCGACCAGCATGCATGGCAGGCTCATCGGATCACGCACTCTCCTTCTTGAATTGGAGAGTCGGATCCGGCTCTCCATGCGATCGGGCGCGGAGTATTCCGGAAGGCCCGGCACGGCGCAACGGCGCGGTGGCCTTTGCCCCCGCCCGAACGTGGAAAATGTGGAGCCGCCGCCTACCCCAGGGTGGAGAGGGACGGGAAGGTCTCGATGAGCCAGTAGCTGGCATGGGCGATCCAGCCGGACATGAAGGCGATGCCGGTGAGCACCAGCAGGGCGCCCATGGCCTTCTCCACCACCGGCAGGAGCTTGCGCATGTGGACGAGGCTCTTCAGGAACGGCCGCACCGCGACGGCCGCCAGAAGGAAGGGCACGCCGAGCCCCAGCGAATAGATGGCGAGCAGCCCCGCGCCCTTGGAGACCGTCGCCTCCGAACCCGCCACCGCCAGGATGGCGCCCAGCACCGGGCCGAGGCACGGCGTCCAGCCGAACGCGAAGGCCAGCCCCATCACGAAGGCCCCCCAGATTCCGGTCGGCTCGTGCACATGGGCGCGTGCCGTGCGGTGCAGCAGATGGATTCGGAACACGCCGAGGAAGTTCAGCCCCATCACGATGATGGCGAGGCCGGCGATGATGGAGAGCACATCGAGATGGGCCCGCAGCAGGTCGCCGATGGCTGAGGCCCCCGCCCCCAGCGCCACGAACACCACGCTGAAGCCGGCCACGAACAGCATGGCGCCCACCATGGCGCGGCGCCCCACCTCCTTCACCGGCTCGTCGCCGGCGAGGTCGTCCAGCGTGCTGCCGCCGAGGAAGCACAGATAGGGCGGCACCAGCGGGAGCACGCAGGGGGAAACGAAGCTCACGAGGCCGGCGAGGAAGGCGGCGGGCAGGGTCACGTCGGCCATGGGTCTTCGTCGCAGCTCCGGTTTCGCGCATCCATCGACGGGCGGGCGGGCGTCCCCTCGCCGCACCGTCTCGCATTGCCGTTGCCTCATGGGCCGCCGGGCCCGTTCGGGCAAGCCACACTTCGCCGCGCTCCCCGCCTTGTGAGCGGCGGATGCGCGGGGGCTTGCGCCCGCCTCACTTCAGCGACATCTGATGACCCATGAGCGATGAGCGCACCTCCCCCCGCCGGCCCCAGGTCTTCCGCCTCGACGAAGCCGCCATCACCATGGCGCCGCCGGAGCCGGCGGAACCGGCCTTTCCCCCGCCGGTGCCGGCTCCGGAGCCGCGCCGCGCCTGGGGCATGTCCCTCGCCGGGCTGTTCTGGTCGGCGCTGGGCGGCGTGCTCAGCCTCATGGCCTATGTGGGCCTCAGCCAGCTGATCGGCGACCTGTTCGCCCGGGCCGAGTGGCTCGGCTATGTGGGACTTGCCTTCACCGCCACGCTGCTGGCCGCGCTCGTCGCCATCCTGGCGCGGGAGATTGCCGGCCTGGCGCGGCTGACCAGGCTGGACGACATCCGCGCCCGCGCCGAGAAGGCCCTGGCCGAGGATGACCGCACCCTGGCCGAATCCGTGGTGCGGGACGTGCTGCGCCTGTCCGCGGAGACGCCCAGCCTCGCCCGGGCACGGACGGATCTCGAAGGGCACATGTCCGGAATCATCGACGGGGCGGACCTGATGCACCTCGCCGAGCGCACGCTGCTCGCGGGCCTCGATTCCCGCGCCCGGCAGATGGTGTCGGACGCGGCGCGCAACGTCTCGGTGGTCACCGCGGTGTCGCCGCGGGCGGTGATGGACCTCGCCTTTGTGCTCTACAGCGCGGTTACGCTCATGCGCCGCCTCGCCCGGCTCTATGGCGGGCGTCCCGGCACGCTCGGCACGGTGCGGCTGGTGCGGCACGTGCTCGGCCACCTCGCCGTCACCGGCGGCATGGCGGCCGGCGACACCTTGGTGCAGCAGATCGTCGGCCAGGGGCTGGCCGCGCGGCTGTCGGCGCGGCTCGGCGAAGGGGTGGTGAACGGGCTGCTGACGGCGCGGCTTGGGCTGGCGGCCATTGCCGTCACCCGCCCCCTGCCCTTCACCGCCCTGCCCGCGCCGCGCCTCGCGGACGTGGCGAGCGGCCTGCTGCGCAAGGCGGAGGAGGAAGAGGCCGCCGCCTCACGCCGGCAATAGGTGCGGCGGGATCCGGTCGGGCGTGTAGCGCAGCGGGCGGTTGCGCCAGATCGTCTCGGCTGTGGGCCAGACCACGAAAGCCCCCATGGCGCCCAAAAACAGCGCGAAGCTCCATTGCCGCTCCAAGAGGGCGAAGCCGAGCACCGTCAGAAGCCCCGCCAGCGCGAGCGCCCCCACCGTCACCATCAGGATGAAGCGCCACCGCGCATAGCCGCCGCGGAAGTGCGCCGCGCTTCCCCTCGCGGCCAGCGCCGCATGCAGGGCCCGGACGAAGGCGGCATAGTCCGGCCCCTGGTCCCGGACCCCGGTCAGCGAGATGCGCGAGGCGGACGCCGTCTTCAGGCGGGTGCCGTCGCGGCCGGAAATCTCGATCTCGAAGGCCGCCGCCGCGAACTTGGCCGGCAGGAAACGCAGCGTGACCGCGGAAATGTCGGCGAGCGCAAGGTAGCCCTCGCGCGGCCCCACCGCGAACTCCAGCCCGGCGGACACGAGTTGCAGCCGCACGCCGGCGCCGCCGAGGCGCGGGAAGCAGGCATAGGTGGCACCCTCTTCTGCCCCGCTCACGTCAGCTCCCGCATGGCGGCGTCGATGCCCTCGACGGTCAGCGGGAACATGCGCCCCTCCATGAGGTGGCGCACGAGGCGGATGGAGTCCGTATAGCCCCAGTGCGCCTCCGGTACCGGATTGAGCCACGCCGCCTTGGGATAGGTGGTGGTCAGGCGCTCCAGCCAGACCTTGCCCGGCTCGGCATTGTTGTGCTCCACCGAGCCATTGGCATAGGTAATTTCATACGGGCTCATGGACGCATCACCCACGAAGATCAACTTGTAGTCGTGGGGATAGGTGTGCAGCACGTCGAACAGGGGGATGCGCTCGGTGGCACGGCGGGCGTTGGATTTCCAGACCCCCTCATAGACGCAGTTGTGGAAGTAGAAGTGCTCGAGGTGCTTGAACTCGGCACGGGCGGCGGAGAACAGCTCCTCCACCTGGGCCACGTGCCAGTCCATGGAGCCGCCCACGTCGAGGAACAGCAGCACCTTTACCGCATTGCGCCGCTCCGGGCGCAGGCGCACGTCGAGCCAGCCCTGGCGGGCGGTCTCGCGGATGGTGCCGTCGAGGTCCAGTTCCTCCGCCGCGCCGATGCGGGCGAACTTGCGCAGGCGGCGCAGCGCCACCTTGATGTTGCGGGTGCCGAGCTCGACCGTATCGTCGAGATCCTTGAAGTCGCGCTTGTCCCAGACCTTCACCGCACGGAAGTTGCGGTTGCCCTCCTGGCCGATGCGCACGCCCTCCGGATTGTAGCCATAGGCGCCGAAGGGGGAGGTGCCGCCGGTGCCGATCCACTTGGAGCCGCCCTGGTGGCGCCCCTTCTGCTCCTCCAGTCGCTGTTTCAGCGTCTCCAGCAGCTTGTCGAGCCCGCCCAGCGCCTCGATCTGGGCCTTCTCTTCCTCGGTGAGATGCTTCTCCGTGAGCTTCCTCAGCCAGTCCCCGGGGATGGAGTGGCCCTCCTCCCCCAGCGCGCCTTCCAGGCCCTTGAAGCAGCGGCCGAAGACCTGGTCGAAACGGTCGAGGTGGCGCTCGTCCTTCACGAGGCTGGCGCGGGCGAGATAATAGAAGGCATCCACCTGCCGGCCGGCCACGTCGCGGTCCATGGCCTCCATCAGCGTGAGATACTCACGCACGGAAACCGGCACGCCGGCGGCCTTGAGCGCCTCGAAGAAGGCGATGAACATTCAGGCTCTCTCCCCCGCTCCGCGCCCGACACCCGCGCCCTGCCGCGTGCCCGCATGGGCCGCCCCTGCGCGGCGCATGCTCCACCATAGCGGAGAGCCCCGCTCGCGCGCAAAGCCGGACGGCACGGCCGTGAGAACGCGAAAGGCCGCGCCCGGAAGGCGCGGCCTTGCCCGAAGGAAACCGCCCCGAGGGGCGATCCTCAGTTCACGCCATAGACGTTGGTGTTGGCTTCCGTGATCTCGCGGACCGCGGTGGCGCCCAGCAGCACCAGGTTGAGGAACTTGGTCAGCTCCACCGACGCGGCATTGCCGATATAGATGATGTCCTTGTCCCGCATGGGCACCTTGGTGGCCATGAGGTAGCCGGTCGGCTCGCGGAAATTGACCGTGTAGATGGTCGGGATCCGCTTGTCGGGGAGGTTGGACACGTCCACGCCCATCCGCTCCAGCGTGGAGCGGTTCTCGATGCGGAACAGGAAGACGGACTGCGGGTCCGCCTGCTGGTCCAGCAGGCCTTCGGCCTTGGCCGCGGCCTCGCTGAGGCTGATGGAATCGTTGCCGAAGTTGAACTGGCCCTGCTTGCCGCTGGCGCCGAAGGCCAGGAAGGTCCGCGGACGGCTGAACACGTAGATGGTGTCGTCCGGCTGCAGATAGACATTGTTGGCGGGCTCGCGGACGAGGCGGTTGAAGCTGATGGTCGCCTCGCGGTGGCCGCGCTGGAGCGTGACGAACAGGTCGTAGCCCTTGGCCTGCGCCATGCCGCCACGGCTGACGGCGTCCAGAATGCGCTCGCCCGCGGAGGTGAGCGGGAAGCGCACGGGGGTCTCCACCTCGCCGATCACGGTCACGGCGTTGGAGCGCTGGGTCTTCACGGTGACCACCGCCTGGGGCTCGATGGCGCGGTTGCGCAGCCGATCGACGATTTCCTTTTCCACCTGCGACGGCATCAGCCCCGCCGCCTTCACCTGCCCTGCATAGGGCACCGAGATGAAGCCGTTCGGGTCCACGGTCTGATCGGGGATATCGACAAAATTGCCGGCGCGCGAGGCGGCTTCCGCAGGAATGAACAGGCCGCCGGAGGAGGCCTCGAAGATGGACACGCCGACCTGGTCGCCAACGCCGATCTTCACGTTCGGAATGGGCCTGCGGTCATTGCGGAAGGTGCCGATCAGCCCCTCGCTGTCGGTGGTGGCGAGGACCCGCACCACGTCGATGGTCATGGGCACCAGCTTGTAGCCGACGCCGTCCGTGTCCTGAGTCTGCGGATTGCGCACCTCTGCGCTGTAGGGGCCCGAAGCCGGAAGAAAATTACAGCCGCCCAGGGCTGCAGCGATGGCGACGCAGCCTGCGAAGCGAAGGCGGTCGAACCAACTCTTTCGGACTAGGAACACTGGCCTTCACCCCCATACAACGTCGCCTCGTTTCCCTACCATGGAGGCTCAGCGGCGGCCTATCTCCAGTGGCTTGAATCGTATCCGGAGCAACGATTTTCCGAACTTCGTGTGGCATTGCAGCAACAAAAAAGAAGCCGGGCCGGAATCGCAATTTGCGACAATATGATACCTTTGAATGCGGCCGCCGGTGACGGTCCTCTGGTACCTTAAGTAGTGATCTGGAAACAGTCCGCACCTTCGAGCACCAGGCAGGTGAGATGCCCCGAGGCATAGGCGCCGGTGTCGATGTTAATCCGGTTGGGCAGCACCTCGGGCTCCCGGGTGGGGGTATGCCCATGCACCACGCAATGGCCCAGCCAGTCGGGGCAGTCGAGGAATTCGCGCCGGATCCACATCATGTCCGCGGGGCTCTGCTCCTCCAGCGGCACGCCGGGACGCAGGCCGGCATGGACGAAGAGGTAGTCGCCGCAGACGAAATGGCTGGACAGCCGGTTGAGGAACGCCAGGTGCGCCGGCGCGACCGCCGCGCGCCACTGGCTCCACAGCGTGCCCTCGTCCAGCGTGCGGCGGTGGCCCAGATAGGAGAAAACCGTCTCCAGCCCACCCATCTTCATCCAGCGCGCGAACCCTTCGCGCGAGAGGAGGGCCTCGATCATCACCGCCTCGTGGTTGCCGCTGAGGCAGACGACCTCGCGGCTGGCCTGGCGGGCGATCAGCGCATCGAGAACGGCCGCCGAATTGGGGCCGCGATCCACGTAGTCGCCGAGATAGACCTCGATGCAGTCCGGGCCCGGATGGGCCGCCATGTCGGCGTCGATCGCCTTTTGCAGGTGTAGCAGAAGATCGATGTGACCGTGGATATCGCCGATAGCATAGACACGCTTGTGCGCAGGCAGCCGCACCGTGGCAGGGGCGATGGAGCCACCTGTCGCCGGGACCGGGCGGAGCTTCAGCATTGCCATGATCGCAGCCTGACACCTGCCACGTCACCCCCATGGGGACGCTCAATACCAAAGTTTAGCACACGTATTCGCGCAGTGCGAAGACTCTTTGCTGCATTGCGGTAACAGCGTAAAGTCACACAGCAATCATGGCCGTGCCGGCGCGGACGGGCGGATTTTGGTCAAAACCGCGGCCCCCTCGACCTGTTGCGGGAATCCGGTTCTAACGTGATCTGGCCGTGGCGCGGAATGGGGCGGGGGGAGGCATTGATGGCGTTCGACCTGGCGGCGCTGGCCGTGCTTCTGGAAGCCGTCGTCGGCTATCCGGCGGCCATGGTCCGCCGCATCGGCCATCCGGTGATCTGGATCGGCCGCCTGATCGTCGTCCTCGATCACGCCCTGAACCGTCCCGGCCTCGGCGCGACGACCCGCAGGCTGCTCGGCGTGGTGGCCGTGGGCGTGATCCTCGCTGCCGCCGCCGCGCCGGCCGCGCTTCTGGAGGCGCTGCTGCGCCCCCTGCCCTTCGGCCTGGTCGTGCTCGGCCTCATCGGCTCCACGCTCATCGCCCAGCGCTCGCTGCACTGGCATGTGGCGCGGGTGGCGGAGGCGCTGGAGGGCGGCAGCCTGGAGGCGGCACGCACGGCGGTGAGCCACATCGTCGGGCGCGACCCGCAGACCCTCGACGAGGCCGGCGTCGCCCGCGCCGCCATCGAGAGCCTCGCCGAGAATTTTTCCGATGGCGTGGTGGCGCCGACCCTGTGGATGTGCGTGGGCGGGCTGGCCGGGGGCGCCGCCTACAAGGCGCTCAACACCGCCGACAGCATGATCGGCCACCTCACCGAGCGCCATGCCGCCTTCGGCTGGGCTGCCGCGCGCGCCGACGACTATGTGAACCTGCCCGCCTCGCGCCTCGCCGGCATGCTGCTGATCGCGGCTGCGGCGCTCACCCCCGGCGCCGACACCCGCGCCGCACACCGGGCCATGCTGCGGGACGCGCCGCGCCACCGTTCCCCCAATGCCGGCTGGTCGGAGGCCGCCATGGCCGGCGCGCTGGGGCTGAAGCTGAACGGACCCAAGGTCTATGCCGGTGTCTTCACCGAAGACGCCTATATGGGCGACGGAAGGCGGGAGGCGACGGCGGATGACGTTCGCGCCGCGCTGCGGCTCTATCGGCGGGCGGATGCGCTGATGGTGCTGCTGGTGCTCGCCGGGGCGGCGGCGACCTTCATCTGGCGAGGCTGAGCAGCCGGTCGAGGTCCAGATGGGCGGCGAGGTGGGCGGCGAGACGATCCAGCGTCTCCTCCACCCCCTGCTCATAGGCCGCCTGCGACGGCGCCCCACCCAGCGCGCCGAGCAGGCCGCTACGGAAGGCGTCGGAGGCGAACAGGCCGTGCACATAGGTGCCGGACACCCGGCCGCAGGCGGACCGGGCGCCATCCGGCCGGCCATCGGAGAGCACGGCGAAGGGCCGCCCCGCATCTGCGCCGGCGGTGACGCCCATATGCATCTCGTAGCCGGCAAATGGAGTGGCGACGGCGGAATCTCGGGCCACGCCCTTCACCTCCACCAATCGCTTGTCCGGCGACAGCACGGTGTGAACCTTGAGCAGGCCGAGGCCGCGGGCGATCTTCGCCTCGCCCTCGATGCCGTCGGGATCGGCGATGGTCTCGCCCAGCATCTGGTAGCCGCCGCACAGGCCCATCACATGGCCGCCGCGCCGGGCGAAGGCGAGGATGTCGTGGTGGAGCCCTCCCGCCTTGAGCGCGGCGAGGTCCGCGATGGTGGCCTTCGAGCCGATGAGCAGCACGAGGTCGGTATCCACCGGCAGCGTCTCGTGGGGGCGGATGCGGCGCACCTCCACGGAAGGCTCGGCGTCCAGCGGGTCGAGGTCGTCGAAATTGGAGACGTGGGGCAGGATGGGCACGCAGATCCTGATCCCAGCCCCCGGCTTCGCCGCGGGCGGGGCGACAAGCGCCAGCGCGTCTTCGGCCGGCAGGCGGATGGCCTCACCGAAATGGGGCACCAGCCCCAGCGCCGCCCAGCCGGTGTGGCGCGCGATCGTCTCCATGCCGGCGGCGAACAGGCTCGGGTCACCCCGGAAGCGGTTGACGATGAAGCCGCAGATGAGGGCCGCGTCGGCGGGATCGACCACCGTCTTCGTTCCCACGAGGGCGGCGATAACGCCGCCCCGGTCGATATCGCCGATGACCACCACCGGCACGCCAGCAGCGCGGGCAAAGCCCATGTTGGCGATGTCGCCGGCCCGCAAATTGACCTCCGAGGCGCTGCCCGCGCCCTCCACCAGCACCAGGTCGGCCTCGTCCTTCAGGCGGCCGAAGCTCTCCAGCACGAAGGGCAGCAGAGACGGTTTCATGCCCTGGTAGGCCGCCGCCTTGGCTGTGCCGTAGACGCGGCCCTGCACCACCACCTGCGCGCCGGTCTCGCCCTGCGGCTTCAGCAGCACCGGGTTCATGTGGACGCTGAGGGGTACCCGCGCCGCCCGCGCCTGCAGCGCCTGCGCCCGGCCGATCTCGCCGCCATCGGCGGTGACGGCGGCGTTGTTGGACATGTTCTGCGGCTTGAAGGGACGCACCTTCAGCCCGCGCAGGGTGAAGGCGCGCGCCAGTCCCGCCACGAGCAGCGATTTGCCCACGTCCGACCCGGTGCCCTGGAACATCAGCGCGCGCGCCATGGGATCAGAACTCTATGCCGGCCTGGGCCTTCACCCCGGCCGCAAAATGATGCTTCACCAGCCCCATCTCGGTGACGAGATCCGCCGCCGCGATCAGCTCCGGCTTGGCGTTACGCCCCGTCACCACCACGTGGAGGCCGGGGCGGCGGGCCGTGAGCGCGGACACCACCTCGGCAAGGTCGAGATAGTCGTAGCGCAGGGCGATGTTCAGTTCGTCGAGGACGAGGAGGGCGATGGTCTCGTCTTCCATCAGTTCGCGCACCTTGGCGAAGGCGCGGGCAGCGGCGGCGCGGTCGCGGGCGAGGTCCTGCGTCTCCCAGGTGAAGCCCTCGCCCATGGTGTGCCAGACCACCTTGTCGCCGAACGCGGCGAAGGCCTCCTGCTCCCCGGTCTGCCACGCGCCCTTGATGAACTGCACCACGCCCACC
>NZ_JAIVFN010000100.1 GCF_030015065.1 Xanthobacter autotrophicus | reverse complement strand
CTCCCAACCCTCCCCCGCAGGCGGGAGAGGGCTCAACCCTGTGACGGGAGAGGGGTTTGGCGACCTGTCGCCCGCCTCACAGCGAGCGCTGGATCACCTCGACGCGATAGCACTCGATCACGTCGCCCGCGCGCATGTCCTGGTAGTTCTCGAAGGACATGCCGCAGTCCTGGCCCGCATGCACCGTGTTCACCGCATCCTTGAAGCGGTTGAGCGTGGCAAGCTTGCCTTCGTGGATCACCACGTTGTCGCGGATGAGGCGGACATGCTGGCCGCGTTCCACGTTGCCGTCGGTGACGGTGCAGCCGGCCACCTTGCCCACCTTGGAGACCGCGAAGATCTCCTTGATGAGGGCGTTGCCCAGCATGGTCTCGCGGTTGATGGGCGCGAGCAGGCCGCTCATGGCCTTCTTCACGTCATCCACGAGGTCGTAGATGATGTTGTAGTAGCGGATCTCGATGCCCGCCCGCTCGGCCGCGTCGCGCGCTTCCTTGTTGGCGCGCACGTTGAAGGCGATGATCGCGGCGCCGGAGGTTTCCGCCAGCGTCACGTCGCTTTCGTTGATGCCGCCCGCGCCGGAATGGATGATGCGGGCCTGCACCTCGTCGTTGCCGATCTTCTCCAGCGAGCCGATGATGGCTTCCACCGAGCCGGACACGTCGCCCTTGATGATGAGGGGGAATTCCTTCCGCCCGGTGGACTTCACCTGGCTCATCATCTGCTCGAGCGAGCCGCGCACGGTGGCGGACCTTGCCGCTGCCTTCTCGCGCTTCTGGCGCTGGCGGTAGTCGGTGATCTCGCGGGCGCGGGCCTCGTTCTCCACCACGGCGAGGCGGTCGCCCGCCTCCGGAGTGCCGTTGAAGCCCAGCACTTCCACCGGGAAGGACGGGCCGGCGGTGTCCACGTTGGCGCCGGTGTCGGAGATGAGGGCGCGCACGCGGCCCCATTCGGCTCCGGCGACCACGATGTCGCCCACCTTGAGCGTGCCGCGCTGCACCAGCACGGTGGCCACGGGACCGCGGCCGCGGTCGAGCTTGGCTTCCACCACCGTGCCTTCGGCCGCACGGTCCGGATTGGCCCTGAGGTCGAGCAGCTCCGACTGGAGCGCGATGGCTTCCAGCAGCTTGTCGAGGTTCAGGCGCTCCTTGGCGGAGACCTCCACCTCGAGCGTCTCGCCGCCCATGGTTTCCACCTGCACTTCGTGCTGGAGCAGCTCGGAGCGCACGCGCTCGGGCTTGGCGCCGGGCTTGTCGATCTTGTTGATGGCGACGATCAGCGGCACCCTGGCGGCGCGGGCGTGATTGATGGCCTCCACCGTCTGGGGCATCACGCCGTCATCGGCCGCCACCACCAGCACCACGATGTCCGTCACCTTGGCGCCGCGGGCGCGCATGGCGGTGAAGGCGGCGTGGCCGGGGGTGTCGATGAAGGTGATCTTCGAGCCCGAGGGCGAGGTCACCTGGTAGGCGCCGATGTGCTGGGTGATGCCGCCGGCCTCGCCGGAGACCACGTTGGCCGAACGGATGGCGTCCAGCAGCGAGGTCTTGCCGTGGTCGACGTGACCCATGATGGTCACGACCGCGGGGCGCGGCAGCATGGTCTCCGGGGCGTCGGGCGTGTCGAACAGGCCCTCTTCCACGTCGGATTCCGAGACGCGGCGCACGGTGTGGCCCAGTTCCTCGGCGATCAGCTCGGCGGTGTCGGCGTCGATCACATCGGTGATCTTCACCATCTGGCCCTGCTTCATGAGCATGCGGATCACGTCCACGGCCCGCTCCGACATGCGGTTGGCGAGTTCCTGGATGGTGATGGTCTCGGGCAGGATCACCTCGCGGGAGATCTTTTCCTTGCTCTCCTGCGCCCGGTGGCCGGTCATGCGCTGGGTGCGGCGGCGGAACGACGCCACCGAGCGCTGGCGCTCCTCCTCGCCCGATTGGGCGGTGACGAGGGTCAGGCGCCCGCGCTGCTTCTCCTGGCCGGCGGGCGCCCGGGGCACCTTCACCGGGGGCGCGACGCGCGCGCCGGGGCCACGACGGGCGGCGCGGCGCTCCTCGTCCTCGGATTCGGCGGTGCCGGCCGGGCGCGGCGTCAGGGGCCGCGCAGTGGCGGCGGCTCCCGCTCCCGCTCCGGCGCCGGCAGTGCCGGCGGGGCGGGCGGTGCCCTGCTCCTCGCCGCCGAAGCGCTTGCGTGCCTCCTGTTCGGCGCGGCGCTTGCTTTCGTCTTCCTGGGCGCGGCGGGCCTCTTCCTCGCGCTTGCGGGCTTCGGCGGCCTCACGCTCGGCGCGCTCGACACGCTCGCGCTCGGCGCGGCGACGGGCTTCCTCCTCGGCGGCGCGGCGCTCCTCGGCCATGCGCCGCTCTTCCACCTCGCGGACGCGGGCATCGGCGAGAGCGCTGGCGCGGGCGTTGCGCTCTTCCTCGGTCAGGGTGCGCAGCACCACGCCGGACCCGCCGGAGCGCTGCTGGGCGCCGGGCCGGCCGGCCGGGCCGCCGCTGCCGGGACGACGGTCGGCACCGGGGCCGCCGGACCGGGGCGGCTGGCCGGGACGGTTGGGCGCGCCCGGACGGGACGGCTGGGACTGGGAGCCGGGACGGCTCGACGCGCCGGTGGCGGTGCGCGGACCGTCGGAGGTGCGGCCGCCCGCGGACGGGGCGGGCCGCGCCGGCACGGCCTTCGCCTCGGCGGGCGCGGCCGGAGCCTTGGGGGCCGCAGCCTGAGGCGCGGGAGCCTGCGCAGCCGCAGCCGGCGCGGCAGCCGGAGGCGCAGCGGGGGTCTCGGCGGCCGTGGGCGCCGCAGCCGCGGGGGCGGCCGGCGCAGCCGGGGTCTCGGCCGGAGCCGTGGTTTCAACCGGAGCCTTGCTCTCAACTGGAGCCTTGGCCTCCACCGGCGCGGGTGCCGGCGGCTGGGGCACGGCTGCGGGCGGGGCGGCCGGCGCGGGCGTCACGGCCGGCGCAGCCTTCGCCTCGACGACGGGAACAGCCGGCACAGCAGGAGCGGCGGCGGGGGCCTTCGCCTCGACGGGCGCGGCCGGGCGCGGCGCGGCCGGGGCTGCCGTCGCAGGCGCGGCCGGTGCCGCGGGCGCAGTTCCCTGCCCGGTCCCTTGCCCAGCCCCCTGGCTGGCGCCGTGACCCGCTTCACCTGGGGCGATGACGCGGCGCTTCACCTTCTCCACCACGACCGCCTTCGAGCGGCCATGGCTGAAGCTCTGGCGCACCGTTCCCTGTTCCACCGGGCGCTTCAGCGTGAGCGTCTTGCCGGGGGCGGGATGCAGCGTCTTGTCGCCTGGGGTCTTCGTATCGTTCATTCCGTATCCGTTCCTTGCATCCGACCGGGGACATGCGCGTGACCCTCGCCCTGCCCATGCGCCTCGCCGCCGGACGCATCCGTCCGCCAGCGCAGGAGCTTGTGGCAGCGCTCGAGAAACCCTTCCGTCGTCGGATGCGCGAGCAGCGCCGCATGTACCACATTTGACCGCCCCAACGCCAAGTCCAATTCGATGCCGGTAAAGCAATCGAGAATGGAGACCGGGCGCGCGCCGGCGTTTTCGACCTGGCGCGTAACCTGGCGCGTGAAGGCATTGAGCTTGCGCACCCCGTCCGGGCGCGCGTCCCGGGCGTGCAGGAGAACCCGCACGTCCCCGGCGGCGAGGGCCGCCTCGACTTTCGTCGTGCCCGTCACCACCTTCCCGGCCTTGTTGGCCAAAGAGAGGGCGCTGCGGGCGTCCTTTTCGAGCAGTGTGTCCACGAGATCGGCAAGGTCCGGCGCCGCCGTGCCCTTGCCCTTGAAGGCGCGGCCGAAGGCCTTGCGCTTCAGCGCCGTCTCAAGGTCGGCGCGGGTGGCGCTGATCCAGGCGCCACGCCCCGGCAGCCTACGGGCGATGTCCGGGACGATCGCGCCGTCCGGCCCCACCACGAAGCGCAGCATGTCCTTGACCGGGGTGACCCGCCGCGTGGCAAGGCACAGGCGCGACAGGGGCGCCCGCGCCGCCGCAAGGCTGCGCGGTCCCCCGTCCGTCTCGTCCTCGTCCATCGTTGCGAGCACCGTGGGTCATCTCCCAGTCTCAGGCTTCGCCGGCGGCGGCGTCATCGCCGTCAGCAGCGGGTTCGTCAGCCTCGATCCAGCCGGCGGTCACGCGCGCCTGCATGATGAGGGCCTCGGCGTCCTCGCGGGAGAACTCGAAGCCGTCGAGGGCGCCGGCATGGCGGATGGTCTCGCCGTCCTTGCGCTCGGTCCAGCCGGTGAGGTCGTCCGTGGCGCAGCCGGCGAGGTCCTCGACGCTCCTGATGTCGTTCTCGCCGAACGCCACCAGCATCTTGGAGGTGACGCCGGGCACGCTCTTCAGCTCGTCCTCGACGCCCAGCTCCTTGCGGCGGGCATCGAGCGCCTCCTCCACCTCGGCGAGGTGCTTGAGGGCGCGGGACTGCAGCTCGGTGGCGGTGTCCTCGTCGAAGCCCTCGATGGAGGCGAGCTCGTTGATGGGCACGTAGGCGATCTCCTCCACCGAGGTGAAGCCCTCGGAGGTGAGCAGCTGGCCCATCATCTCGTCGAGATCGAGGGCCTCGGCGAACATCTTGGTGCGCTCGGCGAATTCCTTCTGGCGCCGCTCGCTCTCCTCCTGCTCGGTCATGATGTCGATGTCCCAGCCGGTGAGCTGGGTGGCGAGGCGCACGTTCTGGCCGCGGCGGCCGATGGCCAGCGACAGCTGGGCGTCGGGCACCACCACCTCGATGCGCTCGCGGTCTTCGTCGAGCACCACCTTCACCACCTCGGCGGGGGCGAGGGCATTGACGATGAAGGTGGCGATGTCCGGGTTCCAGGGGATGATGTCGATCTTCTCGCCCTGCAGCTCGTTCACCACCGCCTGCACGCGCGAGCCGCGCATGCCGACGCAGGCGCCCACCGGGTCCACCGACTGGTCGCGGGAGATCACCGCGATCTTGGCGCGGGAGCCGGGATCGCGCGCCACCGCCTTGATCTCGACGATGCCGTCGTAGATCTCCGGCACTTCCTGCGCGAACAGCTTGGCCATGAACTGGGGATGGGTGCGCGAGAGGAAGATCTGCGGGCCGCGCGGCTCGCGGCGCACGTCGTAGATGTAGGCGCGGATGCGGTCACCGGTCTTCACCGTCTCGCGCGGGAGCAGCTCGTCGCGGCGCAGGATGCCTTCGCCGCGGCCGAGGTCCACCACCACGTTGCCGTACTCGACGCGCTTGACGAGGCCGTTCAGCACGTCGCCGATGCGGTCCTTGTATTCGTCATACTGCCGGTCGCGCTCGGCCTCGCGCACCTTCTGCACGATGACCTGCTTGGCGCTCTGCGCGGCGATGCGGCCGAAGTCGAAGGGCGGCAGGGTGTCGGCGATGGTGTCGCCGACCTGGGCCGCGGGATTGTGGCGGCGGGCGCCGTCCAGGGTGATCTCGGTGGCCGTGTTCTCCACCTCGTCCACCACCAGCAGGTGGCGGGCCAGACGCAGCTCGCCGGTCTTGGCGTTGATGTCCGCGTGGATGTCCGTTTCCTGGCCGTAGCGCGAGCGCGCCGCCTTGGCGATGGCGTCTTCCATGGCGGCGATGACGATGCTGCGGTCGATGGACTTTTCCCGCGCGACCGCGTCCGCGATCTGCAGCAGTTCCAGCCGGTTTGCGCTGACGGCAACCATCAGTGCGTCTCCTTCACGGTGCTGGCGTTGGTGGCCTCGAAGCCGGATTTCTTCTTGGCGTTGGATTTCTTGGTCGTGGCCTTCTTGCCCTTGGCCTTGCGGCCGACGACCTTGCGGCCCTCCTTGCGGGAGGGGCCCCGGTAGGGCGCGGCGGGGGCGTCGGCGGTCTCGGCCGCGATGGCGGCCTCGTCTTCGGCATCCACCTCACCCTCGGTGCCTTCGCCGTCCTCGCCGTCGAGGAAGGCTTCCGCATCCTCGTCGAGGGCGTGGCCGGCAGCCTTGGCGGCGCGCAGGGCCTCGCGGATGAGGGCGTCGGTAAGCATGAGCTTGGCGTCGTGGATGTCGGCGACGGGCAGGCGTACGGTGGGCTCCTCGCCGGCCGGCGCATCGAGGCGGCGGACCACGGCGAAGCCGTCCTCGGCGCCGATCAGGATGCCGCGGAAGCGCTTGCGCCCGTCCACCGGGTGCGCCATCTCCACCTTCACCTCGTGGCCCGCCCAGCGGACGAAGTCCGACAGGCGCACCAGCGGGCGGTCGATGCCGGGGGAGGACATTTCCAGGCGGTAGGCGCTGGAGATGGGGTCTTCCACGTCGAGCACCGGAGACAAAGCGCGCGAGGCGGCCTCGCAATCGTCGATGCTCATGGTGCCGTCGGGCCGCTCGGCCATGATCTGCAGCGTGCCGCCGTCGCGGTTCGTCACCTTCACGCGCACGATCCGGTAGCCGAGCGCGCCGAGCACGCCCGAGGCAATGGCGGCCACGCGGGCGGCCACCCCGGTTTCGGTGATGAGGCGCGGCTCGTTGGGATCGTCGAGCACGGCTTGGATCTCGGTCATGTCCCTCCAGGACAGCTGAAATGCGGCGCTTTTTCCGCCGATGGGCACACGGCGGTTCGGCACCGGCGCCCGGATGTGGCTCGAAGGTCGGTACCGGTCGGACCCCCAGGGGACACAAGGACCCCACGGAACCCGGCCGGCGAGGCCGTCCTTCGACGTTCTTGCCCTGCGGCCAGCGAGCCGTCCGGAAAGACCGGATAAGCAGAAACGGAGCGGGTCCCGGTGGGGGCCCACTCTCATCACCTTCGACTGCGATGGCGCTGAGGCATCCCTCATCGGGGACAGCGCTAATATAGACGGAAATGCCAAAGGCGCAAGCGCAGCGTGTCGGCCCTCCCGCGGCGGCGCGCGCCCCAATTGCGCCAAAGAGGGCGTGTTGAAAGCCGGTCGCTCGCGCGCCGCCGCCGTCCCCCGCGTCCTTGACCGGGATGGCCCGCCCGATCCGTTCCGAGACCGGATCTTCCGCAATTCGAACCGCCGCCCGGGCGAGGACACATGTCTTCGCGTAGATCGCCCGGGAGGGGCGAACCGCCGGGACGGGAGCCTTTTCTCCCGTCCCGGCGGTGAAAGCGCGGGCCGGGCGCAGCTCCGGTCCGGCCGGCGCCGCGCTCCGGGCCGGTCGCGACTCAGGCGAGGGCGTCCAGCTCCGCGTCGGTCAGGGCGCCGGGCACGATGGTGATGGGCACCGGAAAGCGTGCCGCATGCCCGGCCGCCAGCGAGGTGACGAGCGGGCCGGGACCGTCCTTGCCCACCCCGGCCGCCAGCACCAGGATGGCGATGTCGCGATCCTCGTGGATCATCCTCGCGATGGCCTCGGCCGTGGTGCCTTCCCTGATCACCTGCTCGGGCGCGATGCCCGCCACCTGGCGGGCGCGCGCGGCGAATTTCTGAAGCCGTGCCGCCATCTCCTCATGGGCCTCCGCGCGCATGAGGTCGGCCACGCCGAGCCATTGCTGGGCCACCCCCTCCAATTCCAGCACGCCGAGCAGCACGAGGCCGCCCTCGGTGCCGGCGGCGCGGCGGCTCGCATAATAGACGGCACGGTCGCATTCGGGGGTCTCGTCCACCACCACCAGGAACTTGCGGCGGTGGCCGGGCTCGCGGCTCAGGCGCGGGGCGGGTTGCGGCGCTTGGGTCATGGCACGATCCAAAGTAAGGCGCGGGGCGCACCGGCGACCTGGGGGCGGACGGGTCGGCTCATCGGCAAGGCCCATCCTTGCGCCGCGGCGGGCGCGGGGAGACGGTGCGCGACGGGGCGGGCGGACGATCCATGGTGCCATGCCGGCCCGCAGCAGGGGGAGGAAAAAGTCGCACCGTCGCGCGGGGCGGGCGCTGCCGGCCCGGCCCGGCGTTCAACCCCGGGCGAATCTGCTCTAAAGACGGCTTCCGGTTCCCGCATGACAACCGGGCGCGCGGGGCGCGCGCCGGCAAGGAGAGGCCCACATGACCAGCACAGCCGCAGACCTCACCCTGGAGGCGGCGCAGACCATCGTCGCCGCCGCTTTGGCCCATGCCCGCGCCGGCGCCATGAACCCGCTCGCGGTGTGCGTGCTCGACGCCCGCGGCGCGCTCAAGGCCTATGCGGCGGAGGACGGCACCAGCCTCAACCGCGGCGACATCGCCCGCGGCAAGGCCAATGGCGCGCTGGCGCTGGGCATGGGGTCGCGCTCCCTGTTCAAGCGGGCCAAGGACCAGCCCTTCTTCATCTCCGCCGCCGCCGCGGCCATCGGCGGCTCGCTGGTCCCGGTGCCGGGCGGCGTGCTGATCCGCTCGGCGGCGGGCAATGTCATCGGCGTGGTCGGGGTGTCCGGAGACACCTCGGACAATGACGAGGCGAGCGCCATGGCCGGGATCACCACCGCCGGGCTCGTGGGCGATCCCGGCCAGGACTGAGGATGGATGGAAAAGGCCCGGTGCGATGTCGCGCCGGGCCTTTGCGGGTCAGCCCCGGAGTGAGACGGAGCGCCGCCGGCCGCTTTGCCGTTCAGACGATCTGCGCGGCGTCCTCGAAGGGCAGGCGCGGCAGGCGGGGCATCACCTTTTCCGGGTCGCCATGGCCGATGGCGGCGATGAAATTGGTCTTCACCGTGCCGCCGGGGAAGAATTCCGCGTCCACCTTGGCGGCGTCGAAGCCCGACATGGGGCCCACGTCCAGCCCCAGAGCCCGCGCCGCGAGGATGAGATAGGCGCCCTGCAGCGAGGAATTGCGGAAGGCATGGGGCTCGATGGCCGCCGGATTGTTCACGAAGATGTCGCGGAAGCCCGGATTGTGCGGGAAGACCTGCGGGATCTTGTCGTGGAAGGCGAGGTCGTAGCCGATAAGGACGATGACCGGCGCCGCCAGCGCCTTCACATTGCCCGGCGAGAGGGCCGGGCGCAGGCGCTCCTTGGCCTCGGTGCTCGTGAGGAAGACGAAGCGGGCCGGCTGGGTATTGGCGGAGGTGGGGCCGTGCTTGACCAGATCGTAGAGGGCGCGGATCTCCGCCTCGGCCACCGGCTGGTCGGTCCAGCCGTTCTGCGAGCGGGCTTCGAGGAAAAGGCGGTCGATGGCGGCCTGGTCGATCTTGTCGGTCATGGGCGATTGTCCTTGGCTCAACCGAGGCGCGCCACGTGTGGTTGCATGGGGTTCCTGGCGCGATGCCCCGGACGGGGGTGTCGCACCGGAGTTAGGTCCGGGCGGGGTGAGGTACAATGGCCCCGCTTGCAAACGACCCTTGCACCGATGCACGCGGGCTGCCATCAGCGTCCCTGATCGGTCTTCCACTGCATTTGATGGCCTTTGCGTCGCCGAAGCCTCTATAAGTCGCCTCCTGTCCTGATCGCCTTTCCGCGAGCCCGCCATGACTTCGCGTGCCTCCACGCCGCCCGGCCTGCCCCTCTCGCCCGACGCCGGCGACGATCCCTATCTGGAGCGGGTCCGCGACCATGTGCGGGCGCTGCCCGAGAGCGGCATCGTCGAGGTGATGAATTACGGCCGCGACCGGCCCGGCATGATCCCGCTCTGGGCCGGGGAGGGCGACGTGCCCACCCCGCCCTTCATCTGCGAGGCCGCCGCCACGGCGCTCCATGCGGGCGAGACCTTCTACACCTGGCAGCGCGGGCTGCCGGAGCTGCGCATCGCCATCGCCCGCTACATGGCGCGCACCTATGGCATGGCCGAGAATCCGGACCGCTACTTCGTCACCGGCTCGGGCATGCAGGCGATCCATATCGCCCTCGCCATGGCGGTGGGGGCGGGCGACGAGGTGATCATTCCCTCGCCGTCCTGGCCCAATGCCGCCGCCGCCGCGCAGAAGGCCGGGGCGCGGCCGGTCTACGTCCCCTTCGCCTATGGCAAGGACGGCTTCAGCCTCGACCATGAGCGGCTCGCCGCCGCGGTCACCGAGCGCACCCGCGCCATCTTCCTCAACACCCCTGCCAACCCCACCGGCTTCGTCGCCACCCGCGAGGACCTGGAGGCGGTTCTGGCGCTGGCCCGGCGGCATGGCCTGTGGATCATCGCCGATGAGATCTACGGCCGCTTCTATTATGGCCAGCCGGGCGGGGCGGCGGCCCGCGCGCCGTCCTTCCACGACGTGATGGACGAGGGCGACCACATCCTGTTCGTGCAGACCTTCTCCAAGAACTGGGCCATGACCGGCTGGCGCGTGGGCTGGATCGAGGCGGACCCGCGGCTGGGCCAGGTCATCGAGAACCTGATCCAGTATTCCACCTCCGGCGTCGCCGCCTTCATGCAGCGCGGCGCGGTGGCAGCTCTCGATCAGGGCGAGGCCTTCGTCGCCCAGCAGATCGCCCGCGCCCGCAAAGGCCGCGATCTCGTCGCCGACGCGCTCATCGCCACCGGAAAGGTGGATCTGGTGAAGCCGCCCGGTGCCTTCTACCTGTTCTTCGGCATTGCCGGCCGGACCGACGTGCGCAGCCTGGGCCTCACTCTGGTGGACGAGGCCAATGTGGGCTTGGCCCCCGGCACCGCCTTCGGCCCGGGCGGGGAGGGCTTCATGCGCCTGTGCTTCGCCCGCGGCGACGCCCAGCTCGCCGAGGCCAGCCGCCGCCTGGTGGCCTGGCTCGAGGGGACCGCGACGGCGTGAGCATGCTGACGTTCCGCCTGCGCTCGGCCGTCTCCACCGGGGTGACGCTGGGCGCGGCCGCCATGGGCGGCGCCGTGTTCGCCGCCCTGGGCCTGCCCGCCGCCTGGATTTCCGGCGCACTCGTGGTCACCATCGCCCTTGCCGTCGCGGGGGTGCGGATCGCTGTGCCCGAATGGCTGCGCTTCCTCGCCTTCATCGTGCTCGGCGCCTCCATGGGCACGGCGCTGACGCCGGAGACCTTCGCCCGCGCCGCCACCTGGCCGGTGAGCATGGCGTGCCTCGCGGCGAGCGTGCTCGGCACCATGATGGGCGGAACCCTGTTCCTGTCCCGCGTCGCCGGCTGGAGCGTGCAGACCGCGTTCTGGGCCTCCGCGCCCGGCGCCTTCGGCACCGTGGTGGCCATGGCCGCCGACACCGACGCCGACCTGCGCAAGGTGGCCTTCGCCCAGGCGCTGCGCCTGTTCCTGCTGGTAGTGGCGCTGCCCAATGTGCTGGGCGCCACCGGGCTCGCGGCGGGAGGGGTACCGCTGCCGCTCCATGCCTCCACGGCCGCCGAATTGGCCCTGCTGCTGACGGTATGCGTGGGGGCCGGGCTGGGCGCGGCCGGGTTGAAGGTGCCGGGCGGGCTGATCCTCGGGGCGCTGGCCGGCAGCGCGGCGCTGCATGCCACCGGCGCGTCCACCGCCGTGCTGCCCCAGATCCTCATCGTGCCGGCCTTCGTGGTGCTGGGAGCGAGCGTGGGGGTGCGCTTCCTCGGCACCACGCTCGGCGCGATCCGGGCGTTCTTCGTCGCCGCGCTGGGCGCCTTCCTGGTGGCGGTCAGCATCTCCACCCTGTTCGCGCTGCTGGCGGCGTGGCTCACCGGCGACGACCTCGGCAAGCTCGTCACCGCCTTTGCCCCCGGCGCGCTGGAGGCGATGACGGCGCTGGGATTCGCGCTGGGCTACGATCCCGCCTTCATGAGCGCCCACCACCTGTTCCGCTTCGCCGGCCTGTCCGTGGCCCTGCCGGTGGCGGCCCGGCTCCTGTTCGCGGCGGCGGAAAGGCAGGCCGGGGCGACCGGGCAGGACGGCGGCCACACGAAATAGTGTAGCGCTCCCGGGGTGCGGGACCTTGCCCCGCTACCGCTTCCCCGCCAAACACAGTCGGCCTTCCCTAGGGTGAGCTTCGATCAGATTGGATCAGTCTGATCGGACAATACGCGCTCTGGGGAAGGGGCCCTCGCGCGGGATACCGAGCCCTCCCAACTCCTTGAAGTGGGCCGGCGTCCGCGCAGCGGTAACGGATGATGGTCGCGTCGGAAGACGTCGGACTCGGGAGATCTGGCTTGCGGATACTTGATGATTTGGCCCTGCTTGCGGGCCGGCTGCTCATGGCTTCCCTGTTCCTGCCGGCGGGCATCGGCAAGATCGGCAATGTGGCCGGCTTCGCTGCGAGCCTCGCGGCCAAGGGCGTGCCCATGCCGACGCTGATGGCCTATCTGACCATCGTGGTGGAGGTTGGCGGCGGCCTGCTGCTGATCCTCGGCGTCCTCCCGCGCATCGTCGCGGTGGTGCTGGCCGGCTTCGTGGCGATCGCCACCGCCACCTCGCACGTGTTCTGGGTGATCGCTGATCCGGGCGCGGCGGCGGGCCAGCAGATCCATTTCTTCAAGAACGCGGCCATCATGGGCGGCCTGCTGTTCTATTTCGCCGCCGGCCCCGGCCGTTTCGCCCTTGGCCGCAAGGAATGGAACTGAGGCGGGAGCCTATTCGGCGCCGTAGCGGTGGAGGTCGGAGCCGTGGCGGCGCAGCCAGGCCTCGGCCTCCCGCCGCGCGGGGCAGACCTGCTCCACCAGCCGCCAGAAGCGCGGACCGTGATTCATCTCCAGCCGGTGGGCCACCTCGTGGGCGGCGAGATAGTCGAGCACGACCGGCGGCGCCATGACGAGCCGCCAGGAGAAGGACAGGTCGCCCTGCGCCGAGCATGAGCCCCAGCGGCTCGCGGTGTCGCGCAGGGTGATGCGCCCCACATCCACCTTGAGCGCGGCCGCATAATGCCTGACCGCAGCGGCCAGCGCCCGCCGCGCCTCCCGCTTGAGGTGATCCTGCACCCGGCGGGGCATGTGCGGGGCCTCGCCGGCAACGCACAGGACGGGCTCGCCCTCGGCATTTACGGCGGTCCACGCCGTGCCGCGCGCGCCCGGGCAATGGACGATGCGGTGAGGGGTGCCGTGGAGCGGAATCACCGAGCCGGGCTCGAACGGCACCTGTTGCGGCAGGCGCACGAGGCGCAGGCGCACCCATTCGCGATGGCGCTGCACGAAATCATGGGCGAAGGCGAGGGGGACGTGGGGCGGGGCGGTCAGCGTCACGTCCCGGGCGGCGGCCCGGACCCGGAGCGTGAGCCGCCGGGCCTGGGGGTGCCGACGTACCGCAACGCGCAGGGTCTCGTCATCGAGCATCAGCTCGATCCATTCCGCCGCCCGCGGAGTGGGCGGCTTGCGGTCCTGGCGGCGAAACAGCATGGAGCAACCGGGGGGCGAAGTTACCTCTTCATCTTCCCCCCAATCGCCTCGCCCTGCCAGTGCTAAGTCGGAGCAATCCGGGGATAAAAGGCGGTCACATTCTTGTTGAGGGCGAACACGTCGGGCTCCTCGTCCGCCACGAGCGGCGCGGGGGCGGGCCGCTCGTTCGGGCGCTGCCGGGCGGCGCCGCGCGGCAGCTCCTGGGAGAGGATGAAGTCGGCGATGCGCGGGGCGATCTCCGAGCGGAAGCGCGAGCCGTTGAACACGCCGTAATGGCCGACGCCCGGCTGCTCGTAATGGGCGCGCTTGTCCTCGGGAATGCGCGGGCAGATCTTGTGCGCCGCCTTGGTCTGGCCGATGCCGGAGATGTCGTCCTTCTCGCCTTCCACCGTCATCAGCGCGACGCGGTGGATGGCGTCCGGCTTTACCGGCTGGGAATGGTGCAGGATCTCACCCCTGGGCAGGGAGTGGGTGACGAACACGTTTTCAACCGTTTCAATGTAGAACTCGGCCGTGAGGTCCATCACCGCCAGATACTCGTCGTAGAAGTCGCGGTGCTTTTCGGCCGAATCGCCGTCGCCCTGCACCAGATGGTGGAACAGGTCCCAATGGGCCTGCAGGTGGCGGTCCAGGTTCATGGACATGAAGCCGTTGAGCTGCAGGAAGCCGGGATAGACCTCGCGCAGCGCGCCGGGATGCGGCCACGGCACGGTGGTGAGCACGTTGCGCTTGAACCAGTCGATGCCACGGTCCTTGGCAAGGGCGTTCACCGCCGTGGGTGCTTCGCGGGTGTCGATGGGACCGCCCATGAGGATCATGGACTTGGGCACGAAGGGGTCGTCCTCCGCCTCCATGCGGGCCACCGCCATCATCACCGGCACCGCCGGCTGGCACACCGCCATCACGTGGCAGTCGCCGCCCATGCGGTGGAAGATGGAGATGAGGTAGTCCACATAGTCCGACAGGCCGAAGCGACCCTCGGAGAGGGGGACCAGCTTGGCGTCCACCCAGTCGGTGACATAGACGTCGTGGGTGGGCAGCATGGCTTCCACGGTGCCGCGCAGCAGCGTGGCGTGGTGGCCCGACACCGGTGCCACGATCAGCAGGCGCGGCTGTGGGGTGCGCGGCGGATGCTCGAACGCGCGCTCGAAGTGCAGGAGATTGCAGAAGGGCCGCTGCCACACGGTGTTGATGTGCACCGGCACGCTCTGCCCGTTCGCCACGGTGTGGGTGATCTCCCAGTCGGGCTTGCCGTAGCGGCGCGTGGTGCGCTCGAACAGCTCGCAGGCGGCGGCCATGGACTTGCCCATGGTGGTGTGGGAGACGGGATTGATCGGGTTCTTGAGGAACAGCCGGCTGGCATCCGCCACCGCACGCGACGGGTTCAGCGCCGCATAGCCGATCTCGTACATCCAGTAGAGCGGCGTCGAAAGGCCGATGTCGCTCTGGCGCGGTACACGCAGCGCGCTCGCGAACTCACCGATTGCCATCTGCGCTCCTCACGATTAGTGCGCTCCGTAACGGTTGGCGCCTGTCAAAAAACGTGGGCGCACTTGCGGGTTTGGTCAATGCCGACAAAAGACATAGAAGCTGCTTCGCACCGGCCTATGGCCTACCGGCCACGCTTCCCTTGCGTCATTTGCGCAGGAAACGTGCGCCGAGGGCAGGCGGGCCATCCAAAAACCGTTCTTCTGGAAGCCTTCTTTCCGAAAGCTGCCCGGCCATGAGCACCGCATTCGTCTCGCCGCCCCACGGCCGGTCCTTCGGGTTGCGGCTGGACACGCTGATTCGCCTGCGCTGGCTGGCGGTATCGGGGCAGATCCTGGCGCTGGTGGTGGTCAATCTCGGCCTCGGCTTTCCGCTGCCGCTCACCCCCTGCCTTGCCGTGGTGGGCCTGTCGGCTCTCGTGAACGTGCTGCTGCGGGTCAAGTATCCGGTGGCCCGCCGCCTCGGCGACGCCGCCGCCGGGCCGCTGCTGGCCTATGACGTGCTCCAGCTCACCGCCCTGCTCTACCTCACGGGCGGGCTGAAGAACCCCTTCGTGCTGCTCTACCTGGCGCCGGTCATGATCTCCTCGACGGCACTGTCCTGGAGCACCACGGTGCTGCTCGGCGTCCTGGCGGTGACCTGTGCCGGGGCGGTGGGCCTGTGGGCGCGGCCGCTGCCGTGGGCCGGCGGCGACCTGCCGGTGCTGCCGGACCTCTATCTCGCCGGCATCTGGGTGTCCCTGTCGGTGGCGGTGGGCTTCATCGGCCTGCATGCCTGGCGGGTGGCGGAGGAAGCGCGGGAACTGGCGGACGCGCTCGCCGCCACCGAGCTGGTGCTGGCGCGCGAGCAGCACCTGTCCGCCATCAACGGCCTCGCCGCCGCCGCCGCCCACGAGCTGGGCACGCCGCTCTCAACCATCGTCCTGGTGGTGAAGGAGATGCAGCGCTCCATGGCCGCGAACGATCCCCTTGCGGAAGATGTGGCGCTGTTGCGCGACCAGGCCAACCGCTGCCGCGACATCCTGCAGAAGCTCACTTCCTTGAGCTCGGGTGATGCGCCGTTCGACCGCATGCCGCTGGCGCTTTTGCTGGAGGAGGTGGTGGAGCCGCACCGCAATTTCGGCATCGCCATCAATGTCCAGGTCCGGGATGATCCGGACGCCCCGGTCATCGCCCGCAATCCGGGCCTGCTCTACGGGCTGGGCAATCTGGTGGAGAATGCGGTGGATTTTGCCGCCACGCGGGTCGATATCAGTGCCCAATGGAGCCTCGCCGGCCTCGATATTGTGGTGGCCGACGACGGGCCGGGCTTTTCGCCGGAGGTGAGCGGGCGCATCGGCCAGCCTTATGTGACGTCGAGGGCCCGCGACCGTCTGGAGGAGGACGGCGAAAGCGGGCTCGGCCTCGGCTTCTTCATTGCCAAGACCCTGCTGGAGCGGACCGGGGCGACACTCTCCTTCCAGAATCGTTTCCCGCCCGAGACCGGCGCCGTCATTCGCATGCACTGGCCGCGCAAGGCGCTGGCCATTGAGACGGATGGATACGCGACAAAGGGACGCGGATCGGATTAATCTACCGGGCAGGTGGCGTAGAAAGCCGCAGCCAGTTCTGTTCGTAACCGGCCCTGCCGGAACTGGATTTGAGGAAGACGTTATGAATGAGACGACACCGCCCGACGTGGGGGAAGACCGGTCCGTTCTGATCGTGGACGACGACCGTTCCTTTCTGCAGCGCCTTGCGCGGGCCATGGAAGCCCGCGGCTTCGAGGTGGCCACGGCGGAGACGGTGGCCGACGGCCTCGCCCGCGTGGAAGCCTCGGCCCCGGCCTATGCGGTGGTGGACATGCGTCTCGGCGACGGCACCGGGCTCGACGTGATCTCGGCGCTGAAGCGGCATAGGCCGGGCGCGCGGGCCATCGTGCTCACCGGCTACGGCAACATCGCCACGGCGGTGACGGCGGTGAAGCTCGGCGCGGTGGACTATCTGGCCAAGCCCGCCGATGCCGACGACGTGGTGGCGGCGCTGCTCGCCAATGCCGATCACAAGCCGATCCCGCCGGAAAACCCCATGTCCGCCGACCGGGTGCGGTGGGAGCATATCCAGCGCGTCTACGAATTGTGCGGACGCAACGTCTCCGAGACCGCGCGCCGTCTTTCCATGCACCGCCGCACGCTCCAGCGGATTCTGGCCAAACGCGCGCCGCGGTAGCGGCGATGACTCGTTTTTGAAAGCCGTTGCATCGGTCGGGCACAGCGTGAACCCTCTCCCGCCCGAACTCGGCTGCTGTCGAGTTCGGTTCCCCAAGTTCGGTTCCCCAAGAGCCGAAGCCGGAAGCATCCGGCTTCGGTGCGGGGTAGGGCAGGGT
>NZ_JAIVFN010000099.1 GCF_030015065.1 Xanthobacter autotrophicus | reverse complement strand
ACCCTGCCCTCACCCGCTGAAGCCACCCCCATCCAGATAGGCCTGCTCCGCCGCCGACATGGGCCGCCCGAGAATGGCGTTGCGGTGGGGGAAGCGGCCGAAGCGGTCGATGACCTCCTTGTGGACCAGGGCATAGCGCAACCCCTCCTCGTGCCCGAGCGCCTGGTAGAGGTCGATGCAGCGCGCCTGCGCCGCCTCGTCCTCCGCATGCATGAAGGGCAGGTAGAAGAAGCTGCGCAGCGCCGGGGCGATCTGCGCCGCCGCGTCGAAGCCCCGCGCCACCGCCTGCTCGGCCGCCGCGAGCGCGCGGGCGTCGGTGGCGAAGGCGCGCGGGGTGCCGCGGAAGACGTTGCGCGGCACCTGATCCATCAGGATGATCCACGCCAGCGCCCCTTCCGGCGTCTCCCGCCAGCCGTCAAGGGCACCGGCCGCCGCCGCCTCATGGAGCGGTAGCAGGGCATCGCGCACCTCCTCGTCGAAGGCCGTGCCGCCGTCGAACCACTTCTCCCGGCCGGCCGCCAGCCAGAAGGCGAGCACATCCGCAGGCGAAATGATCGAGCCTCTCACGTCGTGCCGCGTCATCACCGCAGCCCCGGGGGCGCAAGGGGATTGTCCATGAGCGCGGCGCGGTCGGGCGCATCCACCTCCGGCACGCCGAGGAAAGCGTTGAACAGGCGGGCGATGACCTTCGGGTCGAGGTCACGCACGATCATGACGAGCCGCGTGCGCTGGTCCTCGTCCGGCCAGGCGGGCAGGCGCGCGGGCGGGTGCATCACATGCTGCACGGCGTGGAGCACGACGGGCGTCGAGGGCTCCTCCGCCACCTTCACGATGCCCTTCATGCGCAGCACATGGCCGCCATGGGTGGCGCGCAGCAGCTCCAGGAACAGGTCCAGCGTTCCGGCCGGAATGGCGGCGTCGGTGGCCAGCGTGAAGGCGCGGATGCGGGCATCGTGGCGGTTGGGGTCGAGGCTGGCGGGGTCGAGGCCCGCGCCATGGTGCTCCGCCGCCGCGACCGCCTCGGCCGCGAGCCAGCGGGCCACGTCCGGCGCCTTGCCGGAGGCGTCGTAGAGCCCGGCGCCGAGGAGGGCGGCGGCGTCCGCCTCCCCCGCTGCGGCATCGAGCAGCCCGGCCGCCGGGGCGAGACGCTTCAGCCGCAGCTTGAGCGCGTCGAGCTGCGGGCGGCCCGCCTCCGCCACAAGGTCGGTCTTGGTGAGAACGATGCGGTCGGCCATGGCGGCCTGCTTCACCGCCTCCTCGTGGGCATCCAGGGTGGCGTCGGCATTCACCGCATCCACCACGCAGACGAGGCCGTCGAGCCGGTAGCGCAGGCCGAGATAGGGGTGGGTCATCAGGGTGTGGATCACCGGCGCCGGATCGGCGAGGCCCGTGGTCTCGATGATGACGCGGGAGAAGGGCGGCAGGCGGTCATTGTCGCGACCGCGCAAAAGGTCCTCCAGCGCCGCCACGAGATCGCCCCGCACGGTGCAGCACAGGCAGCCCGAGGCGAGCATGACGATGCCTTCCTCCACCGGCCGCACGAACAGATGGTCGAGCCCCACCTCGCCGAACTCGTTGATGAGCACGGCGGTGTCGGCCAGCGCCGGATCGGCGAGCAGCGCGTTGAGCAGCGTCGTCTTGCCGGCGCCGAGGAAGCCCGTCAGCACGGTGACGGGAATGGGCTCCGGCGGTCCGCGACGGGGCGCGGGCGCGTCTTGGATAGGAGCGCCCTGGATAGGCGCGTCTTGGGCGGGCGCGTTGCCCGGCATGGCGGTGTCTCCACAGGACGGAGGGAACGTCTCGTCCCCCTCTCTCGTCCTTCTGCCTCCATCAGCCGGCGCGCCGGGTCAAGGGCGACGGGTTGTCCATCGGCGGTCGCGGCAGGACAGAAGGCCGCTCCGGTCTGGAACCAAGCCGGCGGGCGTCCGTGCCGGGGCACGGGCCTCATGAGCACACGCCGGGCGGGCGGCGAGGCATCGCTGGTTCGGGCGGCCTTGTCCGCCCGGACCAGCACCGTGGACCGACGCGGGCGAAGAGGCTCCGGCGCAGGAGAGCGCCGACGGCGCTTCAGCCGGAGCGACGCGACAGGGGCACGGGGCGCGGCCATGGGGCGCGGCCACGGACGGCGCCCGTTTGCCGCCTCAGGTCGCGGGCTTGGGGGCGGGGGCTGCGTTCTCCGCCGGGGCTTCGACGGGCTTCGGCTTGGGCTTGGGCTTCGCGGCCGGCACCGAGCCGGCGGTCACCGGGGCCTGGGGCTGCACCTGCTTCTTCTGCGCCGTGCCGCTCGCCGGCTTGTCGGAGACCGAGGGCTTGGCGCCGTCGCCGGCGCTGGCGGTCGCCGTGGCCGGCTTGGCGGCGGCGGTCGCGGGCTTGGGCTTCGGCTTGGCGGCCGGCTTCGCCGTGTCGCCGCTCTCGGCGGACGCGGTCTCGGCGCCGCCGGTTCTCCTGGCCTGCTTCGTGTCCTTGGCGTCGGGCTTCTTCTTCGGCTTCTCGTCCGATGCATAGGCCGTGGAAAGGTCCTGCGGCGCGCCGCGCGTGCCCACATAGACCACCACCGGCGGCATGGAGGGCGGCAGGGTCTGCAGCAGCTCGGCGCCGGACTTGGGCAGGGTCGGCGCGGCGAAGGCGAAACCGCTCGAGGCGCCGGGATCAGGCTCGTCGTCGGCCTCGGAGGCGGTCACGGCGCGCTTGCCGCCGCAGACCTCGGGCTTCATGTCGTAGGCCGGGCCGCCGGTGTTGGAAATGTTGGACAGAAGCGGCTGCGCCGCGCCGAACACCGACCAGGACGACTGGAAGCCCTTCTCGAACAGCAGCGCGGTCTGCTCGGTGCGGGCCGTGCCCGAGCGGGCGCCCAGCACCACGGCGATGAGGCGCTTGTTGCCGCGGGTGGCGGTGGCCACCAGATTGTAGCCGGAGCCGCAGACGAAGCCGGTCTTCATGCCGTCGGCGCCGGGATAGCGGTCGATCAGGCGGTTGTAGTTGCGCAGCACCGCCTTGCCGATCTTGATGGCGGGGATGCGGAACAGGGCCTCGTGCTCGGGGAAATGATAGATGATGGCCCGCGCCAGGATGGCGAGGTCGCGGGCGGTGGTGATCTGGTCCGGGTCCGGCAGGCCGTTGGGATTCTCGAAATGGGTGCCGCTCATGCCGAGATGGGCCGCGGTGGCATTCATCTCCGCCACGAAGGCGGGCATGGAGCCGGCGACGCCTTCGCCCACCACCCAGGCCATGTCGTTGGCGGACTTCACCAGCACCATCTTCATGGCGTTGTCGAGGGTGACCACCGTGCCCGGCTTGAAGCCCATCTTGGAGGGCTGCTGGGATGCCGCGGCGGCCGAGACGGTGAGCGGCGTGTCCAGGGTGAGGCGCCCGTTCTTCACCGCGTTGAGCGCCACATAGACGGTCATCAGCTTGGTGACAGAAGCGGGATGCCAGGGCCGGCCGGCTTCCTTCTGCTCCAGCACCCGGCCGGTATCGGCTTCCACCAGAAGCACGGGATTGGCCTGCGCGGATCCTGCGAACGGGGAAGCAGCGAGCGCCAGCACCGCCGCGGCGAGGCCAAGGCAGGCCCCACGGAAGCAGGCCCCACGGAGGAAGGTTCCACGGATGGAAATCGCCCGGGCGTCGGGACGGGATTTCGTGCGCGCCAACCGCTCCGCTCCCCTGTCAGTCATCAAGCGTGCCAGTCATTCGGGATCTTCACCGTATAATTCCTTCAATACCCGGTTTCGTCCCGCCGCGAAAGGCGGAACAGGTCGGCGAGACACAAGCATTGGGGCGCGGGCAAGCGCCGTGTTTGCCACATTCTCGCCCCAGTCCGGCAAAGAGCGGGTGTGAAAATCTTGTGCCCATGGTTACGTTTCAGCTAGCGGACGCACCACATCTGCGGCGCCGGCCATGAACTGCGCCCGGGCGAGGCCGGCGAAACGCCCGCCGAGGCGCACCAGCTCGTCGAAGGTCCCCGCCTCCACCACCCGCCCGCGCTCGAACACCAGGATACGGTCGGCATTGCGCACGGTGGCGAGGCGATGGGCGATGACGAAGGTGGTGCGGCCCTTCATGACCTCGTCCAGGGCCGCCTGCACCTTCACCTCCGTGGCCGCGTCCAGGGCGCTGGTGGCCTCGTCGAGGATGAGGAGCGGCGGGTTCTTCAGCAGGGCGCGGGCGATGGACAGGCGCTGGCGCTCGCCGCCGGACAGCGCCCGCCCGCGCTCGCCCACCACCGCCTTGAGGCCGAGGGGATTGCGTTCCACCAGCTCCAGCGCCTGGGCGCGGGCGAGCGCCGCGCGCATCTCAGCCTCGGTGGCGTCGGGCTTGCCCACCCTGAGATTGTCCTCGATGGAGCGGTTGAACAGGAGCGGCTCCTGGAACACCACGCCGATGGCGTGGCGCAGCGAGGTGAGCGTGGCGTCGCGGATGTCCACCCCGTCGATGCGGATCGACCCCGACTGCGGGTCGAACACCCGGTGCAGCAGCGCCAGCGCGGTGGACTTGCCGGCCCCGGTGGTGCCGACGAAGGCGAAGGTCTGGCCCGGCGCGGCATGGAAGGAGACATCCTCCACCGCCGTGCGCTTGCCGTCATAGGAAAAGGAGACGTCGTCGAACACCACGTCGCCCTTCACCGGCGGCAGCGGCTTGGCGCCCGGCCGGTCGCGCACCGCGCCCACCGTGTCCAGCACCTCGAAGAACTGGGCGAGCTGCGGGGCGGACAGCATCAGCCGGTTGAAGAAGCTCACCGTATGATCGAGCCGGCCAATGAGCATATTGGCGAAGGCCACGTAGGTGACGATGTCGCCGATGGCGGCGAGCCCGTGCACATAGAGCCAGGTGCCGATGAGCAGGATGGCGAGGATGGTGAGCGTGGTGGCCGCCTTGGTGGCCATGGAGACCATGGCCCACCAGGACAAGACCGGGATCTGCACCGCCAGCACCCGGTTCACCGTGTCCTTGAGGCCGGAGACCTCCGCCTCGGTGCGGGTATAGCTCTGGATCACCGCCACGTTGCCGAGGGCGTCGGAGGTCTGCTCGGCGAGGTCGGAATTGTATTCCTCCACCTCGCGCTGCATGGCCTCGGTGCGGCGGATGACGAAGCCGGTGAGGACGCCGAACACCGCCATCAGCACGATCAGCACCAGGCCCAGCCGCCAGTTGATGAAGATGCCCACCGGCACCAGCACCACCAGCGAGATGATGGCGGCGCAGTCCTCCCGGAAGAAGGAGAGCCACAGGCCCCACAGGGCGTCCACGCCTTCCAGCATCACTTTCAGCAGGCGGCCGGAATGGGTTTCGCCGTGGAAGCTGAGGGGCAATTGCAGCACGTGCTCGAAATAGCGCGTGAGGATGCCGAGGCGGCGGCGGTGGGAGAGCCGGTCCGCATGCAGCGAGATGAGCACGCCCGCGGCGATGTTGAACAGGCCGAAGCCCACCCATGCGGCGAGCAGCGGGGTGAGATCGTCGAAGGTCGGCAGGCGGGAGGCGGCCTGGGAGGCCGCCAGCGTGTTCACGATGCGGCCGAACAGGATCGGCTCGGCGAACTGGGCGATGGCCAGCAACAGGTTGGAGATTGCCAGCACGGCGCCGAGCCGCGCCTCCGGGCCGAGGAGGCTGATGGTCCGGGCATAGACGCGAAAGAGGCTCATGGTCGCAGGCTTCCCGTGCCGGTCGCTTCCCGTGGTCTCGGGCCAGAAGAGCGAAGGCGGGGCCGTGGCGCAAGGGGGGTGGATCAAGGCGGGGGCGAGGTGGCTTCCCCCTTTGAAGTCTGCGGCGGCGACCGGGAGCACCGGCCCCCGCACGCCCCGGATTGACGCGCGCCCTCGCCGCCCCTATAAGCCGAGCCCGAACTCAGGCGGCTGCGGCGGCCGGAGCCCAGCCTTCATTGCTCGCATCGAACTCGGTTTCGAGTGGCGCGAGCGGGCACCGGCGAAAAGCGCCGGCGCAGCTTCGCTGCTGGGGTCCGATGCCTCAAGCCGCGCAAGACACCCGGAGACTTGACCGTGAAGCGCACCTATCAACCCAGCAAGCTCGTGCGCAAGCGCCGCCACGGCTTCCGTGCGCGCATGGCGACCCGCAACGGCCGCAAGATCATCGCCGCCCGCCGCAACCACGGCCGCCAGCGCCTGTCCGCCTGAGGGGTGGACATTCGCGGAGCTGCCCAGCTTGGACCATCTCCGCAAACGTCGTGACTTCCTCGCCGCCGCCAAGGCCGAACGGGCCGGCGCGGCCTCGTTCCTGATGCAGGGCCGCGATCGCGGGGATGCCGGCACGATCCGTGTCGGTTTCACGGTGACCAAGAAGACCGGCAACGCGGTGGTGCGCAATCGCATCCGCCGCCGTCTGCGCGAGGCGGTGCGTCGCGTGCTGCCCGAAGCGGGCCAGGCCGGCTTCGACTACGTCCTGGTGGCGCGCGAGGCCGCGCTCCGCACCCCCTTCGACGCCCTGGTGCGGGAGATCGAGCGCAGCGTGCGCAAGGTCCACACCCCGAGATCGAACGCCCCGCACGGTGCCCGCAAGGCGGGCGGCCGGCCGGAGCGCAGGACATCCTCGGGGCCATCCCCGGAAGTCGCGTCCACTGAAGTCGCGGGCGCTGCGGCCGGCGCGCCCGAAGCCCCATCCGATGATATTAAGCCGACGCCCGCCGACGGAGGCCCTCCGGCATGAGTGACAACCGCAACATGTTCATCGCCATCGGCCTGTCGCTGGCGATCCTCATCGGCTGGCAATATTTCTTCGGCATTCCGCAGGCCGAGCGCCAGCGCCAGGCCGCCGAGCAGCAGCGCATCGCGCAGCAGGCGCAGCAGCAGGCAGCGCCCAATGCCACGCCCGGCGCCACGCCCGGCTCCGCCGGCGTGCCGCAGGCGGGGATGCCGGCCCCCGGCCGGCCCCTGACCCGCGAGGAAGCCCTCGCTTTGACCCCCCGCGTCGCCATCGCGACCGAGCGCCTGAAGGGCTCCATCGCCCTCAAGGGCGGCCGCATGGACGACCTGCTGCTCACCGAGTATCACGAGACGGTGGACCCCAAGAGCCCGAACATCGTGCTCCTGTCCCCGTCCGGCGCGCCCCACCCCTTCTATGCGGAGTTCGGCTGGACCTCGGCCGCCGGCACCGGCGTGAAGGTGCCCGGCCCCGACACCCTGTGGACCGCAAGCGGCACGCTCACCGACCAGTCCCCCCTGACCCTCAGCTGGGACAACGGCGCGGGCCTCGTCTTCCGCCGCACCTACCGCATCGACGACCACTACATGTTCGCGGTGAAGGACGAGGTGGAGAACAAGACCGGCGCCGCGGTCACGCTCTACCCCTACGCCCTCGTCTCGCGCCATGGCGTGCCGAAGGTGGAGGGCTTCTACATCCTGCACGAGGGCCTGATCGGCGTGCTCGGCGACAGCGGCCTGCAGGAGATCACCTACGCCAAGATGGACAAGGAGAAGCCCCTGACCTTCGCCGCCACCGGCGGCTGGCTGGGCATCACCGACAAATACTGGGCGGCCACCGTCATCCCCGACCAGAGCGTGAAGGTGGACGCCAAGTTCTCCACCTCGTCCCTGGCCGGCATCCAGACCTTCCAGGCCGACTATCTGGCCGCGCCCCTCACCGTGGAGCCGGGCGGCACCGTCGCCGCCAGCGGGCAGCTGTTCGCCGGTGCCAAGGTGGTGCAGGTGGTGGACGGCTACAGGACGCGCTACGGCATCGACCGCTTCGACCTGCTCATCGACTGGGGCTGGTTCTATTTCATCACCAAGCCTTTGTTCCTGGTCATCGACTGGATCTACCGGGTGGTGGGCAATTTCGGCGTCGCCATCCTGGTCGTCACGGTGATCCTGAAGGGCATCTTCTTCCCGCTCGCCAACAAGTCCTACGCCTCCATGGCGAAGATGAAGGCGGTGCAGCCGGAGGTGACCACCATCCGCGAGCGCTACGCCGACGACAAGGTGAAGCAGCAGCAGGCGCTGATGGAGCTGTACAAGAAGGAGAAGATCAATCCGGTGGCGGGGTGCCTGCCCATCCTGATCCAGATCCCGGTGTTCTTCGCCCTCTACAAGGTGCTGTTCGTGACCATCGAGATGCGGCACGCGCCCTTCTTCGGCTGGATCCGCGATCTCTCCGCGCCCGACCCGACCACCATCTTCAACCTGTTCGGGCTCATCCCGTGGGATCCGGGCTCGGTCCCGGTGATCGGCAGCTACCTGATGCTGGGCGCCTGGCCCCTCATCATGGGCGTCACCATGTGGGTGCAGATGAAGCTCAACCCGGCCCCGCCGGACCCGACCCAGCAGATGATCTTCAACTGGATGCCCATCATCTTCACCTTCATGCTGGCTCATTTCGCCGCCGGCCTGGTGATCTACTGGGCGTGGAACAACACCCTGTCGGTGGCCCAGCAGGCCGCGATCATGAAGCGCCACGGGGTAAAGATCGAACTGTGGGACAACATCCGCTCGGCCTTCCGGAAGAAGCAGCCGGCCAAGGGCTGACCTCCCCTGCCAACCGCCGCGAGCGCCGCGCCCATCGGGCGCGGCGTTTTTGTTTTGCCCCCCGCTCAGGCCGCCGGCTTCTGCGGCAGGAAGCAGCGGCCGCCCTCGCCTTCCGGCATGAGCGGCAGGAAGCTGCCGCCCTCCCGGGCGAGGAAATCCAGCAGCGCCCGCCCCGCCGGCAGCAGGCGCTTGTCCCTGGCCCGTACCACCAGCCATTGCCGCACCACCGGCAGGCCCTGAACGTCCAGCACCTTGAGGCGCCCGTCCGCCACCTCGGCCGCCACCGTGTGGGCCGAGATGAAGGAAAGGCCGAGCCCGGCCATCACCGCCTGCTTGATGGTCTCGTTGGAGCCTATCTCCATGGCGATGGCCGGCTGCGCGATGCCCGCCTCCTCGAACACCCGCTCCATCAGCACGCGGGTGCCCGATCCCTGCTCGCGCACCAGCAGGGGCTCCCTCGCAAGGTCCGTGGGCGAGATGCGCCGCCCGATGAGGCGGTGCTCGGGCGGCGCGATGACCACATGGGGATGGTCGCCGAGAATCTGCGTCTCCGCCTCCAGCTCCGCCGGCGGACGGCCCATGATGGCCACATCGAGGTCGAGCTTGACCAAGCCGGCGATGATCTCCTCCCGGTTGCCGATCATGAGCTTCAGCTCGATCTCCGGCCGGCGCCTGCGGAACGCCGCCAGCGCCATGGGCGCGAAATATTTCGCGGTGGAGACCACCCCCACCACCACCGAGCCGCGCTCGGGGCTTTTCAGCGCCGCAATCGCCCGCTCCGCCTCCTGGAGGGCGTGGGCGATGCGCTGCTGGGCGGCGAGAAGCTCCGCGCCAGCGGCGGTCGGTCGCAGGCGGCCGTCGGCGCGCTCGAACACCGGCACCCCCAGCTCCTCCTCCAGCGCCTTCATCTGCGCGGTCACCGCGGGCGGGCTCAAACCCATGTCCTGCGCGGCTTTGGCATAGGAGCCGGAGGCGGCGGCGAGGGCCACCAGGCGCAGCTGCTTCAGGGTCCAGTGGGTAGCCATTTCAGGTTTCCTGAATGTCTAGTTCATATCATTCAAATTTACCTAAATCAGGCGGTGCGGCAAGGTCCCTTCAACAAGCAAGGAGGGCCGCCATCATGGGTGCCGACGCCGCCATCGGGCAGATCAAGGACGCCAAGAAGAGGTACGCCGCCGGCGTGCTGAAATATGCCCAGATGGGCTATTGGGACGGCGACTACCAGCCGAAGGACACCGATGTCCTGGCCCTGTTCCGCGTCACCCCCCAGGAGGGCGTGGACCCGGTGGAAGCTGCCGCGGCCGTCGCCGGCGAAAGCTCCACCGCCACCTGGACCGTGGTGTGGACCGACCGCCTCACCGCCGCCGACATGTACCGCGCCAAGGCCTACAAGGTGGAGCCGGTGCCGGGCCAGAGCGGCCAGTATTTCTGCTGGGTCGCCTACGACCTCGATTTGTTCGAGGAAGGCTCCATCGCCAACCTCACCGCGTCCATCATCGGCAACGTCTTCTCGTTCAAGCCGCTGAAGGCCTGCCGGCTGGAGGACATGCGCCTGCCGGTGGCTTACGTGAAGACCTTCCGCGGCCCGCCCACCGGCATCGTGGTGGAGCGCGAGCGCCTCGACAAGTTCGGCCGCCCCCTGCTCGGCGCCACCACCAAGCCCAAGCTTGGCCTGTCCGGCAAGAATTACGGCCGCGTGGTCTATGAGGCGCTCAAGGGCGGCCTCGACTTCGTGAAGGACGACGAGAACATCAACTCGCAGCCCTTCATGCACTGGCGCGACCGCTTCCTCTACTGCATGGAGGCCGTCAACAAGGCCCAGGCCGAGACCGGCGAGGTGAAGGGGCACTACCTCAACATCACCGCCGGGACCATGGAGGAGATGTACCGCCGCGCCGAGTTCGCCAAGGAGCTGGGCTCCGTGGTGGTGATGGTGGACCTCATCATCGGCTGGACCGCGATCCAGTCCATCTCCAACTGGTGCCGCGAGAACGACATGCTCCTGCACATGCACCGTGCGGGCCATGGCACCTACACGCGCCAGAAGGGCCACGGCATCTCGTTCCGCGTCATCGCCAAATGGCTGCGCCTCGCCGGCGTCGATCATCTCCACACCGGCACCGCGGTGGGCAAGCTGGAAGGCGACCCCATGACCGTGCAGGGCTACTACAACGTCTGCCGCGAGATGACGACGAAGACCGACTATACCCGCGGCATCTTCTTCGACCAGGAATGGGCGGGCCTGCGCAAGGTGATGCCGGTGGCCTCCGGCGGCATCCATGCCGGCCAGATGCACCAGCTCATCGACCTGTTCGGCGAGGACGTGGTGCTTCAGTTCGGCGGCGGCACCATCGGCCATCCCGACGGCATCCAGGCCGGCGCCATCGCCAACCGCGTCGCGCTGGAAACCATGATCCTCGCCCGCAACGAGGGCCGGGACATCAAGAACGAGGGTCCCGAAATCCTCATCGAGGCCGCCAAGTGGTGCCGTCCGCTGCGCGCCGCCCTCGATACCTGGGGCGAGGTGACCTTCAACTACGCCTCCACCGACACGTCCGACTTCGTTCCCACCGCGTCCGTGGCCTGAGGAGAGGAAATATGCGCATCACCCAAGGCACCTTCTCCTTCCTGCCGGATCTCACCCCGGCCCAGGTCCGCGCCCAGGTGCAGTATTGCCTGGACCAGGGCTGGGCGGTCTCGGTGGAGCACACGGACGACCCGCACCCGCGCAACACCTATTGGGAAATGTGGGGCCCGCCCATGTTCGACCTGCGCGACGCCGCCGGCGTCGTCGGCGAGATCGACGGCTGCCGCAACGCCTTTCCCAACCGCTACGTGCGGGTGAACGCCTTCGACTCCACCCGCGGCTGGGAGACGGTGCGCCTGTCCTTCATCGTCCAGCGCCCGGCCGTGGAAGACGGCTTCCGCCTGGAGCGCACCGAGGGCCCCGGCCGCACCCAGCGCTACGGCATCCACCACCGGCAGTATTCCGCCGGCTGATCCAACCACCTGACATCTTTACCGCTTCACCAGCGCGGCCGTTCCCACCGCGCAACTTAAGCCGAGGTTCGAGCGATGCTCAACACAGCCTTTTCCGCACCGACCGCCGCGTTGCCGGCCGAGGCCGCCGAGGGCAGGCTCGACCTCGGCGCTCTCTTCATCGAGAGCGAAGTGCCTGAATTCCTGGCCGAGCTGGAGGCCGACCTCATCGGCCTGAAGCCGGTCAAGCGCCGCATCCGCGAGATCGCGGCCCACCTCGTCATCGGCCGCGCCCGCGAGAGCCTCGGCCTGACCTCCGGCGCGCCCACCCTGCACATGGCCTTCACCGGCAATCCCGGCACCGGCAAGACCACCGTCGCCCTCAAGATGGCGCAGATCCTTCATCGCCTGGGATATGTGCGACGGGGTCATCTTGTCTCGGTGACGCGGGACGATCTCGTGGGTCAATATATCGGCCACACGGCACCGAAGACCAAAGAGATTCTTAAGAAAGCCATGGGCGGGGTCCTCTTCATAGACGAGGCTTATTATCTGTACCGGCCCGAGAACGAGCGGGATTACGGTCAGGAAGCCATCGAGATCCTGCTCCAGGTCATGGAAAACCAGCGGGACGATCTGGTGGTGATCCTCGCCGGCTACAAGGACCGCATGGATCGCTTCTTCGAGAGCAATCCCGGCTTCCGCTCGCGCATCGCCCACCACATCGACTTCCCCGACTACGAGGATGCCGAGCTGGTCTCCATCGCCAGGACCATGGCGCAGGCGGCCGACTACAGCTTCAGTCCCGAGGCCGAGGTGGCGCTGGAGGAGTACGTCTCCAAGCGCCGCGCGCAGCCCAATTTCGCCAATGCGCGGTCCATCCGCAACGCCCTCGACCGCATGCGCCTGCGCCTGTCGCTGCGCCTGTTCGAGGAGGGGGGTCTCGCCGACCGCGCCGCGCTTTCGACCATCACGGAAGGCGATGTCCGCGCCAGCCGCGTGTTCTCGGGGGGCATCGACGCCCCCGACTACAAGCCCCGCAGCGAATAGACGCCGCGGGACCAAAAACACCGATGACGGCCCGCCGAACGGGTCGCGCGGAGAAGACCCTCAGGGAGACGACCGCCATGCCAACCGCCGATCATCGCGCCGCACCCGGAATCACGCTTGCCTGCGCGCTCGAGGAATGGGCGGGCGAGGACGCCCGCCGCCGCGATGTCGCCGCGACCCTCGCCGCTCTCGCCGTTGGCGCCACCTCGCTCGCCCGCGCCATCGCCGAGGGGCCGCTCGCCGGCGACCTCGCGAAGACCCTCTCGTCCGGCGAAGCCGGCGAGGGCCAGAAGGCGCTCGACATCATCTCCAACGACATGGTCATCGACGCCCTGCGCAAGGCTCCGGTCGCCGCCGTCGCCTCCGAGGAGAACGACGCGCCGGTGCTGCTCGACGCGAACGCCCCGCTGCTGGTGGCCATCGACCCGCTGGACGGCTCGTCCAACATCGACACCGACATCTCCGTGGGCACCATCTTCGCCGTGTTCCCGCACCGCGAGGGCACCAACGCCGCCGGCGCGAGCGCCTTCCTGCAGAACGGGCGCGACATGCTCGCCGCCGGCTATGTGATCTACGGGCCGCACACCGCGCTGATGCTCACGGTGGGCGCCGGCACCTGGCACTTCGCCCTCGACCAGGACGGCACCTTCCGCCTCGTGAACGCGGCGGCGCGGGTGAAGGAAGGCGCGGCCGAGTTCGCCATCAACATGTCGAACTACCACCACTGGGACGATCCGATCCGCGCTTATGTGGACGATTGCCTTGCCGGCAAGAAGGGCCCGCGCGAGCGCGACTTCAACATGCGCTGGGTGGCCTCCATGGTGGCGGATGCGCACCGCATCTTCCAGCGCGGCGGCATCTATCTTTATCCCGGCGACGGCCGGAAGGGCTACGCGAACGGGCGCCTGCGCCTGCTCTACGAAGCCTTCCCCGTGGCCTTCCTGATGGAGCAGGCCCAGGGCGCGGCCATCGACGGCCACGGTGCCATCCTCGACCTTTCCGCCACCGGCCTGCACCAGCGCGTGCCCTTCATCTTCGGCTCGCGCGACGAGGTGGCCCGGGTCGCCCGCTATCACCTGGAGCCCGCCGGCCACGGCGAGCGCTCGCCGCTGTTCGCGCGGCGCGGCCTGTTCATCTGATCCCGCGCAGCAAAGACACAAGAAGAGCCGAGCACTCCATGTCCATCAAGCATCCCATCATCGTCGTCACCGGTTCGTCAGGCGCCGGGACGACCTCCGTGAAGCGGACCTTCGACCAGATCTTCCGCCGCGAGGGGGTCAAGGCCGCCTATGTGGAAGGCGACGCCTTCCATCGCTACGACCGCCTGGAAATGCGCGAGCTGATGGCCGCCGAGGCCGCCAAGGGCAACCGCCACTTCAGCCATTTCTCGCCCGACACCAACCTCCTGGACGAGCTGGGTACCCTGTTCAAGGACTATGGCGCCACCGGCTCCGGCCGCGCCCGGCACTATGTGCACGATGCCGACGAGGCCAAGCTCTACGGCACCGAGCCCGGCCGCTTCACCGCGTGGGAAGACGTGGAAGGCGGCACCGACCTTTTGTTCTACGAAGGCCTGCACGGCGCGGTCGTCACCGACGACATCAACCTCGCCAAGCATGCGGACCTGAAGATCGGCGTGGTGCCGGTGATCAATCTCGAATGGATCCAGAAGATCCATCGCGACAAGGCCACGCGCGGCTATTCCACGGAAGACGTGACCGACACCATCCTGCGGCGCATGCCCGATTACGTGCGCTACATCTGCCCGCAATTCACCGAGACCGACATCAACTTCCAGCGCGTGCCGACGGTGGACACCTCCAACCCGTTCGCCGCACGCTGGATCCCGACGCCTGACGAGTCGATGGTCGTCATCCGCTTCCGCGACCCCCACGGCATCGACTTCCCGTATTTGCTGTCGATGATCCACGACAGCTTCATGTCGCGGGCGAATTCCATCGTCATCCCGGGCAACAAGCAGGATCTCGCCATGCAGCTCCTGCTCACGCCGCTGATCATGAAGCTGATCGACAGGAAGCGCCGCGCCAGCTGAGGCGCGCACACTTCCCCTTCCCCGCGCCGGGGGAAGGGTGAGGGGGAGGGCGGCACGTTCCTTAAGCCCTGGGACGCGTGGCTGCCGCCCTCCCCGCCTCGCCCCTGACGGGCGAGCGCGTGTCCCCGGAACGCTCGGGGACACGGAGGAATGCGAAGTCATCATGGCCGGGCTCGTCCCGGAAGTCGGATGTTTCCGGCTTCGGGCACAGGCCGGGCACGACGGTCCCGCAAGGGGATGAATGCCGTTGAGAAGCTGATGGAAGGAAGACGAGCCATGACCGCACACGCCATCGCCGCGACAGCCGAGGCCGCGCCTGCGGTCCCCGCATCCGCCCCGACGCTCGACCGCGCGCCGGGCTCCCTCGCCTGGCCGGTGACGGCGGCCCTGCGCGCGCTCGCCATGGACGGCGTGGAGCAGGCGAAATCCGGCCATCCCGGCGCGCCGCTGGGCATGGCGGAGATTTCCGCCGTGCTGTGGCGCGAGCACCTGCGCCACAATCCCGCCGACCCGGCGTGGCCCGACCGCGACCGCTTCGTGCTGTCCAACGGCCACGGCTCCATGCTGATCTACGCGCTGCTCCACCTCACCGGCTACGACCTGCCGGTGGCGGAGCTGAAGCGGTTCCGGCAGGTCCATTCGCGCACCCCCGGCCATCCCGAATACGGCATGACCCCCGGCGTGGAGACCACCACCGGCCCGCTCGGCCAGGGCCTTGCCAATGCGGTGGGCATGGCGCTGGCGGAAAAGACGCTGGCCGCCCAGTTCAACCGGCCGGGCCTTGCGATCGTCGATCACCGCACCTTCGTCTTCCTCGGCGACGGCTGCCTGATGGAGGGCGTGAGCCACGAGGCCTGCTCGCTCGCCGGCCGGCTCGGCCTCGGCAAGCTCACCGCCTATTATGACGACAACGGCATCTCCATCGACGGCAAGGTGGAGGAGTGGTTCGCGGATGACACCCCGGCCCGCTTCGAGGCCTATGGCTGGCACGTGGTGCGCGACGTGGACGGGCACGACCCCGCCGCCGTGCGCGCCGCCACCGAACAGGCGCTGGCCGAAACCTCCAAGCCCTCGCTGATCTGCTGCAAGACCGTCATCGGCCGCGGCGCGCCCACCAAGCAGGGCCACCAGGACACCCATGGCGCCCCGCTCGGGCCGGACGAGATCGCCCGCACCCGCGCCGCCATGGGCTGGGAGCATGCCCCGTTCGAGATCCCGGCGGACATCTATGCCCAGTGGGACGCTCGCACGGCCGGCGCCGCGCGCCAGCAGGCGTGGGAAGCCCGCATGGTCGCCTATGAACGCGCCTATCCGAAGGAAGCGGCCGAGTTCCGCCGCCGCCTCAAGGGCGATCTCTCCCCGGTGTTCGCCGACACCTTCGATGCGGCGCTGAAGGCCACCATCGAGAAGGCCGAGATGGTGGCGACCCGCAAGGCGGGCCAGCAGGCCCTCTCAGCGCTGGCGCCGGCGGTGCCGGAGTTTCTCGGCGGCTCGGCGGACCTCGCCCATTCCAACCTCACCACCTTCCCCGGCGCGGTGCCGGTGACGCGGGACCCGGCCGGCAACCAGATCTATTACGGCGTGCGCGAGTTCGGCATGTCGGCCATCGCCAACGGCATCGCCCTGCACGGCGGTTTCATCCCGTTCGTGGCCACCTTCCTGGTGTTCTCGGACTATGCCCGCAACGCCATGCGCATGAGCGCGCTGATGGGCCAGAGGGTGATCTACATCCTCACCCACGATTCCATCGGCCTCGGCGAGGACGGCCCCACCCACCAGCCGGTGGAGCATGTGGAGAGCCTGCGCCTCATCCCCAACCTCGACGTGTGGCGGCCCTGCGACACGGTGGAGACGCTGGAGGCGTGGGGCGCCGCGCTGCGGCGGAAGGATGGCCCCTCCGCCCTCATCCTGTCGCGCCAGAACCTGCCCATGTGGCCGCGCACGCCGGCGCAGGTGGAGGCCATTGCCGGGGGCGGCTATGTGCTGCGCGAGAGCGAGGGCGTGGCCCGCGCCATCCTCGTCGCCACCGGCTCGGAAGTGAAGCTCGCGGTGGCGGCGGCCGAGGCGCTGGATACGGCGGGCATCGCCACTCGCATCGTCTCCATGCCCTGCCGCGAGCGGTTCGAGGCTTTGACCGAGACCGAGCGGGCGGCGCTGTTCCCGAAGGGTGTGCCGGTGGTGGCGGTGGAAGCGGGCGTCACCCGCGGCTGGCGCGGCCTTGCCGGCACCCGCGAGGAGGGCGTGACCGTCATCGGCATCGACCGCTTCGGCGAATCCGCCCCCGAGAAGGACCTGTGGCCCCTGTTCGGCTTCACCGTCGAGAAGGTGGCCGAGGCGGTGCGCCGCGCGGTGGGGTGATTGCTCCCCCGTGCGCAAACGGAAAAAGCCCTCTCCCGCCCGAACTCGGCTGTTGCCGAGTTCGGATGTGAGGTTCCGAAACCGGAAACATCCGGCTTCGGGC
>NZ_JAIVFN010000098.1 GCF_030015065.1 Xanthobacter autotrophicus | reverse complement strand
GCCCCGGACCGACCCGCCGCGCCAAGCGGGCCTTCCGGGCCAAGCGGACCTGCCACCCCGGCGCCCGCCACCTGCTTCGCATCCGTGCCAATCCGTCCGACCATTTTCACCCGAGCCTTCGACCCACCGTCCACAACACCCGTCTTCACCGGGCGGGGAATTTTCCACTCATGCCCATTGAGCGGACATGCTCCATCTCCCGGTCATCGCATTTTCTTCACGCGAACCGGTATCCACTTCGCGTGAAAATGCTCTAGTGGATCTACCGCACGAACAGGGATCAGGATTGGGCAAGGCCGGCATGATCGCACAAACACGCCGTCCCTTCCGGCCACACCCCCGGCGCGGCCCGTTCCCCATCGGAGCGCGGACGTGACGCCACCGCGCTCCGTCGTCACCCTCGTCCGCACCTACGGGACCTATGCCGGGGCCATGATGGCCCGCGGCCTGGAAATGGTGGGCAAGCTCGGTCTCTACATGCTCGGCGCGCGGGCCCTCGGGGTGCATGATTCGGGCTATTTCTTCCTCTGCCTCACCGTGGTGGGAGTGCTTGCCACCGTGGCGCGGGGCGGCTTCGAGCGCGCGGTGGTGCGCCATGTGGCGGCCGAGCTCGCCGTCGGCAAGGGCCGGGCCGCCGGACGCGCCTTTCTCGGCGGGCTCGGTGCGGTGCTCGGGCTCGGGCTTGCCGTCTCCCTGCTGACCGCCGCCTTCGCCCAGCCGCTGGCGGACTACGTGTTCCGCGACCCTGATGCCGCCCGCCCTCTGCTGCTCTCGGCCCTGGTGATCCTCCCCCAGGCCACCTGCTATTTCATCGGCAACGCCTTGCTGGGCCTCCACAAGGGCGCCGCCGGGCAATTGGTGCAGAACGGCCTGTGGCCGGTGCTGACGCTGGCGGCGGTGGTCGCCGGGGTCACCTCCCTCGACGGCCTGCTCCTGGCCCTGGCGGCAGCCAACGTCGCGGCGACCGTCATCGGCGCCATCCTCCTCTTCCGCGAGCGCCATCGCTTCGTGGATACCCACACCGACACGCCCCCCGGCGCGCCCCTGCCGGCCCTGTGGCGCACGGCCATGCCGCTGTCCGTGGTGGAGATCGTGCAGATCCTGCTGCCGTCCCTGCCAGTGCTGCTGCTCGCCACCTTCGGCCTGCCCGCGCAGGTGGGCGCCTTCAGCGTGGCGAACCGCATCTCCATGCTGGTGTGGGTGGTGAGCACCTCCATCGGCAGCGTCGCCGCCCCCTCCTTCGCCGCCCGCCACCGGCAGGGACAATGGGCCGAGCTGCGCCTGCTGAACCGGCGGGTGCGCCTCGCGGTGGCGGCCTTCGGCACCCCCGTGGTGGCGGTGATGGTGCTGCTGCCGTCTCAGGTGCTGCACCTGGTGGGACCGGGATTCGAGATCGCCGCCACCGCGCTGGTCATCCTCGGCATCGGGCAGCTGGTCTATTGCCTGCTGCCCTGCCAGGAAATCGTGCTGGCCATGGCCGGCCATGGTGGCGTGCTGCGCTGGCTCACGGTGGGACAGACCCTCGTGTGCGGGACCCTGTGCGTCCTGCTCATCCCGCCCTTCGGCATGATCGGCGCGGCCATCGCCACGGCCGTGTTCGCGGCCCAGCTCGCCATCGGCGCCACGCTGGCGGTGCGGCGGCTGATGCCCCAGGCATTCTGATGCGCCAAGCCTTCTGATGCGCCAAGCCTTCTGATGCGCCACATGCCGGCCGCAACCCTCTCTTAACGGTAAAGTAATGGCACCATTGCACGGTGTGCGCAGCTTGCTGTCCGGGCTGCCGCAGGGTCCCGGTCGAGGCGCCACCGGCCGGACGAGGGGTGCAGAGCGTGAAGCGGGGGGACGCATGTTGATGCCGCAGGCGGCCCAGCCCGGCGCCACGGAACCGGCCACGGGATCCACGCCGCCCGCTTTCACCCTGCGCGATTTCCTGATCGCCGCCTTCTACCACATCCGCATCGTGCTGCTGGCGGGGCTGATCCCGCTCGTGGTGGCGCTGGCGGTGGCAGTGACCAGCCGCACCGAATACACCGCCTCCAGCCTGCTCATGGTCATCGTGAGCCGCGAGGTCTCCAGCGCCCAGAACGTGACCGACACCGGCCCGGCCGTGCTCAGCATCGAGGGCCTGAAGCAGGTCGAATCGGAAGTGCAGATCATCGAGAGCGCGGACGTCGCCCGTGCCACGGTGGTCGAGATCGGCGCGGATCACCTGTTCCCGCCGGGACGGCTCGCCGCGCTCACCCGCCTGTTCAGCTCCGACGCGGACCTGATGGACAAGGCGGTGGAGCGCTTCCAGGCCAGCGTTCGCGCCTCGGTGCAGTCGGGCTCGAACGTGATCCGGGTGAGCGTCACCAATCCCGACCGCGAGGTGGCCATCGCCGCCGCCGACGCGCTGGTGAAGAATTATCTCGCGGCCCGCCGCCGCCTGTTCGAGAACCCCACCGCCAGGATCCTGATGCTGGAGGTCAACCGCTTCCAGGCCGACCTCACCGCGGTGGACCGGGAGATCGAGCAGCTCAAGGCCAAGGCCGGCATCATTGATTTCGCCCAGGACGCCATTCTCGCCTCCAACCAGGTGGACAGCATCCTCCAGCGCCGCCGGCAGGTGGCCGAGCGCGAGGTGGCGGTCGCCGCCCAGGTCGCGGAGGCCGAGAAGCAGTTCGCGGCGCTGCCGGATTCGGTGTTCGACTTCGCCGAGAAGACCGACGCCCTGCCCGGCGACGAGGACAACAACACCCTCTCCAAGCTGCTGCTGGAGCGCGATCGGGTGGCGTCCCAGTATGCGCCGGGCAGCCAGCTGCTGCGCGACCTCGACCGGCAGATCGCAACCATCCGGGCGCGGATCAAGAGCCGCTCGGAGCGGCGTTATTCCACCGACCGGGCGGTGCGCAACCCGCAGGTCAACTACATCCAGAACATGATCCTGAGCCTCAAGGTGGAGCAGGATTCCCTCGGCCGCCAGAAAAGCGAGCTGGTCGAGCAGCAGCGCCTCGCCGAGGCGCGCCTCGCCGCGCTGCGCGCCGCCGAGACGCCGCTCATCGAGCTCAACCGCAAGCGCGACTCCCTGGGGGAAGGCTTCCGCGAATATCAGCGCCGGGCCGTGGCCGCCTCCATCGAGGAAGCCGCGGCCCAGTCGCGCCAGTCCGCGGTGCGGGTGGTGCAGGAGGCGGGCTCGGCGGTCACCAAGCGCTCGCTGGCGCTGCCGCTGGTGGCGGCGGGCCTGTTCGCCGCCCTCCTGTTCGGCGGCGCGGCCGGGGCCGTCGCCTCGACCCTGCGCACCTCCTTCATCACGCCCGCAGAGACCGAGCGCTCCCTCGGGCTGCCGGTGCTCGCGGTGTTCGACGCGGACGCGGAGCAGCCCGGCAACGCCGACACCGACGAAGCCATCGGCAGCTGCGCCACCCTGCTGCTCGACACCAGGATCGACGATGCGCCGCTGCGCGTCATGCATTTCCTCTCGCCGGATGCCGACGATGCCCTGCCCTGGCTCGCCCGGCGGCTGGCGGAGGAGTTCGCGGCGCGGCGCCAGCTGCGCACGCTGCTGGTGGACCTCTCCAGCGCCGCGCCCTATCCGCTCGCCATAGGCAGCAGCGAAGTGCGTGGCGGCATCGCCGTCTCCGGCACGCCGGTGCCGATGCTGTGGGCCGCCGCCGACATGGCACGCTCACCCCTGCTCGACATCCGCCTGCCCATCGCCGAGGCGGAACTGATGATGGCCGAGCTGCGCCGCGCCTTCGACGTGGTGGTTATCTCCTCCGACCTGCCCGGAGCCTCCCTGGTCACCCAGCGCTTCTGCCAGCTGGCGGACGGCAACGTCCTTGCGGTGCAGGCGGAAAAGTCGCGCATGCCGGCCGTGCTCCGCCTGCGCGACCAGGTGGCGGACAGTGGCGGCCTCGCTTTGGGCCTCGTCTTTCTCGGCCGGCGCTACTACCTGCCGCAGTGGCTCTATCGCCGCGCCTGAGGGCGCGCGGCTTTACTCCCGCAAACCAGGGATCCGCACCGCCCCGCCACCGCCGGCAGGGCCGCGCCCGCACGCCTGCGGCGGCACCGCATCTTCCGGAGCGCCGGCAACCCGATCGGTTTCTCGGCACCATTGATAAGCGTTTCGTTAACCACGCCGCTTTAGTGTCGCTTTACCACGTTCAAGGGTTTCCACGAGAGATTTGCCATGTCGGGCGCCGCCTGAAGCGGTCAGTCATGCAGGACGATCTTGTCGTTAACCTTCTGAATACGATTAGGCGCGGGAGTTGGTCGATGGTCTTGCCAGAATGCGGCGTGGCGAACACCGCTCGCGGCCCGGCACGGGACGATCGACTTCCGGCGCGGGGGCCGCGACGCGGGGCAGCACTCGCTTTCCTCGCCTTGAGCTTCGCGCTCAATGGCTGCGCCGCCATCGCCACCTCCCAGAACACCGGCACCGAGCCCTTCACCACCGGCCACGAGCTGCGCTTCACCGAGGTGAATGCGGAACGGTTCAAGCCGTGGAGCGACCTGGTGCCAAGCTATCGGCTGGGGCCCGGCGACAAGATCAAGATCAAGTATTTCATCACCCGCGAGATGGACGAAGACCTGACCGTGAGCCCGGACGGCTCCATCGCGCCCCGCGCCATCGGCCAGATCCGGGTGGAGGGCTCCACCCTCTCCGGCGTACAGGACTATGTGCGCCGCGAATCGCGCAAGGAGCTCGCCGACCAGAAGGTGGTGGTCTCGCTGGAGGAAGCCGCCTCGGCCCGCGTCTATGTGGGCGGCATGGTGGCCCATCCCGGCGCCTTCAAGCTCGCCGACATGGGCACCAGCGTGCTCCAGGGCATCCTGCTCGCCGGCGGCTTCACGGAGGAATCGCGCACCGGGCAGGTGGCGCTCATCCGCCGCGGCCCCAACAACGAGCCCATGCTGCGCCTCGTCAATGTGCGCGACGTGATCCAGACCGGCTTCGACGCCAACGACGTGCCGCTGGTGAGCGGCGACATCATCTATGTGCCGCGCTCGTCCATCGCGGAGGTCAATCTGTGGATCGACCAGTTCATCAACAAGGTGGTGCCGTTCCAGCGCCAGTTCAGCTATACGATCGGCACCTATTCACAGACCGGTGGCGGAACCTCGTTCCTGCAATAGCCTGATCGGGCGCGGTAGCCCCGGCGCCCGGCATGAACACAGGCGTGGACAAGAGGCGTCGATCACGCATGCGCGCGGCATCCGAAACGGACACGCTTTTCCGCACCCAGACCTTCCTCGGCGCGCCGTTCGCCTGCCTCGACGTGCCCGGCGCCGCGCACGTCATCGGCGCGCGGCCCATGGGCGCGCCCTTCCGCTATGTGATCACCTCCAACGCCTCCCACCTGGTGCGGCTCAACGACCGCAAGGATGCGCGCTTTGCCGCGGCGCTCGCGGATGCGGGCCTCAACGTGCTCGACGGCGCCGTGCCCCACCTGCTGGCGGAGCGCCTGTTCGGCCTCGACATCCCGCTCTGCCCCGGCAGCGACCTCACCGCCGAGCTGTTCGAGCATGTGATCCAGCCCGACGACCCGGTGACGGTGATCGGCGGCAGCGAGGAGATGAGGCGCCGTCTCATGGCAGGCTACGGCCTGCGCACGCTCAACCTCCACGTGCCGCCCATGGGCTTCATCGACGATCCGGCCGCGGTGGAGGCGGCCATCCAATTCGTCATCGAGCATCCCGCGCGCTACGTGTTCCTGGTGGCCGGGGCGCCGCGCTCGGAATATCTCGCGCACATGATCTTCCAGCGCGGGGCGGCGGTGGGAACGGGGCTGTGCGTGGGCAGCGCGCTCAACTTCCTCACCGGCCTCGTCCAGCGCGCAAGCCCCGCCTTCCGCCGGCTGGGCCTCGAATGGCTCTACCGGCTGGCGCAGAGCCCGAGCACCCATTTCGAGCGGGTGTTCGTGGATTCCCTGCCCATCTTCCTCATCGCCGCCAAGGCGAAGCTTGATCCCGCCGCCTACGGCATGCGGCCCGGCGGGGGCGGGGGATCGTGACCGACCAGCCCGCGAGCCGGGATCCGCCCCAACGCCGCGTGGTCATCCCCCTGCGCCGCGGCGCCACCATCGCGCCAGGCCGGGACGACGGGACGGGCGGGCTCGCGACGCTGGCCTTCGCGGCGACGCTGCCGCTGTTCGCCCAGGTCTTCTATTATCTCAACGAATATCCGGCGCCCTATCTGCTGTCGAAGGCCTGGCCCTTCCTGACCCTGCCGCTGGCCCTCTACGGCCTGGTCCGGCTGAGGCTGCCGGCGGGCCGGATGTTCATGGTGGTGCTGGCCTATGGGCTCGGTTTCACGCCGCTGGTTTCGGTGATCCAGCTCGGCAACGGCTTCCTCGACGCGCTGACCACCACCGTCAAGGCGTGGCCCCTCACCTATTATTTCAGCCTGTCGGCGCTGCTGGCCCTGCTTGCCGTGCCGCCGGAGAGCATCCGCAAGGCGGTGCTGGGGCTGGGGGCGGCCACCTTCTTCCTGATGGTGATCATCTATCTCGTCGCGCCCGCGTCCTGGTATGCGGACAATCCCGCCGACAGCAAGCTGCTGCTGTTCGACCTGGAGCGCGGCTACCGCGTCTACATGCCCATGGTCTTCGGCATGATCCTGGTCTTCTTCCTGTCCCGCTCCTTCGTGCTCAGGCGCAACATCCTCTATGGGCTCGGCGTGGTGCTGGCCTTCGCGCCCATGCTGCTCATCTACAAGCAGCGCGCCGCCATCGCCGCAGCGCTCGTGGTGGTGGCGGTCGGCGTCACCATGTCCCTGCCCCAGCGGGCGCGCCGGATCGTGCTCGGGCTCGGGATGGCGGCCGGAGCGGTGGGCCTCTTCCTGGTGGGGCGCAAGCTCGGCCTCCTGCCCGGCGGCGGCTCCGGCGATGCACAGGACGCCTTCGGCGCCTCGCTGGCGGTGCGGCAGCATTCCTCGGCGCTGGCCTTCGCCTTCCTCGGCGACGACCCCATGCGCTGGATCTTCGGCGTCGGCGCCACCACCCGCTTCAGCACGGTGACTCTCAACGACATCTTCGGCAACGACCAGTTCTTCATCGCCGACCTCGGATGGATCGGGGTCGTGTTCGAATACGGCATCATCGGCGCCGTCCTGCTCGCCGCTTTGCACGCCTGGTGCTTCATCACGGCGTTCCGGCTGACACGCGGCCTCGATGACCCGTTCGCCCTCGCGCTCTGCGATTACGTGCTGTATCTGATCGTGAGTTCCGCCGTGTATTCGGTGGTCTTCACACCCGGAGAGCTCGGCGTCGTCATGGCGCTCACCGTCTATCTCGACCGCCGCCGGCGCGCATTGCCGCCCGGTCCGCCGCCGACCGGGCAGGGCGCCGTCAGCCCGCCCAAGGCGATCCGCCATGTGGCCCTCGGAGGTGTTTCGGGGCGGACTTCGGGACGCGGGATGCTCGGTCGTGCCGGCTGATCGCGCGCCTCGGACCGCAGGGATGCGGCATGCTTGAATCCCTGCAATATCTGCGGGCGGTGGCGAGCCTGATGGTGGTGGTGTTCCACCTCGGGGCGCCGCTGTCGCGCCTCGGCCTCGCCGCGCCCTGGCCGCAGTCGGGCGCGGCCGGCGTCGATATCTTTTTCGTGCTCAGCGGCTTCCTGATGCTGGTCACCACCCATGGCCGGGACGGCTACACCGTGAGCTTCTACGTCAAGCGCCTGGTGCGCATCGTCCCGCTCTACTGGATCGTGACCACGGCGAGCCTCGCCCTGCTGCTGGCGGCGCCGCAGCTGGTGAAAAGCGGCAGGGCGGATGCCTGGCACATCCTCGCCTCCTATTTGTTCCTGCCGGCGCACCATCCCGTGCTCGGCACGCTGGAGCCGCTGGTGGTTCCGGGATGGACGCTGAACTACGAGATGTTCTTCTATCTCGTGTGGGGCGTAGCCCTGCTGCTGCCCGGACGGGCGCGGCTGCCCGCCATCGCTCTCTTCCTCACCGGGCTCGCGCTGCTTGGCCGCGCGGTTCCGGGCGAGAATGCCTTCCTTGCCTTCTACACCGCGCCCATCATGCTGGAATTCGTCTTCGGCCTCGCCCTCGGCCTCTGGTATCTCGAAGGACCGCCACTGGCGCGTGGATGGGGCTATGTGTTCCTGGCGGCCGGTTTCGTGTCGCTGCTCGCGCAGGGCGACGTGGCGCCCGAGACCCGCGTGATCCAGTGGGGCATTCCCGCCGCCATGGTGGTGGCCGGCGCCCTCGTTCTGGAACGGGCGCGGCCGGTCCGGCGGATCGGCGCACTCGCGCTGCTGGGCGATGCCTCCTATGCGCTCTATCTGGTGCACGGCATGGTGCTTTCGGCCGTGGGCCAGGTCCTCGCGCACCTTCCCCTGCCGGCGCCGTTGTCCTTTTTCGCCTGCGCCCTCGCCGGGGTGGGCGCCGCGCTTCTCGCCGCCATCGTCCTGCATCTGGCGGTCGAGAAGCCGCTGCTACGGCTCATGAGCGCGAGGCCCCGGGCCAGCCGGGCCGCGACACCATGACCCCAGGGCGGCATGGCACGAAAAAGCATGCGTGCGCCTTGCCGAACGCTCGCGGGGGCTGTCTATTCCGCGCGTCCGGCCGGGGCGGGCAATGGTGATGCCAAGGGGGCAGTGACATGTGGAGACGCGTGAAAAAGCTCGTGAACGAGCCGGCCTTCCGCGAGGCCCCGATCGCCGTCACGGGCCGGGCCATCTCGCTCGCGGCCCATGTGGCCCTCGGCCGCAACCCGGTGGCCGAGATCACCCCCGGCGGCGCGCGCCTGAAACTGCCGGCGGACCTGCGCTTCACCACCACCAGCGTGTTCCTGCTGCGCGACAAGGTGGAACCGGAGGTGCGCTACCTGGAGAAGTTCCTGCGTCCCGGCGACGTGTTCGTGGACGTGGGCGCCAATATCGGCCTGTTCACCCTGAAGGCGGCCACCTTCGCCAGCCGCGTGGTGGCCGCCGAGCCGGGCGCCGTCGCCGGCCGGCAACTGGCCGACAATCTCGCCCTCAACGGCTTCCGGAACGTCACCATCGTGCCCAAGGCCATCTCGGACGCGGAAGGCAAGGCGGTGCTGTTCCACAATCCCCTCGGCGACGACCCGCAGGCCTTCTCCCTCATCAATGACGGCACCAGCAGCGAGAGCGAGGAGGTGGAGATCACCACCCTCGACCGCCTCGTCGCCGACCTCGGGCTGGATCGGGTGGACTGCCTCAAGATTGACGTGGAGGGGGCGGAGGACCGGGTGATCAAGGGCGCCGCCGGGACGCTCGGCCGGTTCCACCCCGCCGTGATCTTCGAGATGAACTGCCCCACCCTGCTCAAGGACGGCGGCGATCCGGCGGCGGCCTGGGTGGCGCTCGGCGCGCTGGGCTACGGCTTCTTCCAGCTTCAGGACGACGGCACGCTGAAGCCGCTCGCGACCCGCCCCACGCGCTTCGGGAATTATGTGGCGCTCCACCCCGACGGGCGGCCCATCTGAACGCCGGGGCCGGCGTCCAAGAAAGCGGGGGGATGCCCTTCAGCCCTGCCAGCGCTCCAGGCGGGCGATGATGTCGGGCCGGGCGGCGAAATAGAAGTCGTTGACGTAGAGCGCCCCCGCCCTCGGGCGCGTCCCGTCCCGCTCCAGCGCCGCGATGGGCTGGTGGAGGGCCGGATCGAACCCGGCGATCGGCCGCATGCGGTTTTCAAACCGGAAGAAGCCGCGATAGCCGAAGGGCTCCAGCACCTGCCGGACCGCCGCCACCGCGCCGGGCCGGTGGCGCTCCTCCGCCTCGATCAGGAAGGTCGGCCGGCTCGCCGCGAGAATGCCCCGCGCCCCCTCCAGCACCCGCGCCTCGTAGCCCTCCACGTCGAGCTTGATGAAGCTGACATCCGCTTTGACGCAGGCATCGAGCCGCGCAATCGGGACCCGGACCTCGTCCATCGGGCCGTCCACGCGCCGCGCCAGATCGCCGTCGATGGTGGCCAGCGGCGAGCGATCACGCGGCACATGCAGCACCGCCGCGCCGGCCCCCTCCCCCAGCGCCGTCTCCAGCAGGGCCAGCGCGCCGGAGCCGAGTTCGCGGCGAAAGCGCAGCCTCAGGATGCGAACAAGGTGCGGATTGGGCTCGAAGGCGATGACCCGGGCGCCGCGCCGGAGCAGCCAATAGGTGAAAAGCCCCCGGTTGGCGCCGATATCGCAGACGGTGTCACCCGGATCCACAAACATGGGCAGGAGCGCCACCTCGCTCCGGGGGTCCCGCGTGGCGAGCGCATCGACCAGCGGACACAGGAGGGCGAAGATCCGCGGCATGCGGCGTTCGACGATGGCCTTCAAGGATCTCAGCATGCGCCCCGTGCGGAAGCCGCTCCGCCGCGCCATATCAGGCGTTCTCGCCACGCCTCTCATAGCAGAGCCGCGATGGAAGACAATGGAAGCAGAGCTTGCGGCGGGCGCACTTGCAACCCGGGGATTGGCGGGCTGGCGGCAGCCCGGGGCTTTTCCTATGGTGGCGCCCCCTGCGCAGGAGAAATGGATTGAGCAGCCCACCCCCTCCGCGCCCGGCGGTGTTTCTCGACCGGGACGGCGTCCTGAACGTGGATACGGGCTACGTCCACAGCCCGGCTGACTTTCGCTGGGTCGAGGGCGCCCGCGAGGCGGTACGGCACTTCAATGCGCTCGGCCATCTCGTCTTCGTGGTGACGAACCAGTCCGGCGTCGCCAGGGGCTATTACGGGGAAGACGAGGTTGCCGCCCTGCATCGCTGGATCGCGGGTGAGCTTGAGGCCGTCGGCGCCCATGTGGACGACTGGCGCTATTGCCCGTTCCATCCGGATGCGGCGGTGCCGGCCTATCGGGCGGTCCATCCCTGGCGCAAGCCGGCGCCGGGCATGATCCTCGACCTGATGGCGCACTGGCCGGTGGAGCGCGGCACAAGCCTGCTCATCGGCGACCAGCCCTCCGACATGGCGGCGGCGGCGGCGGCAGGCATCGCCGGCCACCTCTTTCCCGGCGGCGACCTGCTCGCCTTCGCGCGCGCCGTGTGCCCCCCGCCTGAGTGATCGTCCGGTTCAGGGCACCGGCGCGGCGCACCCCGCACGGTCGAGGCTGACGCAGATGGCGCGGGCAAGGCTGCGGTAATCGGGATTGTCCGGCCCCGTGGGGCCGGGCGGCACCAGGCCGAGGCCGTACAGCATGGCGCCCGCCTTCGGATCGGACAGCACCTCCTGAAGCAGCCGGACCGTGCGCTCCACCGTGAAGCGCGGGCCGCCGGCCTCCGGCGGCATGACCTGGATGCCCAGCGCCAGCGGCCCCGGCCACAGGCTGCGATAGGCCCGGAAGGCCTCCAGCGGCTGGAAGTTAGGCCCGGCGTCGTAGGACATGACCGAGACGAGATCGAGCCCCTGCGCCGCCTCCGACTTCAGCACCGCCCGCATCATGCCGACATAGGGACCATAGCGCGGCTGCGAGGCGGCAAAGGCGCCCTCGCCATAGGCGCCGACGCTCCAGCCGGCAAGGCTCACCACATATGGCCGGGGCAGCGCCACCCGAAGATCGGCCAGCACCGCTATGGCGCGGGCATCGTCGGCGCAGGCGATGCGACCGTCCGGGGTGCGGGCGCAGCCGGAATCCGCCGTCTCATAGTCGAGATCGACGCCGTCGGCGCCGAGATCCCTCACCAGATGCGCCAACGCGCGAAAATCACGAGCGTCCCAGCCGAAATAGCCCCAGCCGCCCACCGCCAGCAGCACTTTCGTGTCCGGGTGGTTCGCCTTGAGGGCGGCGATGGCCCCTTTCAGGACCGTGCCGGAAAAGGGAAAGGCGAGGCCGGTCCGCGACAGGTCCAGGTCGCCGGCATAGATAAGGTCCGGCTTCACGAAGCCCAATGCCACATGGGACATGGTGCCGGGCAAGCGGGCCAGCAGCGTCTTGGCAGGGTCCCCGGTCGCGACTTCCGTCCAGGAAGCGAGATAGGCAAGGAACGGCCGCCCCGCCCCCTCGGCCGCGCCGGCGCGGCCGGAGAGCAGCCCCAGGGACAGGACCATCAGGAGGCTCAGAAGACCGCAGGCCCGGCCATGCCCTTGGTGATGGTGAGCAGCATGATTCTGATGTCGAACCATATGGACCAGTGCTCGATGTAGAAGAGGTCGAGCTCGACGCCCCGCTCGGCCTTTTCGAGGGTGTTGATGCCGCCCCGCATGCCGTTGATCTGCGCCCATCCGGTGATGCCGGGCTTCATCCGGTAGCGCGCGACATATTGCCGGATCGCCTCGTAGCGCACATTGGTGGCGACCTGCATGTTGGGCACATGCGGCCGCGGCCCCACCACCGACATCTCGCCGCGGAGCACATTGACGAGCTGGGGCAGTTCGTCAATGGAGGTGGAGCGCAGGAAGGCCCCCACCCGGGTGATGCGCGGATCGTCCCGGGTCGTGCCCAGCGAGCCGTCGTCGGCGGGGTCCACCCGCATGGTGCGCAGCTTGAAGCACTGGAACACGCGGTTGTTGAGCCCGACGCGCGGCTGACGGAACAGGATCGGCCCGGGGGAATCGAGCTTGATGGCGACGGCGGCGACGAGCAGCACCGGCGCGACGAGGATGAGGCCGACAGTCGCCACCACATAGTCCTCGACGCCCTTCAAAAGGCCGAGCGAGCCCTTGAGCGGCTGCTGCTGCACCTGGAGCGCCGGCTCGCCGGCGATGCGCGTGAGGCTGGCGTAGTTCAGCATGAAGCGGTCGGGGTCGAGCTCCACCACCACGTCCGCCGCGATCTGGTACATCTGGTTGGCGATGGCGCTGATGGCCGCAGGGTCGTCCCAGCTCTTGGCGACGACCACGATATCCACCGGATTGTGCTTCACATATTCCATCAGGTCCGGGAGCCCGCCCAGCAGGGGCACGCCCTGGGGCGTGGGGGGCGGCGGCGTCATCTCGCCCGGCAGATGGCCCTCGTCGAACAGGCCCACGAAGGTGAGCAGGCCGTCCGCGCCCTCCTCCTCGCGGTAGCGATGCACGAGATCGCAGGCCCGGGCGGGATCGCCCACGATCACCGCATTGCGCCTGAGCACCTCGTGGGCTTTCACCAGCGCCATGCCCAGGCGCACCAGCACCAGCCGGCCGAAGATCAGCGCCAGCGCGGTGAGGATCCCCCAGCCGAGCAGCGCGGCGAGGTTGGTCGAGCCGATGGGGATGATGGCGTAGTAGCAGATCGCGAGCAGCGCGCCCGCGGGGACGCCGGCCACCATCAGATGCCCGAGCTGGCGCAGCGGCCGCACATAATGCTCGACGCGGTAGGCGCGGCCGGCCTGCAGGATCTGGACGAAGGCAAAGGCGCCGATCACCCAGAGGATGGCCATCTGGCTCCAGGACAGGAAATCCCACCGGTCATGCGCGAGGATGGCGGCCAATGCCGCCATGACCACATCGCACAGCCGCACGAGGCGATTGACGAGCCCGTGGGTCCAACGTGTCATCGCCCCGAAACCCCTGCCGGCAGAACGCGCGAATTTACCAGCGCGACTGGAATTTGTTCTGCTGAATAAGCAGTTGCCAGTCAAGCCGGCGAAGGCTTCGAACGTGTACGAATAACCGGCTCAAACGAAAGGAGCCGCCCCGGCGCATGCCGTGCGGCTCCCTTGAGGGATCGGGGCCCCGGCGAGGGGCCGCCGGTCAGTGGCCGAAGGCCTTCACCACCTCTTCGGTGACCTTCTTGGCGTCGCCGAAAAGCATCATGGTGTTGTCCTTGAAGAACAGCTCGTTCTCCACGCCCGCATAGCCCGCCGCCATGCCGCGCTTGATGAAGAGCACGGTCTTCGCCTTCTCCACGTCCAGGATGGGCATGCCGAAGATGGGCGACTGCGGGTCGGTCTTGGCCGCCGGGTTGGTCACGTCGTTGGCGCCGATGACGAAGGCCACGTCCGCCTGGGCGAACTCAGAGTTGATGTCCTCCAGCTCGAACACCTCGTCATAGGGCACCTGGGCCTCGGCCAGCAGGACGTTCATGTGGCCCGGCATGCGGCCCGCCACCGGATGGATGGCGTACTTCACCTCGACGCCTTCCTCCTTCAGCATGTCCGCCATCTCGCGCAAAGCGTGCTGGGCCTGGGCCACCGCCATGCCGTAGCCGGGCACGATGATGACCTTCTCGGCGTTCTTCATGATGTAGGCCGCGTCGTCCGCCGAGCCCTGCTTCACCGGGCGGGCTTCCGCCTGGGCGCCGCCGCCGGCCGCCGCGGCGTCACCGCCGAAGCCGCCGAGGATGACGGAGATGAAGGAGCGGTTCATGCCCTTGCACATGATGTAGCTGAGGATGGCGCCCGAGGAGCCCACCAGCGCGCCGGTGATGATCAGCGCCGTGTTGCCCAGGGTGAAGCCGATGCCGGCCGCCGCCCAGCCCGAATAGGAGTTCAGCATCGACACCACGACGGGCATGTCGGCGCCGCCGATGGGGATGATGAGCAGCCCGCCGAGCACCAGCGACACCACGGTGATGATCCAGAACAGCGTGATCGAGCCGGTGAGCACGAAGGCGATGATCAGGATCAGCAGCAGGATGCCGAGGCCGGCATTGATGAGGTGGCGCGAGGGCAGCATGATCGGCTTGCCGCTCATGTTGCCGTTGAGCTTGGCGAAGGCGATGATGGAGCCGGTGAAGGTGATGGCGCCGATGGCGACGCCCAGCGACATTTCCACCAGGCTCGCGCCGTGCAGGTGGCCCGGATCGCCGATGCCGAAGGCGCGCGGCGCATAGAGCGCGGCCGCCGCCACCAGCACCGCGGCCATGCCCACCAGCGAGTGGAAGGCGGCGACCAGCTGCGGCATCGCCGTCATGGCGATGCGCTTGGCCACCACGGCGCCGACGCCGCCGCCGATGCCGATGCCGGCCAGCACCAGAACCCAGCCGATGAGGTCGGAGGGGGGGGAGAGCGCCAGCGTGGTGACGATGGCGATGCCCATGCCCACCATGCCGTACAGGTTGCCCTGCCGCGAGGTGGTGGGATGGGAAAGGCCGCGCAGGGCCAGGATGAAGAGAATGCCTGCGACCAGGTAGAGCAGGGCGGCGAGGTTCGCGTTCATGTGCCCCGCCTCACTTCTTCTTGGAGTACATGGCGAGCATGCGGCTGGTCACGAGGAACCCGCCGAATATGTTCACCGAGGCGAAGACGAGCGCGACGAAGCCGAAGATGCGCGCGCCCCAGGCATGGCTTGCATCGCCCACGGTGGTGACGCCCACCGCGAGCAGCGCTCCCACCACGATCACCGAGGAGATGGCGTTGGTGACGCTCATGAGCGGGGTGTGCAGCGCCGGGGTCACCGACCACACCACGTAATAGCCCACGAACACCGCGAGCACGAAGATGGAGAGGCGGAACACGAAGGGGTCGATGGCCCCCCCGGTCGCGCCGTGGGCCACCGCGCCGATGGCGGTGGCCGCCTGGTCGGCGTAGAGCTGGGCGGCTTCGGCGGCCTGCCGCGCGATTTCGGCGGCGGCACGGGCCTGGGATGCGGCGTCCGTCACGGTCTGGGCTGAGGCGGGATTCATCAGGCCGCTCCCTCAATCTTGGGTGCGAAGTTGGGATGCACGACGGCGCCGTCGCGGGTGAGGAGCGTGGCCTTCACCAGCTCGTCGTCCCACTTCACGGCGAGGGACTTGGTCGCCTTGTCCACCATGGTCTCGAAGAAGTTGAACAGGTTCTTGGCATAGAGCGGCGAGGCCGAGGCCGCGATGCGGCCGGGGACGTTGAGATGGCCGACGATCTTCACGTCGCCCACCCACACCACCTGCCCGGGCACCGCGCCTTCCACGTTGCCGCCGCGTTCCACGGCGAGATCGACGATGACCGAGCCCGGACGCATGGAGGCCACCATCTCGGCCGTGATCAGGCGCGGCGCGGGCCGGCCGGGGATCAGGGCGGTGGTGATGACGATGTCCTGCTTCTTGACGTGCTCGGCGACAAGGGCGGCCTGCTTGGCCTGGTACTCGGCCGACATGGGCTTGGCGTAGCCGGCGGCGGTCTCGGCCTGCTTGAACTCCTCGTCCTCCACCGCGACGAACTTGGCGCCCAGCGAGGCGACCTGCTCCTTGGCGGCGGGGCGCACGTCGGTGGCGGTCACGATGGCGCCGAGGCGGCGGGCGGTCGCGATGGCCTGGAGGCCCGCGACGCCCGCGCCCATGACGAAGACGCGCGCGGCGGGCACTGTGCCGGCGGCGGTCATCATCTGCGGCAGGGCGCGGTTGAACTCGGCGGCGGCGTCGATGACGGCGCGATAGCCGGCAAGGTTCGCCTGGGAGGACAGCACGTCCATCACCTGCGCGCGGGTGATGCGCGGCATCAGCTCCATGGCGAAGGCGTTGACGTTGTAGCGTGCCAGCGTCGCCAGCGCCTCGTCGTTGCCGTAGGGATCGACGATGGCCAGCAGCAGGGCGCCGGGCTTGTACGACGAAAGTTCGGCTTCCGTCGGCCGGCGCACCTTCAGTACCACTTCGGCGCCGTACAGGGCGTCGGCGGCGTTGGGCGCGATGGTGGCGCCGGCGGCCACGTAGTCGGCATCGAGGATGCCGGACTTGACGCCCGCGCCCGTCTCGACCGCCACGGTGGCGCCGAGCGCGACGAGACGCTTCACCGTATCCGGGGTCGCAGCGACCCTCGGCTCGCCGAGATCAACCTCGGCGGGGACAGCGATTTTCATCTGAGATGTCTCCGGTGCTCCGGCCCGTCAGCGGGTCAGAGGAGGAAGATCCACATAAGGGCGAGGAGAACGGCGACCGCGATCGCGCCCCATTTGGTCAGGGCGGTGAAGAGCGCGTATGTGCGCTCGTGTTCGGCGTAGTCGTTACCGTCGGCAATGGCGTATTCGGTCGTGGCGTGTTCAGCCATCTTTTCCCCCAGCTGAGCGTTCTTTTTTGGCTTTAGCGGAGATGCGAATGTCTGGCAACCGGGTCGTGGTGTACAATATGCCAAATCTGGCCCCTTGAAGCCCTGACATTGCCCGGCAACGCCCTGAAGGCAAAGGGGAAGACGACAAAAGGGCCGTATTGTTCTTGTTTTGTTCTGGATCGGGTGCTACATTTTTGCTCATGAGCCTCGATCGAGATTCTTCGCCTGATTCCGTGGGTCGGATGCCCCGCCCCGAAGGGACGCCCCCGCGT
>NZ_JAIVFN010000097.1 GCF_030015065.1 Xanthobacter autotrophicus | reverse complement strand
GGGCAGGGGGCGGGCGGCGCCGGGGAGCCAGCCGCGGCGAAGGCCGGCCGGGCCGAGCTGCTGCGCCTCAGGCGCGTCGCCTGCATGGTGGAACTGCTCTATGCCAGCGGGCTGCGCATTTCGGAGCTGGTGGCGCTGCCGGCCGCTGCCGCGCGGGCACGGGGCGAGGCCATCCTCGTCACCGGCAAGGGCCGCAAGGAGCGCCTGGTCCCGCTCTCGGGACCTGCGAAGGCCGCCATGTCCGCCTTTCTCGCCGCGCGGCGGGCGTCGGGGCTGGAGGCCTCGCGCTGGCTGTTTCCCGCCGGCAGCGAGAGCGGCCACGTCACCCGCCAGCAGGCGGCACGGGACCTGAAGGACCTTGCCGTGGCGGCCGGGCTCGATCCGGCGAAGCTGTCGCCCCATGTGCTGCGCCATGCCTTCGCCAGCCACCTCCTCGCTCACGGCGCGGATCTGCGGGTGGTGCAGACCCTGCTCGGCCATGCCGATGTCTCCACCACCCAGATCTATACCCATGTCCTCGACGAGCGCCTGAAGAGCATGGTGCGCGACCTGCACCCGCTGTCGGACGAGTGAGGCCGGAGGCCGATGAAGCTTGCTCATCGGCCTCCGGCCCAAGCCTGCGCGGCGCTTGAGCGAAACCCTCTCGAAACCGGTCAAAGACCGGGGCCGTTGGTCTGAGGCTTCAGAACCGCGTCACCACGGCGGCCAGCTCGGGCCGGGGGCGGTCCTCCAGCTTCTGGGTGGCGGTGCCCATATAGATGAAGCCGGCGATGCGCTCGAAGGCATCGAGGCCCAGGGCGGAGCGGGCCTCGGAATCGTAGGTCGGCCATTCGGTGAGCCACGTCGCCCCGTAGCCGAGGGCGGCGGCGGCGATGAGCATGTTCTGGCAGGCCGCCGCGGAGGACAGCAGCTGCTCGAACTCGGGGATCTTCACGTGCGGGGCGGCGCGGGACACCACCGCCACCACCAGCGGAGCGCGCAGGAAGCGCCCGCGCTCCTCGTCGAGCCGCTTCTCCGAGATGCCGGGATCGGCCGCCGCGGCCACCTCGGCCAGAAGGCTGCCGGCGCGGGCACGGCCTTCGCCCTCGAACACGATGAAGCGCCAGGGGGCGAGCTTGCCATGGTCGGGCACACGGGAGGCGATGGTGAGGATGGTATCCAGATCTTGCGCCGAAGGCCCCGGCTCGACCAGGTCGATGACGCGGGAGGAGCGGCGGGTGGCGAGGAGTTCGAGGGCGTCGGGCATGGGCAAAGGCTCTGCTGAAGAACGGGTGAGAGGCAAGGGAAGGTGGAGCGGCACCATAAGGGCAAGCGCCACCGGTTTGAACAGGGCAGGCGCCCGCAGGACGGTCCCTCCGCCGGGCGCGGCGCCGGTCCCGCGCGGCTGACGCTGCGGTGCCGACTTGAATCCGCCCTGAATTTTGTGCACGTCAGGACCCATGATCCGTTTCGCCCGCGTTTCCGGTCCCATGCCCGCCGCTCGCCGCCCCGTGCCGCGGCGCGGGAGCATGCGGCCCGCGGCGCTTCTGTGCGCCGCGCTTGCCCTTGCGGCGCCGGTGCCGACCACCTCGGGCGCGGCCGTGGCGCAGACCATGCAGTTCCTCGGCCCGCCCGCCGCGCCGCCGCCGGCGGGGCCGTTCGCCGCCCCGCCCGGCCTTTCGCGCCCGGCCTTCCAGGTGCCCGGCGGCGCGCCCGGCCCTGGCCCCGGTGCCGCCCCCGCGAACCGCGAGCCCCATGCGGTGCTGCCGCAGGCCCCTGCGGGCAAGGCGGCACTCGGCGTGTTCGCGCGCTTCGGCTCCGAGGGAGGCGCCATTGCCCGCGGTGTCGTCTGGCGCGTGTTCGCCGACCAGCCGGAAAGCACGGGCGCCTTCCCGCTGGTGGCGGAAAGCGCGGAGGCCTCGCCGGTCTTCTTCCTCAATCCGGGCGGCTATATCATCCACGTCTCCTACGGCTTCGCCTCCGCCGCCCAGCGGGTGCAGATGGGGCCGGTCTCGCGCCGCCAGGCCTTCGACCTGCCGGCCGGGGCGCTGCGCCTGTCCGCCGACGTGGACGACAAGCCCATCCCCGCCCAGAAGCTGACCTTTGATATTTTCGAGGGCTCGTTCCTGCAGGGACGCACCTCCAGCCAGCCTTATTATCGTGGCGCCAGCGCCGGCGAGGTGGTGCTGCTGCCCGAGGGCACCTACCACGTGGTGTCCACCTACGGCGATGCCAACGCCGTGGTGCGTGCGGACGTCACCGTCGCCCCCGGCAAGCTCACCGACGCCACCGTGCATCACCGCGCGGCGCAGATCATGCTGAAGCTGGTGAAGGTGGCCGGCGGCGAGGCGCAGGCCGACGCCCAGTGGACGGTGATCACCCCCGGCGGCGACACCATCAAGGAATCCATCGGCGCCTTCCCCACCTTCGTCCTCTCCGAGGGCGACTACACCGCCATCGCGCGCAAGGACGGCAAGAATTTCAGCCGCGAGATCAAGGTGGAAGCCGGCAAGAACCAGGAAATCGAGGTGCTGGCGAAATAGCGCGCCGGCCCGGCCTCAAGGCCGCAAGCATCGGGACGGAGCTGCCCCGCCGTCCCGCCTGAACGGATCGCGCCTTGGAACGGGCGCCGGGAACATGACCGGGGAGGACGAGAATGGGGTCCCGCTTCGCTGCCTTTCATCTTGCGGGGGCGGCCCTCGCCCCGGGCGTCATCGTTGCCGCCATGGTGGCGGGCATGGTGGCCGCGCCGCCGGTCAAGGCTGCCGATGCCGGTGCGGGGCGCGCCCTTGCGGAGCGCTGGTGCGCCACCTGCCATGTGGTCGGAAATGGGCCGCAGAGCGCGGCGAGCGATGCGCCAACCTTCGCGGCCATCGCCGCGCGGGACGGGGACATTTCGCCGGCATGGCTCGCCTTCCGCCTGCTCGGCCCCCATCCGCAGATGCCGCAGGTGTTGCTCTCCCGCGCGCAGGCGGCGGATCTTTCCGCCTATCTGGCGACGCTGAAGAAGTAGCGCCGCGCACGCCTTTCGCGGCGGCAGGCATGAAAAGGGCGGGAGGCCCGGACCTCCCGCCCTTCTAGAGAACGCGTTGCCCGATCAGCTTGCATCGCAAGCTGATCGGGCAACGCGTTCTCTTTCTTGAACTTAGAGGGCGATTCACCGATCAGATTGTATTGAATCTGATCGGATCGCGCTCTAACCCACGTTCCGCCAGTTCAGGCGGCCTGCCCGGTCTTCGCCAGCGCCTTGCGCTTGAGGTCCGGCGGCACCGCCTCGTCGGTGAGGGCCGCCACCACCTCGTCGAGGGATCCCCCGGTCTGGGCGTTGGAGCCGAGGCGGCGGATGGAGAGGGTGCGCTCGGCCGCCTCCTTCTTGCCCGCCACCAGCAGCACCGGCACCTTGGCGAGGGAATGCTCGCGCACCTTCAGGTTGATCTTCTCGTTGCGCAGGTCGAGCTCCGCGCGCAGGCCCTCCGCCTTGAGCCTCGCCACCACCTCGGCGGCATAGTCGTCCGCGTCCGAGGTGATGGTGGCCACCACCACCTGGGTGGGGGCGAGCCACAGCGGGAAGTGGCCGGCGAAATGCTCGATGAGGATGCCGGTGAAGCGCTCCATGGAGCCGCAGATGGCGCGGTGGATCATCACCGGCGTCTTCTTCTGCCCGTCCGCGTCCACGTAGAAGGCGCCGAACCGCTCCGGCAGGTTGAAGTCCACCTGGGTGGTGCCGCACTGCCACTCACGGCCGATGGCGTCCTTCAGCGTGTACTCGAACTTGGGACCGTAGAAGGCGCCCTCGCCGGGCAGGATGCCGGTGGTGATACGCCCGCCCGAGGCCGCCTCGATCTCGCCGAGCACGCGGGTCATCACCTCTTCAGCGTGGTCCCACACGGCGTCCGAGCCCACCCGCTTGTCGGGGCGGGTGGAGAGCTTCACCACGATCTCCTCGAAGCCGAAATCGGCATAGGTGGAGAGGATCAGATCGTTGATCTTCAGGCACTCGGCCGCCATCTGCTCCTCGGTGCAGAAGACGTGGGCGTCGTCCTGGGTGAAGCCGCGCACGCGCATGAGCCCGTGCAGCGCGCCGGACGGCTCGTAGCGGTGCACCGCGCCGAACTCGGCAAGGCGCATGGGCAGATCGCGGTAGCTTTTGAGCCCATGCTTGAAGATCTGCACATGGCCGGGGCAGTTCATGGGCTTCAAGGCAAAGACGCGCTCGTCCTTGGTCTCGTCGCCCGCGGACTGCACCTTAAACATGTTTTCCTTGTACCAGCCCCAGTGGCCGGAGGTCTCCCACAGGCCGGCGTCGAGCACCTGCGGGGCGTTGACCTCGCTGTACTCGGCCTTGAGGCGCCGGCGCATATAGGCCACCAGCTCCTGAAACAGGGTCCAGCCCTTGGGGTGCCAGAACACCGTGCCGGGGCCTTCCTCCTGGAAGTGGAACAGGTCCATCTCGCGGCCGAGCCGGCGGTGGTCGCGCTTCTCCGCCTCCTCCAGGCGGTGGAGATAGGCGGCCAGCTCCTTCTCGTCCTGCCAGGCGGTGCCGTAGATGCGGGTGAGCATGGGGTTGTTCGAATCGCCGCGCCAATAGGCGCCGGCTACCTTCATGAGCTTGAAGGCGCCGCCGATCTTGCCCGTGGAGGGCATGTGCGGGCCGCGGCAGAGGTCGAACCACTCGCCCTGCTTGTAGATCTTCACATCCTGGTCGGCGGGGATGGCGTCCACCAGCTCCACCTTGTAGGCCTCGCCCTTGGCGGCGAACACGCGCTTGGCCTCGTCGCGGGTCCACACTTCCCTGGTGAAGGGGCGGTCGCGGGCGATGATCTCGCGCATCTTCGCCTCGATCACCGGCAGGTCTTCGGAGGTGAAGGGAGCGTTGCGGGCGAAGTCGTAGTAAAAGCCGTTCTCGATCACCGGCCCGATGGTTACCTGGGTGCCCGGCCACAATTCCTGCACCGCCTCGGCCATGACGTGCGAGCAATCGTGGCGGATCAGCTCCAGCGCGCGCGGGTCGTCGCGGGTGACGATCTCGATCCGCGCGTCGCGGGTGATGGGCTCGGCGAGGTCGGCGAGGGTGCCGTCGAGGGTGACGGCCACGGCCTTCTTGGCGAGGGATTTGGAGATGGCGGCGGCGATGTCCGCGCCGGACGTCCCCTCGGCATAGTCGCGCTTGGCGCCGTCGGGGAAGGTCAGGGAAATCATGTTCAACTCCTTGCCGCCCACTCCTGCGGACCACGCAGGTAGGCGTCTTTTCATGGTCACGCGGGTCTTTTAAGCGAGAGCGGGCGCCGGCGTCCAGAACATGGGGCAGGCGGCGCGCAGGCCCGCGATCACGCGGTTGTGCCCAGGCGGATACCGTTCGGCAACGCTTGAGGTGGAAAATGCTGCACTGCCCGGGCCGCGATCCCCCTTTTCCTCGCGCGCGGCCTCGGCTAATCCGGTACGCGGGGTCGTGAGTGTTCGCCGTGCCGGCGTCATCCGACCGGGCCTGATGGATCGGGTCCGGACCGGAGGCAGGGCGGTTCACGCGGGGAGGGGAGCCGGATCGGCCAGGGCGGGAGGTTCCCGCACGGGGTGCGACCGGTTCGCGTATCACCGCTGCCACACAGGGCGGGTTCAGCCCTCGGGGGCGTAAAGAAGAGGCCGGCATGATGCCATCGACGTTCAAGACCTTGACCTTCGCCGCGCTGCTCCAGGTCGGCGTGTTCGCCTTCGCGTCCGCCGCCAGCGCCCAGATCGGCCCGCGCGGCGCGCCGGGCGCCGTGATGGATATCGACGACCAGCCGGGCCTCGAGGCGCCGCAGGACGATGTGGCCCAGATGGACCCCGCCTTCCGCCGGCAGCCGGTCTATTTCCGCACCACGGAAAAGCCGGGCACCATCGTCATCCACACCAACGAGCGCTTCCTCTACCTCGTGCAGGGCGACAACCGCGCCATCCGCTACGGCATCGGCGTCGGCCGCGACGGCTTCCAGTGGTCCGGCCTGAAGAGCATCGAGCGCAAGTCCGAGTGGCCGGACTGGACCCCCCCGCCGGAGATGATCCAGCGCCAGCCTTATCTGCCGCGCTTCATGGCCGGCGGCCCCGGCAATCCCATGGGCGCCCGCGCGCTCTATATCAGCGGCACCGTCTACCGCATCCACGGCACCAACCAGCCGCAGACCATCGGCTATGCGGTCTCCTCGGGCTGCTTCCGCCTGGTGAACACCGACATCATCGACCTCTACGGCCGCGTGCCGGTGGGCACCAAGGTCGTCGTGCGCCAGCAGGCCGCCCTCTGAGGGCGGCCCCTTTTCTCCTTTTTCCTCACTGGGGGCATTCATGAAGACGATCCTGGCCCTTCTGGCCGGCGCGACCCTTGCGCTTGCGGCCACGGCGGCTCCGGCGCAGACCCTGAAGAGCGTGAAGGACCGCGGCGAGCTGGTCTGCGGCGTGTCCAAGGGCCTGCCCGGCTTTTCGGCCCCCGACGCCTCCGGCAAGTGGACCGGCTTCGACGTGGACGTGTGCCGCGGTCTCGCGGCCGCCATCTTCAACGACCCGAACAAGGTGAAGTTCGTGCCGCTGTCGGCGGACGAGCGCTTCCCCGCCCTCTCCAAGGGCGATGTGGACGTGCTTTCGCGCAATTCCACCTGGACGCTGGAGCGCGAGGCCAAGCTCGGCCTGCTGTTCACCGCCATCAACTATTATGACGGCCAGGGTTTCCTGGTGCGCGACGCCCGCAAGGTCACGTCGGCCCTGGAACTCGACAAGTCCAAGGTCTGCGTGCAGGCCGGCACCACGGCCGAGGACAACACCAGGGACTATTTCGCCACCAACGGGATGACGCTGGAACTCATCACCCTGCCCACCAGCGGCGACCTGGTGAAGGCCTATGAAGAGGGCAAGTGCGACACCATCACCACCGACGTGTCGCAGCTCTACGCCCTGCGCCTGACCATGGCGAAGCCCGGCGACCACATCGTGCTCCCCGACGTGATCTCCAAGGAGCCCTTAGGCCCCGTGGTGCGCCAGGGCGACGACCAGTGGTTCAACCTCGTGAAATGGTCCGTGTTCGGCATGATCAACGCCGAGGAACTCGGCGTGGCCACCACCACGATCGACGCGGCGCTCGCCTCCAAGAAGCCGGAAGTGCGCCGCCTCGTGGGCACTGACGGCAATTTCGGCGAGCAGCTGGGCGTGACCAAGGATTTCGTCGTGCGCATCGTGAAGGCGGTGGGCAATTACGGCGAGAGCTTCGAGCGCAACGTGGGCGCCGCGTCCAAGCTGGGCATTCCGCGCGGCATCAACCAGCTCTGGAGCATGGGCGGCATCCAGTACGCCCCCCCGGTGCGCTGAGCCGCAGCCGTCCCGTATCCGCGCTTTGAAAAGGGCCGGTCCGTTGCCACGGGCCGGCCCTTTTGCTCGCGACGATGTGAGCGTGGGATGCCGTTGCGGCATCGACCTTGCGATACCACCTGCCTAAGCTCGCCTCGCCTTCATGAAACAGGGAGCGGATGGATGACCGAGGTGTCTCGGCGGACTCTTCTGGCCGGAACGGCGGGCGCCGCCGGTGCGATGCTGGTGGGTGCAGGCACGCTGGCCGGGGGCCTTGCGGCGGCGGGCGGGGCGGCAAAGGCCCAGTCGCCGGCTCCCTCGCACGGCGCGACGGCCCAGGTTCCGAGCGCCTATCGCTACAAGGTGGGCGACGTGCTGGTCACGGCCGTGTCCGACGGCATGCGCACCCTTCCCCTGTCCGACACCTTCGTGCGCAACCAGCCGCGGGAGGCCGTGAATGCGGCCCTCAGGGCGGCGTTCCTGCCCGAGAACGAGGTACCCGTTTCCTTCACCGTGCTGCTGCTCGACATCGGCGGCAAGCGCGTGCTGGTCGATACCGGCAATGGCGGCAAGCCGGGGCCGGTGGGTCAGGTGCGCGGCACCCTCGCGGACATCGGGGTCGATCCCGCCACGGTGGATCAGGTGGTCATCTCTCATTTCCATCCGGATCACATCAACGGCCTGCTCACCCCCGAGGGCGCACCCGCCTTCCCCAAGGCGCAGCTGATGGTGCCGGAGCGCGAATGGGCCTTCTGGATGGACGAGGGCCAGATGAGCCGCGCCCCCGACGGGCTGAAGAACACCTTCCAGAACGTGCGCCGTGTGTTCAAGCCGTTCGAGGGCAAGGTGGAGCGTTACGCCTGGGGGAAGGAACTGGCGCCCGGCCTGGTGTCGGTGGGCACGCCGGGCCACACGCCGGGGCACACCTCCTTCACCCTGGAGTCGGGCTTCGACACGCTCTTCATCCAGTCGGACATCACCAACCTGCCGGCGCTGTTCGTGCGCAACCCGTCCTGGCACGCGGTGTTCGACATGGACCCGGTGATGGCCCAGGAGGTGCGGCGCAAGACCTATGAGCAACTCGCCGCCGAGCGCGTGCAGGTTGCTGGTTACCATTTTCCATTCCCCGGCGCGGCGCACCTGGAGAAGGACGGCGAGGGCTTCCGCTATATCCCGGTCTATTGGCGCCCGGTGCTGTGAGCCTGCGTCAGGCCGGCGTGTCCGCCACCTCGGCGCCGATCCAGCCGAGATAGGCGGCGAGACCGCCTTCCACCGGCAGGACGACAATGGCCGGCACTTGGTAGGGATGGCGCGCGCGCACCGCCTCCACCACATCGCTCGCGCGGGCGGCGGTGGTCTTCAGGATCATCACCACCTCGTCCGCGCGCTCGATGGCGCCGTCCCAGCGGTAGATGGAAACCATCCCCGGCAGGATGTTGGCGCAGGCCACCAGACGCGCCTCCACCAGGGCGCGGGCCATCTCCTCCGCGGCCTCGCGCGAGGGGAGGGTGGTGTAGACAATGCGCGGCAGCATGGGCATCGCTCCGGATCGTGCGGCATCTTCTTAGCCGATGCCCGGCTGCGGGCGAAGACCGGCCGCGCCAGGATCGCCGCGCATGGCAAGGGCGCGCATGGCAAGGGCGCCGCGCATGGCACCCGCCCGCGCCGATGCCTCGACAGATGGCGGCCGGGCCGCTAGACCGGAATTCCCTTCCCGCGTGCCCGGCGCTCCGCGCCGGATGCCGATCAGGCCGCCGCACCCATGAGCGAAGCTCCCCGCCGCTTCAACAGGATTGCTTTCGTCGCCAGCCAGACCCCCGAGGCGGAGTTGGCGCGCCAGCGGCTGGTCGCACGCTACGGCGAGGTTCCGCAGGACGATGCCGATGTCATCGTCGCCCTCGGCGGCGACGGCCTCATGCTCCAGACCCTGCACCGCTTCCGCGACCGGGGCCTGCCCATCTACGGCATGCATCGCGGCTCCGTGGGCTTCCTCATGAACACCTTCCGGGAGGAGGGGCTGGTCGAGCGGCTCACCGCCGCCCAGCAGGTGACCATTCACCCCCTGCTCATGGAGGCGGTGGACGCCAACGGCGTGCGCCACCGCGCCCCCGCCATCAACGAGGTGTCGCTGCTGCGCCAGTCCTACCAGGCGGCCAAGCTGCGCATCTCCATTGATGGCAAGGTAAGGCTGGAGGAGTTGATCTGCGATGGCGTCATCGTGGCGACGCCGGCCGGCTCCACCGCCTACAACCTCTCCGCCCACGGGCCGATCCTGCCGCTGGGGACGGCGCTTTTGGCGCTGACCCCCATCTCGCCGTTCCGTCCCCGCCGCTGGCGCGGGGCGCTGGTGCCGGACAAGGCGCGCATCGACATCGCCGTGATGGAGGCCGACAAGCGCCCGGTGAGCGCGGCGGCGGACCATTTCGAGGTGCGCGATATCATCGCCGTGTCGGCGCGGCTCGACCCCTCCTCCTCCATCGACATGCTGTTCGATCCGGATCACGGGCTCGAGGAGCGTATCCTGCGCGAGCAATTCGTGTATTAGAGGCGGCCGGACGGAGCCGCTTCCGTCCGGACCAGTGGCGCGCTGCTGCGTGCTCGCGTCAAAAAGGGCACAACGGCTTCCGGCGTTCCATGGTCTTCTCCTCGGTCACCTTCCTGTTCTATTTCCTGCCGGCATTTCTGCTGTGCTATTTCGCGACGCCGGGCATCCGGGCGAAGAACTTCGTCCTGCTGGCCTTCTCGCTGGTCTTCTATGCCTGGGGCGGGCTCGCCAACGTGGCGGTGCTGGCGGTCTCCATCGTCGCCAACTACCTGTTCGCCCTCGTTATCGACAGACGCAGCGAGCGGTGGCGGCTGAGGGTGCTGGGGCTTGCGGTGGCGGCCAACCTTTGCGGCCTGATCGCCTTCAAATATGCCGGCTTCCTGGCGGAAAACCTGAACCTGCTCCTCGGCCCCGCGGGTCTGGCGCTGCCGGTGGTGCATCCGGCGCTGCCGCTGGGCATCTCCTTCTTCACCTTCCACGCCATCTCCTACCTCGTGGACGTCTACCGGCGGAAGGCCGCGGCCAACGGGCGGTTCGAGGAGATCGCGGTCTACATCACCATGTTCCCGCAGCTGGTGGCCGGCCCCATCGTGCGCTACTCCACCATCGAGCGCCGGATCCACACGCGGCGCACCACGCTGGGGCGGGTGTCGGCGGGCCTGCGCATCTTCATCATCGGCCTGTCGTGGAAGGTGCTCATCGCCGACGAGGTGGCACCCGTGGTGGCCGCCGTGTTCGACAATACCAGCGCGCCCAGTCTCGGCGAGGCGTGGATCGGCCTCACCGCCTACGCGCTGCAGATCTATTTCGATTTCGGCGGCTATTCCAACATGGCCATCGGCCTCGCCATCGCCATGGGCCTGAAGTTCCCGCGCAACTTCAACCTGCCCTACGGCGCCCGCTCCATCACCGACTTCTGGCGGCGCTGGCACATGAGCCTGTCCAGCTGGTTCCGCGACTATGTGTACATCCCACTCGGCGGCAACCGGGCGGGCCATGTCCACACGGCGGTGAACCTGTGGACGGTGTTCCTCTTGTGCGGCCTGTGGCACGGGGCGAGCTGGACCTTCGTGATCTGGGGCGTGCACCATGGCACCTTCCTGGTGCTGGAGCGCACCCGCTTCGGCGCCGCGCTCAAGGGCGCGCCCCGCATCCTGTCCCATCTCTATGTGCTGGCGGTGGTGCTGACGGGCTGGGTCTGGTTCCGCGCCAACAGCCTGCCCGGCGCCATGGAGCTGTTCGAGGGCCTCGTCGGCCTCAACGGCGCGGGGCCGCTCGCCGCCCACCTCCAGGTGACGCTGAAGCCGGTGACCATGGCGGTGATGGTGCTGGCCTGGCCGCTCGCCATGTTCGGGCTGCCCCGGCCGGGCGCCCGCGCGCTCACCCCCCGCCTGCGCCTTGCCCTGTTCGGCACGGTGGACACCGCGGTGGTGTGGGCGCTGTTCGCCCTGTGCGTGCTTTCGGTGGGCGCGGCGACCTACTCCCCCTTCCTCTATTTCCGCTTCTAGGGACCTTTGCGTGCCGCATTTTCCCCACGCAAACCGGTTTCCACTGCGCTCGAGAGTGCTTTTGCAGGAGGACGCGCGATGCCGCTGATCATGTCGTTCCGCCGGTGGTGGGCCGCCGTGTTCGTGGCCGTTCTCATGCTGCCCGCCCTCGGCCATTTGCTTCCGGATGCGCCGGCGCCCATGCGTACGGTGCTGGCGCCGGAGGCGCGCTGGTGGGAGGACGCCGCGCGCCGCCTCGATCCTTACATCAACAACACCTTCGGCTTCCGCGGCGCGGTGCTGGCGGCGCACCGCTCCTATGTGCGCTTTATCGGCGACAGCCAGAGCCGGCTGGTGCTGAAGGGCGAGCACGGCGCGCTCTACCTCAACAGCGAGAATGCGGTGGAGCAGTCCATCGGGCAGGTGGTGCGGCCGGAGGAGGTGGCGCGCTTCCTGGCCTTCGCGCAGCGCATGAATGCCGACATGGCCGCCCGGGGCGGGCGCTTCGTGGTGGTGGTGCCGCCCAATGGCCAGACCACCAATTTCGAGCTTCTGCCCGCCTATGCCCGCCAGCTGAAGAAGTTCCCCACCGAATATGACCTCGTCGCCCATGGCCTCAAGGCGGAAGGCATCGCCTTCGCGGACGTGCGTCCGCTCCTCGCCGAGGCCAAGAAGACGGGGCCGGTCCATTGGCTCTACGACACCCACTGGAACCGGCGCGGCGCCCTCATCGCCTTCAACGCGACCATGGTGGCGGCGGGGCGCCCGGATCTCCAGATCAGCCCCGACGATGCCCTGGGGCCGCCGGAGCCCACCATGAAGGGCGATCTTGCGCGCATGGGCGGCATCACGCCCGCGCGTCCCGACGTGGATTATCCGCCAAAGGGCCCGACCCTCGACCCGCCCGGCCAGTCCGCCCTGCCCGGGGTGATGCAGCCGGTGGGGATGACGGATCCGTTCGAATCCTACGCCTATTCCACCGGCCATGCGGGCCCGCGCATCCTGGTGATCGGCGATTCCTTCACCCAGGGCTTCTGGCGCGCCTGGCTCGCCCACAGCGCCTCGGCCTATGGCTGGACCCACCATCGCTATTGCCGCTTCGACATGGGCGCGGTGGAGCGCTTCAAGCCCGACATCCTCATCTACGCTCCCACCGAGCGCGCCATGCAGTGCAAGGGCGAGCCGTTCGGCTCCTCCGATGGGGGAAGCCAGGGGCAGCCGGATCAGGCGCCTCAGGGCAGGAGCGGCGGCTGATCCGGCTTCGCGGCCGCTTCGCAGTCTCACGCCGCCGGGGTGCGGGCCTTCCTGTCCATGCCGCCGCCGGGCGGGCGCTCGCGCTCGATCAGGCGGTCCACCGGCGCATAGTCGAGATAGCCGCAGCGGGCGATCACCTTCAGCTCCGCGATGTCCACCCGCCCGTCGATGATGGCGGCGTCGTCGATATGGACGCCCACCACCTCGCCGATGACCACGTAGGCATTGGCCTCCACCCCATCCCGGCCACGCGGGCGGAAGGTCTCGACATAGACGCATTCCAGCGCGCAGGGCGCGGCGGCGACGCGGGGCGGCCTGACGAGGCGCGAGGGCGCCCGGGCGATGTCTGCGGTGTCGAACTCGCTGACATTGCGAGGGGCGGGGGAGGAGGTCAGGTTCACCTTGTCCACGAGGTCGAGGGTGGCGAGGTTGCACACGAACTCGCCGGTGGCCTCGATGTTGGCGACGCTGTCCTTGGCCCCGAGGGAGGAGAACATGACGAGGGGCGGGGTCTCGCTGATCATGTTGAAGAAGGAATAGGGCGCAAGGTTCGCCACCCCATCGGGCGTGAGCGAGGAGATCCAGCCGATGGGCCGGGGGGCGACGATGGCCTTCAGCGGCGAATGGGGCAGGCCGTGATTGCGCTTGGCGGGCTCGTAGAACATCGTTGGGCTTTCGCATGGCGCGCGCCGGCCGATGGCATGGCAACCGATCGGGACGACGCGTCCTCGGTCTCGAAGGGGGAGGGATGGTCCATCCCCGGGGGGTGCCGCAAGCATAATCGGGCGTGTCGGATCGCGCAGCGCCCATCGGCGCATGGCGGCTTTCACGATTGCCGGCAGTCAGGCGCCCAGCGCCACCATGGCGGCCTGGATGTCCGCGAGCCCGCGTTCCGCGGCCTCCGCGCCGGCGGCGATGGCCTCCTTCGCCCGCTGGAACTCGAACAGGCCGATCTTGCCGAGCTTGGGCGAGAGCATGATGTCCGGCGGGTCGCCGGCGAGCCGCGAGCGGGCGATGCGGTCCTGGGTGATGTTGAAGGCATCGATCATCACCGTGGAGAGCCCGCGCGGTCCGTCGCTGGCATGGCTGCCGTGGCCGGCGAAGAACTGCCGCCGGAGCCGCTCCGGGCTCAGCATGGCGGCGATGCCCTCCTTCTTTTCCCCGAGCGCCGCCTCCGCGACGCGCTCGACCACGCCGCCATGGTCCTGGATGACGGTGCCGCGGCCGAACACGTCGGCATTGAGGTTCACCGCGATGACGAGGCGCGCGCCCATGGCGCGGGCGGCGGAGACCGGCACGGGGTTCACCAGCGCCCCGTCCATCAGCCAGCGCCCGCCCACCTTCACCGGGGTGAAGATGCCCGGCAGCGCATAGGACGCGCGGATCGCCTCCACAAAGTCGCCGCGGGTCAGCCAGATCTCGTGGCCGGTGCCGAGCTCGGTGGCGATGGCGGCGAACACCACCGGGAGGTCCTCGATGGTCACCTGGCCGACATTCCGGCGCATCAGCTCCACCAGCCGCCGGCCGCCGATGAGGCCCGCCCCGCCCAGGGCGAAATCGAGCAGGCCCAGCACGTTGCGCTTGTTGAGGCTGAGCGCCCAGTCTTCCAGTTCGTCGAGCTTGCCCACCGCGGCGATGCCGCCCACCACCGCGCCGATGGAGGTGCCGGCCACCACGGAGGGGTGGATGCCCGCCTGCATCAGCACCTTGAGCACGCCGATATGGGCAAAGCCCCGCGCCGCGCCCCCGCCGAGCGCGATGCCGATGGCGGGCCGTCCCCGGTCGCCTTCGCGGGCGGGCCGGTGTGCCGGTGCGCCGAGATCGGGCGGCGCGCCATCGTCTTCGGCGCCCGGCGTTCCCGGCGCGGCGCGCGCGGGCGTCACGGCGTCCGGGCCGGCCATGTCCGGCTCTGTCGCCGGGCTGGAGCGCCAATGGAGGGACTCGAACATGCGCACCTCCTGGAGCTGGACCCGATCGGGAGATCGGATCGGACCGCATTCCGCGCCGCCGCCGCGGCGCCTGACCGGAGCCGGGCCCGCCTGGTCCTGCGACCCTGGCGAAGCCCCGGTGTCCCGGCCTGCGAGAGCGGACGCTGCCCGATCGGCCTGCACCGCAGCCCAACCGGACCAGACGTTCGCGGTATCCCCCAAAGGTCCCCTTGCCCACGCCCGTTCCGGCGCAGACTCAGCCTACCAGCAGCTTACTAATTTCCGGTGTCGGAAGCGTGGCGCCGATTTTACCGCTTCAGTGGTCGTGGCCGTGGCCGTCCTTGCCGTAGACGGCGGCGGGATCGAAGCGGGGCGCATCGCCGGTGAAGGCGAGCTTGGTTTCGGCGGATGGCGTGGCACCGAGCGGCACGGCGCGGTAGAAGCAGGAGCGCCGGCCGGTGTGGCAGGCGGCGCCGGTTCCTCCCATCTCGACCCTGATGACGACGGCATCCTGGTCGCAGTCGATGCGCATCTCCCGGACCTTCTGGGTGTGGCCGGAGGTCTCGCCCTTCTTCCAGAGCTTGCCGCGGGAGCGGCTGAAATAATGCGCCTCGCCGGTCGCCATGGTGAGGGCGAGGGCCTCGGCATTCATATGGGCGAGCATCAGCACCTCGCCGGTTTCGGCGTCCACGGCCACGCAGGTGATGAGGCCGCTGGCATCGAACCGGGGGGAGAGGACGGTGTCCTCCTCCAGCGCCGCGCCCTTGCCGGGGGCGGGGAAGGCGACGGGGTCTGACTGGGAACTCGTCTCGGAGCTCATGGCTTCTGCTCGAACGTAAAGGGGCGCTCCCGCGCGGGAACGCCCCGATGATAACGCGTGGTTCCAGTGCGCGCGATCAGGGGCGGCCCCGATCCCCTCAGGCCTTGGAGCGCACCAGGGTGATGAAGCGCACCTGCTCGGCCGGGTCGTCCCGGAACACGCCGGTGAACTGGGTGGTGAGGGTGGAGACGCCCTGCTTGGTGATGCCGCGCATGGACATGCACATGTGCTCGGCCTCGATCATCACCGCCACGCCGCGCGGGCGCAGGCCCTCGTCGAGGGCGGTGGTGATCTGCGAGGTGAGGTGCTCCTGCGTCTGCAGCCGGTGGGCGAAGATGTCCACCACCCGCGCGATCTTGGACAGGCCCACCACCCGCTCAACCGGGAAATAGGCGATGTGCGCCTTGCCCACGAACGGCACCATGTGGTGCTCGCAATGGGAGTGGAAGGGGATGTCCCGCACCAGCACGAAATCGTCGAAGGTGCCGATCTCGCCGAAGGTGCGCTCCAGCAGCTCGTCGCCGTCCTCGCCATAGCCCGAGAACAGCTCGTCATAGGCCTTCACCACGCGTTTCGGCGTGTCGAGCAGGCCCTCGCGGGCGGGATCCTCGCCGATATAGGCGAGCAGGGTCCGCACGGCAGCCTCCGCCTCGTGCCGCGAGGGGCGGGGGGTGCCATCCGGCAGGGGGGGATGAGCCTTGGGTGCCGCAGGTGCGCCATCGGGCCGTGGGGCAGCCTTGGTGGCCCGAGCATCCGCCTTGCGCTTGCGCTCACGCTCTTCGTTCTCGGCCTGCGCCTTGAACAACTTCACTACCGCGTCCATGACCAACTCCGTCCGACCCGCTCCCCGGGCGGCGCCCATGGAAAGGCAACCCCGTGGAAAAGCGGGAGTGTCACCGGTCGTCGGCTACGCATGCGCGGTGTCGCTCAAACCGCGCCCCGCCGGCATTATCCGGCGGCGGCTTTGCCGTCCGTATCCTGTTCCTGGACCCGAAAGCCGGGCCCAAGATTCATGATGGGGCCGAATGGCCTTTTTCGCAAGGGTGGCGCCTGCGACGGAGGTGTTTCGATGCCGCCGCCACGTCGTGCGCGGGCCGCCCTTCCGCCCGTTGCTCCCGAGGCTATATAAGAACCCTGAGCCGGCGTGGCACAGACCGCGCCGCCCGATTCTGCACAGACCCGCCCGCCGAGGGCAGGGGAAGCCGCCTATGATCAACGACGTCTACAACGCCCGTATCCTCGCCCTCGCCGCCGATATTCCCCGCATCGGCCGCCTTGCCGCGCCGCAGGCGAGCGCCAAGGCGCATTCCCGCCTGTGCGGCTCCACGGTGACGGTGGATCTCGTCATGGACGGCGACCGGGTGACGGATTTCGCCCATGAGGTGCGGGCCTGCGCCCTCGGCCAGGCCTCCTCCTCGCTGATGGCGCGCCACGTGATCGGCGCCAGCGCCGAAGAGCTGCGCCAGGTGCGCGAGGCCATGTGGAAGATGCTGCGCGAGAACGGCCCGCCGCCCGGCGGCCGCTGGGACGACCTGAAGGTGCTGGAGCCGGTGCGCGACTACAAGGCGCGCCACGCTTCCACCATGCTCACCTTCGACGCGGTGGTGGACGCCATCGGCCAGATCGAGGCCGCCCGCGCCGCCGGGGACCGGACTGCCGGCGAAACGGCCGCCGCGGCGGGGTGAGGGCTCAACCTACCGTGTCGTGCGGGACGCTCCGCTCGATGGCGGCGGTGGCCTCCCCGGCAGCCTGCTCGAACGCGGCCTCCAGCGCCGGGCAGGCGCCGGCAAGCCCTTCCACCACGGCGCGGGACCATTCCACATAGGCCCGGGCGCGGGCAAGGCTCCAGTCCTGCGGCGGGTCCTCGGCGAGGGAGCGCAGATTCGCGGTCTTGTCGGCGAGCTTGAGCACCTTGGCGCGGGCCGACAGATGCGGGGCGTGGGCAACCTGCATGCGCTTGCGCTCGGCGGCCTCCAGCTTCTTGTCGTCGGTGACCTCCATGACGAGGGCCGCCACGTCGGTCCCGAACGTGGCCTCGATCTCGGCGGCGGTGACGTCCTGGTCCTCCACCACGTCATGCAGCAGCGCGGCGGCCACGAGGGCGGCATCCGTGCCGCCCGTCGCCTCGCTCACCAGCAGGGCGACCTCGGCGAGATGGTTGACATAGGGCTGGGCGCGGCGGCCCTTGCGGCGCTGGTCGGCGTGGCGCAGCGTCGCGAAGGCGAGGGCGCGCACCACCAGGGCGACGGCGGGGGCCGGGG
>NZ_JAIVFN010000096.1 GCF_030015065.1 Xanthobacter autotrophicus | reverse complement strand
GCGCCTCCAGGGCCACCTTCGCCTTGAACTCAGCTGAATATCGCTTCCTCTTCCCGGTCATCGGGCTCGTCCTTCCGTCAGGCCGAACCAAGCTTAACTCCCTGTCCGATTTTCGGGGACCACCTCACTACATCGACCTCGCCGAAGCCGATCCAGTCGGCGGGAATACCTTATCGGGCGGCCTCCTCAAATCTGGCACATATGAAAACTGGCAAAATGAAACTTCCACCGTGCTCATTGACGGCCTTGACGAGGCCCGCCTGCGCGTGACGCAAGAGGCGTTCGAAGCATTCTTGTCAGACGTGGCTGAGATCGCAGCAAAGCGGCGCGTACCTACTGTATTATTTGGGCGAACGGGAGCAATTCAAGACGCATGGATAATCCTGTCGGATCAAATCCCAGTTTCCGTTCTCGAAATCGGATATTATGATCCCGCCAAAGCTGAGGAATTTGCCTTAGCTCGACTAGTGGCCATCAATCCTAAAAACCCGCACTTGACGTCCTGCCGTGATGCGATAGGTGTTGTACTTGGAAAACTCCGCGAGAATACGGCGCAAGACGGAGATCGCTTCGCTGGGTATGCCCCTGTGCTGAAAGTGGTTGCCGACGAAGTCGCACAAAGCAACCCCGCGGCTCTGATTGCTCGGATTAAGGCTGGCGGGCAACCGATCACCCTCCAAGACATCGTTAAAACTATCCTCGACCGAGAACACGAGAAACTGACGACCCTCACCCTTGAGCAAACTGAGCTTATGGATAGGCTTTATCTTCCGGAGGAGCAGCTTCATAGGCTTGTGGCCCGAGTCTATCGGCAACCAACGCCTGGGCTGCCCAAAATGAGCCCGAACGATGCGAAGGCGTACTCGGACGCGTTGGAAGGATGGGTTCCAGAGCACCCATTTTTGGATGGAGGAAACAAAGCGTCCTCCTCCGTCTTCGAAGCCGTAATAGCAGCGCAAGCCGTTCGTACTCCGCAAACATCCGATATCGCGATCACTAAGGAGCTAGCTCGCGGCGCGGCGGCGAATCCATTCTTGTCAGAGTTCTATTTTCTGCAACAGCAGACAAATTTTGTTCAACCGGAGCACATAGGCGTCATCTATTCGTCTATGCGGGCAAGGCTTTCGTTGGGGGATACCGCCAGCCTAACGATTGACGGCACAGAGAGCACCGACGAGTTGGAGGCACTTCGTGCCGAGATAGAGATCAGCATCACCCGAGGCGACATGGACGGCACGCAAATTCGCAGCTTCGAGAGTGAACAAGCTGGTCGAGTGCGCCTTGGCAGCCATACGCAAGATGTCGACATATCCGCACCGCAGGCGACAGTTGACATCGGGGGAGCGCAGGAAACGGTACTGGTTGCCCCAGTAAGCATTCAGTGCGGGCGCCTAGAGCTGTCAACGGAGAGACTAATTGTTGAATCCCCTCCAGGATCACCAGATGGTGCGATTTCTCTTGAGGCAGATCAGGCTGAAACAGGCACGATAACAGGCGTTCCCATACTGAATGGCGAAATCACTCTGTCGGTCAGCTGGCCGAACTCTATGGCTCATCCATGGACCAGCTTTTCCGTTGCACCATCAATTTCTCCCGATCCTCGTGTTGACGAGGCATTGCGGCGCTTCAGGAAGTTCGTAATCGCTTTCCGATCCCACTCCAAGGGAAGCCTCAAACGGTATCGAGCAAAACTTGAGCATGAGCGGATGACCAAAGGGTCAGGACGGGTGGTCTTAAATCACATGATTTCGACGGGGATCATTTCAGCTGATATGACAATGTTCACGCTTCACCCCGAAAAGCTCGCGGAACTCACTGCTATGTCGTACAGCTCATGCATGTCGCAGCAGTTCACCAAGGAAGCCGAGGCTTTCGTGAGCGCAGCGATTTCATAGCTATAATGGGAGCCATTTCTAACGCCTGGAATTCACGCGCTATGTTGTAAAATGAATCTCACTTGTCACCGCATCCAGCCAATTGCTACATTGGAGCCACAAATCCGGCGGGGCTGGTGACCTAATATCTCTTTAGTATCAACCTCTTGACTCGATTTATCGTCTTGGCGTCGGCGTCTCCCCTTGGGAGCGCCATTCTTTTCAAAGGCTTAGCCCCGCCCATCGCGGGGCTTTTGCATTTCTGGGAAGAATTTGGGGAGTATGCGTCGGCGGGATCGGGCGGGAAGCGGGAGGGCGGACGGGCTTCGCACCCCTGGCGGTCAGGATTGCGTTGACACGCCACCATGCCCCCTTTCCGAAATACAGTGCGACTCACTGCCTACCCCCAGAGGGTATGAAAGTAGAGACATCTGATTAGCAAGCAGCCATGAAAGGCGATGTCACGCCATCTCACTGGGCCGCGGTGCTCCAAGGCCTCGTTGGCGCTTCCCTTGCTCCCTCGGCCGTGGTGTTCTGTCACCAGCCGGCGAAGACCGGCGCTGGGAGACACCATGAGATACGTCCTCGCCCTCGCGCTTGGCCTTGCGCTCCATGCCCAGGCCTCTTCGGCCCAGGCCACTCCGGCCCAGGCGGCGCCGGAGCCGCTCAAGATCACGCCCACCTGCTCGCAGGAGCGTCTCTGCCACCTCAAGAAGTTCTACACCATCGGCAACTTCAGGATCGGCGGCAGCTACGATCTGAACGCCCCTGAAAAGTGGGCCGATGGCGGGGAGGGCGGCACCACCCTCGAGCAGCTCGGCGCCGGTCCGCTCAGGACCGCCTATATCGACCTCGGCACGCCGGTGCGCAACGCGGCCGGGGAGATCACCAACGCGGTGATCATCAACAATTTCTATTCCGGCGACGCCACCGACATGTATGCCCAGTGGGTGGAGGGCACGGCGCTGTCGGGCGGCTCCGTGATCGGGCCCGGCCGGGCCATCGACACCGACCAGTATTACGTGGTCATCCTCGACGCGCTCGGCCTGTGGGGCACCTCCAAGCCGTCCGAGGGGCTGGGGCAGAAGTTTCCCCAGTACAGCTACCAGGACATGGTGCAGGCCAACTACCGCATGTTGCGCGACCACCTGAAGGTGACCCGCGCGGCGCTGGTGACGGGCGTGTCCATGGGCGCGACGCAGACCTATGTCTGGGGCGTCATGCATCCCGATTTCATGAACGGCCTGATGCCCATCGGCGGCACCAGCCAGTCGGACGGCGGCGACCCGGTGGGCAACTGGACCTTCCAGCTCATGTCCGCCGCCATCGAGAGCGATCCGCAATGGCGCGCCACCGGCGGCAATTATTATAACCTGCCCAAGGAAAAGCATCCCAACCAGGGCGTGGCCTTCGGCTGGTCGGTGCTGCTGCTCACGGGCTTTGACTTCGACTTCCGCTCCCGGCAGGACTGGGCGAAAGTCCAGCCGGACATCTTCTACTGGAATCCGCCCACACCCCAGGCCGGCTCCAGCGTGAACAAGCGGGCTCTGCTGTTCGATGCGGTGGACCTGCTGTGGCGCAACCGCGCCGGCGAGCAATACAACATCAATGACCAGCTGAAGCGCATCCGGGCGCGCACGCTGGTGATGCACATCGAGAACGACCAGTGGCTCACCTTCGACCGGGCCAAGCGCACCGTGGATCTCGTGCCCGGCGCCGACTTCGTCCATGAGAGGAGCCCCGTCGCCCATTACGGCGTGTTCCCCATGCTGAAGAACCGCCAGTTCGACCCCACCGTCGCCGGCTTCCTCAGCGACGTGTCGCGCCTCACCCGCGAGCGCGATTTGGTGGCCAAGACCTACCGCACCCCCACGGTGGCCGCGAACATCACCCCGGACACGTCGTTCTGGAACACGTTTGTCACCTATCCCTTCCCGGTGAAGAAGACCAAGGCCAAGGACAGCCGCGGGGTCGAGTGGGACATCGGCTACATGGATGAATATGCCGGCACCGCGCCCAGTCCGGACGTGCTGGTGATCGTCCATGGCAAGGGCGCGTTCGGCGGCCATTACGGCAACATCATGCGCATCGCGCTGGAGCGCGGCCTCAGGGTGATCGCCGTGGACCTGCCGCACTACGGCATGTCCGGCCCCGGCAATCTCGACAAGAGCCCGGCCCGCACCATGCAGGAGATGCGGGAGGTGGTGCACGAGGTGGTGGTGAACCAGCTCAAGGTGCCAAAGGCCGCCTATCTCGGCCATTCCATGGGCGGCCAGATCGTGCTCGGCTATGCCCTCACCTGGCCCGAGGCCGTCTCCAAGCTGATCCTGGAAGCGCCCGCGGGCCTGGAGGAATATCCCCGCGAGGTGACGGTGGCGCCAGGCAAAAAGCTGGACCTGTTTGATCCCGCCTACGCCCACGACTTCGACAAGTGGAAGGCGACCTGGGACCAGACCGGCCTGCGCGACCGGGAGAAGAACCTCACCGCCCAGCAGATCGACGATTTCTTTCACTTCCGCAACCGCGATCCGGTGACCGGCGCGGTGAAGCCGCAGCGCTCGGGTTATTTCCTGCGCGACAGCGAATATGCCCGCCTGCACACCGCCCAGCGCATCGGCATGATCAAGGGCGATCCGCGCGAACTGCAGCAATGGGTGGATGTCTTCGTCTTCGACATCTACGCCATGGTGTCCGAATTGCAGGAAAAGGACCCGGCGAGCCTGTATAAAAGGCTCACGGGCATCAAGATCCCCATCTTCCTCGCCTTCGGCGACAAGGAGCCGTTCATTCCCGGCTATGCCTTCAACGGGCTCAACGACCTCTCGCGCCAGCTCATCCTGCCCTTCATGCGGCGCATGGATGCGGCGGGCGGCGATGTGCGGGTGAAGGTCTATCCGGGCACCGCCCACTTCATCCACACCGATGAGCCGGTGGCCTTCGCGCAGGATGTGGTGGACTTCGTCGAGACCGGCCGCGTGCCCAGTGCCACGCCGGCGAGCATCGACCGGCTGATCCACGGCGCGCCGGCCCAGGCCTCCACGGAGGCCGCCTCCGCCGCCGCGCCCACGGGCCTCAACAAATGATCCGCGTCGATCCGCAGGAGCGGCCATGTCCATGCTGAAGGCAGGCGAGGCAAACCTCAAATCGCAGACGGGCGATGGCAGCCTGAAGATACAAGCGGGCGACATAAAGCTCGCCTGGCGCGAATGGGGGGAGGGCGACACGGTTGTCCTCTTCATCCACGGCAACCTGGCCAGCAAGGACTGGATCGAGCTGGCCGCGCCCCACTTCCCGCGGGGCGTGCGCACCCTCGCTGTGGACTGGCGCGGCTGCGGCGACAGCGACAAGCCGGCCCCGCTGCCGGATTTCTCCAACTACTCCATTGCCCGGCATGCCGACGACATGCTGGCGGCGCTGGACGTGCTCGGCATCTCGTTCTGCCACCTCGCCACCCATTCCACGGGCGGCATCATCTCCACGCGGATGCTGCTGAAGCAGCCCGACCGTTTCGGCCGGGTATTCTCCCTGTCGCCGGTGGGACCGCAGGGCCTCGCCTTCCGTCCGGAGCAGATCGACTTCTTCGACAAGATGAAGGCGAGCCGGGAGCTGACACGGCAGGTCATGGCGTCCACCGCCATGAGCCTGTTCGAGCCGGAAAGCCTTGCCCGGGGGCCGGCCCGCTTCAAGCCGGACGCCGGGCCGCGCGCCGGCCTGTTCGAGCGCATCGTGGACCAGACCTTCGCGGTGTCCGACGGCATCTGGTTCGGCACGCCGGACACGCTGACGAAGGAGGCGGAGAGCGGCGAGCTGAAGGCGCTCATGGGCTCCATCCTCCATCCCCACCTGGTGGTCTGGGGCATGAATGACGCGATCATCGCGCAGAAGAGCCTGGAGCAGATGGCCGACCTCATGCCCGACTGCCGCTTCGTGGCGGTGCCGGGCATCGGCCATTCGCTGAACCTGGAGGCGCCGGAGCTTTATGCCGGCTATTTCGGCGCGTGGTTCGGCGGGCTGTCGTTCTGAGGCGTGTTTGAGGCGTGTCAGACCGGTGTGGCCGACCGCTCCGGCATTGTCCGCCGTTATGCACGGCCATGTGCCGGGCATCCACATCCCGCTGCCCATCTCCCGCTGCCCATCTCCCGCCGCAGAGGGGAGCATGCCGCGCCGTCGGCGTCGCGCCTATGGCACCGGCAGTCCGCGTACCGGCTCCCACTCGATGGCGAGGCGCTGGGCGGTGGCGAGCTGGGCGGGGCTCATCTTGGTGGCCACTGCGTTGCGCAGGCGGGTGTAGACGTCTCGCTCGCGCTTCGAGGCCCGCGCGGCGGCGAGGATGAGCCACTTCTGCGACAGCACCACATCCTTCTCGACGCCGCGGCCCTTGTCGTAGAGCAGGCCCAGCAGATACTGCGCCGTGGCCTCGCCCTGCTCGGCGGCGCAGCTGTACCAGCTGGCGGCCGCCACGAAATTCTGCGGCACGCCCTTGCCGTATTCGTAGAGGAAGCCGAGCAGTCCCTGGGCGCGGGGATCGCCGGCCCATGCCAGCGGCGTCAGCTCTGCGGCGGCGGCCTCGTAGTCGCCCCGCGCGTAGAGCGCGAAGGCGTGCGCGGTCGATGGCGCGCCCGCGCGGCCGGGAGCAGCGGCGAGGCCCAGTATGGCCGCGAGCAGCAGCGCCGCCAGCATCCGGCGCGGGGCAGGGGGACCCGTCAGCTTCATCTGCGCCTCCCGATCTCCCTCATGTCAGCCCCGCCATCCAGCGGTCGAACAGCCAGCCGATCCAGATGGCCGGCGCGAAGAACAGGCCGAAGGGCAGCCGGTCCCGCACGCGCGGGGCGCGGCCGGAGGTGAGGCGGGTGACGCCATAGGCGAGGAGCCCCGCGAGGGCCGCGATCTCCACCACCACCGGCATGGCCGTGACGCTGAGCCAGACCCCCGCCACCGCCGCGAGCTTCACGTCGCCCAGCCCCAGGCCGTCGCGGCCCCTGAGCGCGCGATAGGCCAGGCGGATGGCAAGGAAGACCAGCGCCAGCCCCGCGCCGCCGCCGATGGCCGCGACGAGGCCCTCGGCCGGCTCCGGCGCCGTGGTCGCGGCGTGGGCGAGGCCGAGGCCGAGGCCGGCCGCGTTCAGCGCATCGGGAATGATGAAGTGGCGCGCGTCGATGACGGCGATGGCCGCAAGCACGGGGACCAGGGCGGCGGCGAGCAGTCCGCCCGGCGCCGGCGCCACAGCGAGGCTTGCCGCCATGGCGGCGAGCACCACCGCCATGAGGGCTGTCGTGTGCGCCATCGTGAGGGCCGTCCCGCCGCCGGCACTTGCGCCGAGGGGCGGAGCGGGCGCGGCCATCTCGCGGCTCACCTTCGGGCTCATCGGGCGCCGAGCGGCGCCTGCGGGCCGCCGGGCAGGGTGGTGACGGTGCCGCGCAGCTTGGCGCGCAGCTCCTCCGCCACCGTGTGCGCATCCACGTTGTCGCGGATGATCTGGGGGCGGATGAAGATGATCAGCTCGGTGCGCTTCACCGTGCCGTTGGTATGGGCGAAGGCGTCGCCCACGCCGGGGATCTGGTCGAGGATGGGCACGCCCTGGCGCACGCCGTTGTGTCGCTCGCTGATGAGGCCGGCGAGCAGCACCGTCTGCCCGCTGGTCACCGCGATGACGCTCTTCACCTTGCGCTGGGAGACGGTGGGCGTGAGCGTGCTGGAACTGCTGCTGTTGCTGCTTGAGCCGCTGGTGGTCTCGGACTGGGTGACGTTGGAGATCTCCTGCTCGATCTCGAGGCGCACCTGGCCGTTCACGTTCACCCGCGGCACCACGTGCAGGATGATGCCGGTGTTCTTGTACTCGATGGTGTTGACCACCGTGTTCGAGGACGAGAGCACGGTGGCGCTGCCGGTGGAGACCGGCACCTCGTCGCCCACCTGGAGCGTCGCCTTCTGGTTGTCCACCACCACCACGGACGGATTGGAGAGCACCTTCACGTCGGTGACCGTGTGCAGGGCATCGAGGATGGCGCGCGGCTGGTTCTCCTTGCCGATGAGAAGGTTGAAGCCGGGCAGCACGCGGTTGATGGCCTGGTCGGTGATGTCGCTGGACAACGTGTTGAGCACCGAGCCGTTGTTGCGGCCGAGGCCGAGGTCCTTGCTGGTGAGATAGAACTGCACGCCATAGGCCAGCGTGTCGTTCAGCGTCACCTCGGCCACGGTGGCCTCGATGGCCACCTGCAATTGCGGCTGGTCGAGCTGCATCAGGGTGCGCTCGATGATGCGGTAGTTTTCCTGGCTGGCGAAGATGAGCAGCGAGTTGTTCACCGCGTCGGCGGTGATGCGGATGCCGGCGAGGAGCGCTCCCCCGCCCCCGCCACTCGCACCGCCGCCGCCCACGGGCGCGCCTTCGCTGTCGACGGCGGTCGTCTTGCCGCTGCTGCCCCCCGAGCCCTGGCTGGGCGGGGACTGACCGAGCCGCTGCTGCACCGTCAGCCCCGATCCCGAGCCGGACCCCGATCCGTTGCCGTCGCCCCCGCCGCCGGAGGAGACCGAGGCGCCGGAGCCGGGCGCGATCTGGCTCGCGGCCTGGTCGAGGCCGCTGGCCGAGCCGCCGACGAACAGGTCGTTGAGCACCTTCGCCATCTGCTTGGCGTCGCCGTAGCGCAGGCGATAGACGCGCACCCCCGCCGTGGTGTCGGAGCGGTCGAGGCGGCTGATCCAGGTTCCGGCGGTCTGCAGCAGCTCCGGCTTCTTCGCCACCACCATGATGGCGTTGAGGCGGTTGATGGCCTGGAACTTCACCATCTTGTGGCTCAGTCCGCTCTCGCCGGCGTCCATCACGTTTTCCAGCTCGGCGATGAGCGGCTCGGGCGCGCTGTTGCGCACCGGGTAGATGCCGACGGACTGGCCGCGCATCCAGTCGGCGTCGAAGGAGAGGGCGGTGTTGAGCGCGGCCTGGCGCTCCGCGGCGGTGCCCTGGATGATGAGGAGGTTGCGGCCGGCATCGGCGCGCACGGCGCCGGCCTTGGTGGCGAAGCTGTCGAGGAGCGGCATCAGCGCCTCGGCCGAGACGTAGCGCAACGGCAGCACGGAGAGGCCGTAGCCCGGCTCCGGCCGCGAGGTGCCCACATCCGCGTTGCCGCTGCCGGCCGCCTCCGAGAGCGGCACCAGCCGATAGCCGGAGGCATCGCGGATCATGGCCACGTTGTTGGTCTTCAGCGCGGTCTCGAGCACGTAGAGCAATTCAGTCTTCGGCACCGGCCGGGCCGAGGCGAGGGTGACCGTGCCCTGCACCCGCGGGTCGATGACATAGCCCACGCCCAGGATGTCGCCGAGCACCACCTTGGCGACGCTCGCCACTGGCGTGTTGTCGAAGGTGAGGTCGTAGCCGTCGCCGCCGCCGCTGACGCCGGTACGTCCGGCCACCCCCACCTCGGACCGGTCGGACACGGGCGCGGCGCTGCTGCTGCCGAAATATTCGATGGCCTTGCGATCGTCGGGGATGTCCTGCGGCCCCGGCACCGGCTTGGTCTCGCGCGGCAGGAGGTCGATGGCGCGGACCTGGTCGAGCACGCTCGGCGGCTTCACGTCGTCCGGCACCAGCGAGCACGCCGCCAGCGCCGTGGCGAGGAGCATCGCGCACGCGAAAAGCAGATTGCCCGGTCGGGAGCCGAACCGGTTTGGCCGATCTTTCCGCACTTCCACCCGATGCCTCGATAGAACCCAGCGGCCGTTCGAGGTGGAGGGCCCCGATCTCCGGACGGACGACACCTAGTATCGACGCCATATGACAGAAATATTAGGGTCACCCAAAGTTGTGGAAGGGCTGGCCCTGCACTGCGCGCGAGACGGGGTTGTTGCAGGACTGTCATGAAGCTGCCGCGAAACCTTCATGGCGTGACCCGATGATGCGGCCGCCGGCGAGAGCGTGTTCGAGCCGAATGGCTTCGCGTTCCATGAGGATCGGTTCGGCGAGGGCCCGTTCAATGAGGGGCCTTGACGGAGCATCCGCGCGGCGGCCGTCGCGGGACGATCGTCGTCCGGCGCATGCGTGAGCCTGCCCGTCGGCATGGATCAAGGTGAGGCGCGAGCGGCGAGCCACGACCGGCCGGCGCGCCGCTCGGGCGACGGGGACGCGGGATGACGGCCGACGGCGCCGGCGATTTCGTCGGCGATTTTCTGGGCTATCTGGCGCGATGCGGGCTGCTGCGGCCGGGCGATGCCGTGCTCGTGCATCCAGGTGAGGCGCGCGCCGCCGCTGCGGGCGGTTCCCTCCCCGCCGCCTCCGCGGGTGCCAGGCCGCTGCGCAAGGTGTGGGAATCCACCGAGCTTGCCGCCGGCGATTTTGCCGATGCGGTGGCCGCCTTCTGTCGCCTGCCGCGCGCGAGCCTGCCCGAGCTGATGGCGGCGCCCGCGCTGGTGTCGCATTTCTCGCCGCGCTTCCTGCGCGAGATGACCGCGCTGCCGTTTCGTGGCGCCGATGGCGCGGCGCGCCTCGCTGTCGGCGATCCCACCGACGCGGCGGTGCGGCGCGCCGCCGAGATCGCCCTGGGCGAAGAGGTCGCGCTGGTGGTCGCCTCCTTCGAGGACATCGCCACCGTGCTCACCGAGCGGCTCGGCGGCGATGAGGCGCCGGCGGCCGGGATCTCGGAAGCCGGCAGCGCGCGGGCCGACGACGACATCGACAGCCTGCGCGATCTCGCCTCGGGCGCGCCGGTGGTGCGCGCCGTCAACGACCTGTTGGAAAAGGCCATGGAGCTGCGCGCCAGCGACATCCATATCGGCCCGTTCCGGGGGAGCATCGAGGTGCGCATGCGCATCGACGGCCTGCTCAGGGTGGTGCCCGCGCCCGCCGACGTGCTGCCCCAGGCGGTGATCTCGCGCATCAAGATCCTCGCCGGCCTCGACATCGCCGAGCGCCGCCTGCCGCAGGACGGCGCGGCGCGCCTGAAGCTCGGCCGCTCCGAGATCGACGTGCGCGTGGCGCTCATGCCCACCCAGCACGGCGAGGCGGCGGTGATCCGCCTCTTGCCGCGCGACCGGGGCCTCCTGAACATGGACAAGCTCGGCCTGTCGCCGGGCGATGCGGAAATCCTCAAGCGGCTGCTGGCGCTGCCCCACGGCATGGTGGTGGTCACCGGTCCCACGGGATCGGGCAAGACCACCACGCTCGCCACCATCCTCTCCATCCTGAACGAGCCCACGCGCAAGATCCTCACCATCGAGGACCCGGTGGAATACGAGATCAAGGGCGTCTACCAGTCGCAGGTGAAGCCCGCCATCGGCCTCACCTTCGCCGCCGCCCTGCGCTCGTTCCTGCGCCACGACCCGGACGTGATCATGGTGGGCGAGGTGCGCGATCCGGAGACGGCGCACATCGCCGTGCATGCGGCGCTGACCGGCCATCTGGTGCTCACCACGCTCCATACCGACACGGCGGCGGCCTCGGTGCCGCGCCTGCTGGATCTGGGGGTGGAGGGCTTCCTGCTGAAATCCACTTTACGTGCGGTCATCGCCCAAAGGCTGGTGCGCCAGCTGTGCGACCGCTGCAAGCGGCCGCGCACCCTCACGGCGACGGACGTCGAGGACGACCCGCGCTTCTCCGCCCTCGGCTTCAACGCGGGGGAAACCGTGTACGAGCCCAAGGGCTGCGAGCGCTGCGGCGGGGCCGGCTATCGCGGGCGGGTCGGGGTGTTCGAGATCCTGACCCTCACCGAGGAGATCCGCGAGATGATCGACCGCCACGCCGGCGCCGCCGCCGTGGACAAGGCGGCCATCGCCGGCGGCATGACCACCATGCTGGACGACGGCATCCTGAAATGCCGGGCCGGCATCACCTCGCCGGCCGAGGTGCTGCGCGTGACCACCGTGCGCTGATGGCGACCTTCACCTACAGGGCCCTCACCCAGGCCGGCCAGATCGTGAGCGGCGAGATCACCGCGCCCACCGAGGCGGAGGTGCGCCGGCGCATCGAGTTCCTCGGCCTCATGCCGGTGGAGACCGCGCCGGCCCGGGCGAAGCGCGAGGGGGGGCGGTTCGGCCTGTCGCTGGGCGCGCCCAAGGCCGAGGATGTCACCCTCTTCACCCGCGACCTCGCGCTGCTGCTGAAGGCCGGCGCGCGGCTCGACGAGGCGCTGGAACTGCTCTCCGGCGACGCGGACCTCGGCCGCATGCGGGCGGTGGTGCGCAAGCTGCGCGCCGACGTGCTTGCCGGCCACAGCTTCGCCGAGGCGGCGGCGGGGGAGCCCAAGCTGTTCCCGCCGGTCTATGTGGCGCTGGTGCGGGTGGGCGAGGCGTCCGGCACCATGGACCGCATCCTCGACCTGCTCGCCCAGGAGCGGGCGCGGGCCGAGCAGCTGCGGCGCAAGCTGATGGAGGCGCTGCAATATCCCGCCTTCGTGCTGGTGGCGGCGGGCGGCGTGCTGGTGTTCTTCCTGTTGTTCGTGCTGCCCCAATTCTCCACCGTGCTGCGCGACATGGGCGCCAAGCTCGACCCCGCCGTGGAGATGCTGCTGAACCTGTCGGACCTCGCCCAGGCCCAAGGCGCCGCGCTGGGGCTGGGCGTGTGCGCACTGGTGGCGCTCGCATGGCTGGTGCTGCGGCGGCCGGCGACGCGCGCTGCCCTGATGGGCAGGCTGGCGCGGCTGCCGCTGGTCAGCACCATCCTGCTGTTCCGTCGCTCCGCCGTGTTCTGCCGCAACCTCTCCATCCTGCTGGGCAACGGCGTCACCCTCACCCAGGCGCTGCGCATCATCGTGGAGGTGATGGCGGCGGGGGATGACGCCTCGGTCTGGGCCGCCACCTCCGACAAGGTGCGCCAGGGCGCGCGGCTGTCCGATGCGGTTTCCGCTGGCGCGGCGCTGCCGCCCATGGCGGTGCGCATGCTGCGCCTCGGCGAGGAGACCGGCCAGCTCGCCATGCTGTCGGGCCGCATCGCCGATTTCTACGAGGAAAAGCTCCAGCGGGCTCTGGCGCGGGTGGTCGCGATCATCGGGCCCGCCGCCATCGTCACCATCAGCGTCGTCGTCGGCGGCCTGATCGTTTCCGTCATGACCGCGCTCCTGTCGGTCAGCCAAAGCATCGGGTGAAACGCGTGAAACAGGCTCTTCCCACGGGCGCCGCCCGCTCGTCCTCGCTTCGCCGGCGCCGCCGGGCCGAGGGCGGCTACACTCTCGTGGAGCTGCTGGTGGTCATCACCATCATCGGCCTCATCGTCGCCTTGGTGGGGCCGCGGGTGCTCGGCTATCTCGGCGACAGCAAGGTGAAGACCGCGAAGATCCAGATCCAGGGCTTCTCCAGCGCCCTCGATTTGTTCTATCTCGACACCGGCCGCTATCCCTCCACCTCGGAGGGGCTGGCGGCGCTGGTCCAGCGCACCCCCGGCGCGGCCACCTGGAACGGGCCGTACCTGAAGGGTGGAACCCTGCCGTCCGATCCCTGGGGCAAGCCCTATATCTATCGCGCGCCGGGCGAGCACGGCGCCTACGACATCGTCTCCCGCGGCTCGGACGGGCAGGAGGGCGGCACCGGCACCAACGCCGACATCACGAGCTGGTCGAAGTGAGCGGCGCGCGCACCATCGCTCCCGCATCGGGGCAGGCGGGCTTCAGCCTGCTGGAGGTGGTGTGCGCGCTGGCCATCGTCGCGGCGCTGGCGGCCCTCGCCTTGCCGCGGCTGCCGCTCGGAACCTCGCGCCAGCGGCTGAAGGCCTATGCGGTGGAGACCGCCGCCCTCCTCAAGGCCGACCGCGCCGCCGCCCTGCGCCGCGGAACGCAGGTGACGACCGAGGTGAACGCCGCTCAAGGCCGCATCCGCTCCGGCGCGGGGGGGCGGCAGGGCGCGCGCGAGGTGCGCATTCCCGGCGACGTGCGCATGACCGCCGTGCTGCCGACCGTCTGCAACGGCCGCGCGGCGGGTGGGCGCATCGGCTTCCTGCCCTCGGGCCTGTCGTGCGGCGGGGTGGTCGCCCTCACCCGCAACGGCGCCGGCTACGAGGTGCGGGTGAACTGGCTGACGGGAGGGGTGGAGATTGTCCCGCGCCTCAAGTCCTGATGCCGCGGCCGGCGTGGCGGGAAGCGCCGGCTTCACCCTCATCGAGGTGCTGGTGGCGCTTGCCGTGGCGGCGGCGGCGCTGGCCGCCATCGGCCAGCTCATGGGCGCCAACGGGCGCGGCGCCCGGGCGCTGGAGGCGCGCGCCGGCCTCCTCTCCGCTGCCCGGGCCGTGGAGGCCGGCATTCCGGCCCGGCGCGACCTCGCTCTTGGCCGTACCGATGGCGACATTGCCGGCCATGGCTGGCGCATGGATGTGCGCCCCCTCGAGGTGGCCGGCGTGCCCGAAGGCTCGAAATGGACACCGCGCGACGTGGTGATCCGCGTCCGCGCGCCCTCCGGTGCCCTGGTGGTGCTGGAGACGGTGCGCCTCGTGCCGGCAGCGGCCGAATGAGCCGGGCCTTTCCCCAGCGGGCGTCCACCGCCGGCTTCAGCCTTGTCGAGGTGCTGGTGGCGCTGACGCTGACCGGCCTCGTGCTCTCGGCCCTGGCCATGCTGACGGGCCAGTGGCTGCCCAACTGGCAGCGCGGCCTTGCCCGCGTGGAGGCGAGCGAAGTGATCGCCCTCGCCGTGGATCGGATGGCCGCCGATCTTGCCGCCGCCGAATTCGTTCCCGCCAGCCTGACGGCCAAGGGGCCCCTGTTCGCGGGCACGGCATCGTCAGTGGTGTTCGTGCGCACCGCGCTCGGGCCCAATGCGCGGCCGGGGCTCGAAATCGTCGAGCTGTCGGAGGCGGGGGGCTCGGGGCTCGCGCGGCGCACGGCGCCGTTCGCGCCCCGCCCGGCCGATGCCGGCCTGCCGCCGTTCGGCGCGCCGGTGCCGCTGGTGGGCGCGTCCTATCGCGTCTCCTTCTCCTATGCCGGCCGCGACGGGGTCTGGCGCGACGGCTGGACCGGGGCGGCCACGCTGCCGCGGGCGGTGCGCATGGTGATCCGCGACGCCCGCACCGGCCGGGCGCTCGACGCCTCCAGCGCGGTGGCGATCCGTGCCGAATTGCCCGCGGCCTGCGTCACCGACGAGACCCGGCGCGTGTGCGCCAAGCCGCGCCCGGCCGGAACCGGGCCGCAGGCAGATGAGGGACCGGAAGGGGACGCGCCATGACCACCTTGCGCGCGCGCCTCCTCCCGCCCGCGGCCGGCGTCACCGCCGATCCGGCCCGCGCGCGGCGCGACGGCTTCATCCTGGTGGCGGTGCTGTGGATCCTCGCCGCGCTCGCCACCCTCGCCACGGCCTATGCGGTCTACCTCTCCAGCACCGCCACCGCCGCCTCGGCGCGGGACGACGGCCTTCTCGCCCACGGCCTCGCCACCGCGGCGGTGGAGATCGCGGCCCTGCGCCTCGTCGCCGTGCCGAAGGACAGGAGGCCCTCCAGCGGCGAGGTGGCGTTCCGGATGGGCAAGGCCGACGTGCGCGCCACCTTCGTGGGCGAGGCCGCCCGCATCGACCTCAACGCGGCGCCGAAGGAGCTGCTCGCCGGCCTGTTCGCGGCGCTGGGCGCGCAACCAGAGGCGGCGGCGGATCATGCCGACCGCATCATCGCCTTCCGATCGCCCGCCTCCGGCGACGGCGGGCGCGAGGCCGATCTCTATCGCGACGCCGGCCTCGACCACGGCCCGAGGCACGACCCCTTCGTGCATGTGGAGGAGATCTGGCGCGTGGCGGGCCTGCCGCCGGCGCTGGTGGAGCGGGCCCTGCCGCATCTCACCGTGTTCAGCGGGCGCGGCGAGATCAACGCGGCCGACGCGGACCCGGTGGTGCGCGCGGCCCTGCCCGGCGCCTCGCCGCCGGACGCGGGCGAGGGAGGGGACAAGGGCGAGGCCGCACCCGCCGCGCCGCCCGGCACCATGAGCGCGGCGAGCGACGCGGTGCGCGTGCGCATCTGCATGGATTTCGACACCGGGCGCCGCCGGTCGGCGGAGGCGGTGATCCTGCTGCGCGACTTCGGCGACGATCCCTACCGCGTTCTGTCGTGGCGGGAGGATGCGGACCTGCCCGAAGCGGACGCGCCCCCGCCCCCGCGCCCGAGGGGAGAGCGCCGGCCATGACGCAGATGACCACCCGCCCTCCCTCCTCCGGCCTCTCCCTCACGCGCCTGCTCGATGGCTTCTCGGCCTTCATCGACCTTGCCGCCGGCTGCATCGCGGACCTTGCCGGCCGTCTCGCGCGCGGCGCGCCGGTGCGCATCGTCGAGGACAAAGCGGGGTTCTTCGTGCTGGAGCAGGCGGAGGCGGCGCCCCCCTTCCGGCTGGATGGCGCCGGCCCGCTTCCGCCGGAGGTCTCGGCCGCGCTGGCCGGGCGCGAGGCGGAGCTGGCGCTCGATCCCGCCCGTTTCCTGTTCCGGCCGCTGGAGCTGCCGAGGGGGGCCGCGGCGTTTCTCGACGGCATCGTGCGCTCCCAGATCGACCGCCTCACGCCCTGGAGCGCGGCGGGGGCGGCCTATGGCTTCACGCCGCCGCAGGAGGCGCCGGACGACCGCCTCACCCTCACGGTGGCCGCTACCGCGCGGGCCCGCATTGCGCCGCTGGTGGACGGGCTGAAGGCTGCGGGCGCCGGCGCCATCGTGGTCACCACCCGGATGGGTGATGCCGGCGCGCCCATTCGGGTGCTCGACCACGCCGCCGGTGCGGCCCCGGCGGCGTCCGGCGTGCGGCGGATCCTGCTTGCGGTGCTCGGGGGCGCGGCGGCGGCCGCGATGACGGCCCTCGTCGTCTCGGGGATCGTCGGGAGCAGCCTCGACGCCGAGCTCGACGACATCACCCAACGGATCGCCGATCAGCGCCGGGCCATGATCGCCGCGCGTGACGGGCAAGGCGGCGGCCTCGTCGCCGGCCTCGAGCGGCGCAAGCGCGAGGTGCCCGCCGCCGTGCTGGTGCTGGAGGCGCTCTCGCAGGTGCTGCCCGACGACACCTATGTCACCGAGCTGCAGATGGAGGGCGACAAGGTGGAGGTGGCCGGCATCTCGCGGGAGGCTGCGGCCCTGATCCGCCTTCTGGAGCAGTCGCGCCAGTTCGCCGAGGCCACCTTCGTGGCGCCCACCACCCGCCAGCCGGGCGAGGCCGGCGAGCGCTTCCACATCGCTGCACGCATCCTCCTGCCCATGGAGGCCGCCCGATGAGCCTCCTGTCCGCCGTCTTGCCCGCCTCCCTCCCGGCCGGCCGGCGGCCGCTGCTCGCCATGCTGGGCTATGGGGCGCTGGTGGTGGCGCTGCTCGCCGTCGCGGCGGGCGCTGTCGGCGAACTGATGGACAAGCGCGCTGCCGTGGCCGAGGCCTCCGACGCCCTCGACCGGCTTCAGGGCCGAAAGCCCGCGCGCGCGGGCGACGGGGCGGAGCCGTGGGCCGGCTCCCCGATGCTGGAAGGGCCCACGGTGACGGTGGCCGGCGCCGCGCTGATGCAGCGTGTCGCCGCCGCCGCGGAACGTGCGGGCGGGCGCATCACGTCGTCCCGGCCGGAGCTTCAGGGCGCGACCTATGGGGCGGGCGCCGTCGCGGTGGCGGCGAGCCTCGACATCGGCGAGGACGACCTCCAGAAGCTGCTGTACGATCTGGAGGCGGGCCAGCCCTTCCTGTTCGTGGACCAGCTGGTGGTGCAGGGGCGCGGGCAGGGCAGCGCGCAGCCCGGAATGCTGAACGTGACGCTCACGGTGTATGGCCAGTGGCGGGGCGCGCCATGAAGATGCTTGTCATCGCGCTGAGCGTGGCGGGGCTGGCGGGGCTGGCCGTGCCCGCGCGTGCGGCCTCCGACCTCGAAGCGCCCGCCGCGCCGGCCGGCCCGGTGGAGGTCCGCGCGGCCGGGGAGGCCGCTGCAACGCCCCGACGCCCGCCGGCCCCGGCGGCAGGGCGGGGCAACCCGCTGTGGTCCGTCCCCCTCGAAAGCCTCGAGGCCACCCGCGCCCGGCCGATCTTCACCCCGTCCCGGCGCCCGCCACCTCCGGCC
>NZ_JAIVFN010000095.1:15000-17875 GCF_030015065.1 Xanthobacter autotrophicus | reverse complement strand
GATACGCGGTGGCGGCGTCTTCCTGCAGTTTGAAGCTCTGGCCCACGCGCGGGTCGTCGGGAAGGCTGTCCTTGTGGGCGGCGGCCAGCAGGGCGTCGGCCTTGGCGGTGCCGTCCTTCCAGAGGGCGGTGCAGGCGGGCATGGGGGGCACTTTCAGCTTCACCTCGGTGGCGGCCACGGCCACCCGCCCGTCCGCCACGCGCAGCACCACCACGCTGTCCGGCAGGGCATCGCCCGTCCCGTCCTGCGCGAACAGGCCGAGGGCGGCGTAGGTGTCCTCGCCCGGGGCGGGCGCGAGGGGCAGCGGCGCGTAGGTGGTGAAGGCGGCGTCGCGGCTCACCGTGAGGGTGAAGAAGAAGTCGTCCCGCGCGGCGGCGGCGATGCCGGCCTTGAATACGGCGGGCGCGCCCTCATCGGCGGCGCGGGCCTTCAGCCAGTCGGCGAACACCGGCTCCGGCGAGACGAGGAGATGGGTGGTGGCGTCCTTGTCGGTGAAGACGAGGCCGTCCGGGGAATCGGTGCCGAGATCGCCGGGCACCAGCGTGTCCGGCGAGAAGGCCGGCTTTGGGTCCAGCCCCTTGAAGCGCAGCGGGCCGAGAAGCGCGACCATGCGCTTTTCCAGGTCCCGCCGGGCGGTGCGGTCGGCCTTGTCGACCTGCGGCGCGGGCCGGTTCGCCTTCACTGCGGCGGCGATGGCGGCGGTGGCCTTGTTGCGGGCGACGATGTAGTCCTCCGCCGGCCCGGCGAGGGCTGCGCCAAGCGGAAGCGCGACCGCGAGCAGGACAGCGCAGCGTGCGCTTCGGTTCAGGAGGGTCCGGGTCATGGGCAGGGCTCGATGGAGGCGGGTTTCAGTCTCGGCTTGACCGATGTCGCGCCCGCATTCAAGCCCCTTCCGCGCGGCGAGGAAATAGCCGTCGAAGCTATCGCATCCGCCCGTAAGGTGGGCGGATGCGCGCTGATCACGGCTGGCGAGCCTTGGATACTCGCAGCCCAGTTACTCGAGTCCAGCGGCTCACCGCTCAGTTGCTGGCCGCCTTCTTGGCGCCGGCGCTGGCGGCCGCCACCTTCGGCGGCACCGGCGCGTGGCTCAGCAGCGCTTCGATGCGCTCACGCTCCCTCTTGAACTCCGCGAGGAAGCGGCCGTCCAGCGCCCGGCCGCGCGGCAGCTTGATGCGCATGGGGTCCACGAAGTTGCCGTTGATCTTCACCTCGTAGTGGAGATGCGGGCCGGTGGACAGGCCGGTCGTGCCGATATAGCCGATGAGCTGGCCCTGGCGCACGGTCGTGCCCTCGCGGATGCCGCGGGCAAAGCCGGACTGGTGGGAATAGGTGCTGACATAGCCGTTGGCGTGCTGGATTTCCGTGTGCTTGCCGTAGCCGGACTTCCAGTTGGCATAGATGATGGTGCCGTTGCCCGCCGCGTAGATGGGAGTGCCGATGGCATCGGCCCAGTCCACGCCCGTGTGCAGCTTGGAATAGCCGAGGATGGGGTGGCGCCGATAGCCGAACGGCGAGCGCATGATGCCACCCGCCAGCGGCTTTCTCACGAGGAACTTCTTCGCGCTCTTTCCGTCGTCGTCGTAATAGTCCACCACGCCGTCGTCGGCGGTCTGGAAGCGGTAGTAGCGCCGCGTCTCCTTGTTCACCGTGAGCGCGGCATAGAGCACGTCGTTGGGCGCGCCGGGATCGTCGGAGAACAGGATCTCGAAATTGTCGCCCGGGCGCACCCGGCGCTGGAAGTCCACGTCGAACGAATAGACGCGGATGATGTCGGCGATGACGCTGCGCGGCACCTCGTTGCGCAGGCAGGTCTCGTACACGCTCTCATAGAGCCGGATGCCGGGCCCGCTGTCGTCGTCGTCCGTATCCTCGGAGATGCCGGCGATCTCGGTCTCGGACGGCTCCGGCACGTTCACGAACTCGTCCTTGTCGGAGAGGGCGACGGTGCCCTCGTGGCCGAGGTCGCTGAACAGCGACACGCGCAGCGGCCGGACCTTCCTGTTCTCCTCCTGGAGCAGCATGCGCATGCGCAGGCCGTCCTTCACCTGGCCGTCCCGGCCGCGCCCGAAGGCGGCGGCGGCGGCGCGGGCGTCTTCCTTGGAGACGCCGTTGTCGATCAGGATGGAGGCGATGGTGTCGCCCTTCTTCACCACCACGGCGGTGTCGGACCAGTCGTTGCCGCCGGAGGTCTCGTCCGAGGTCTTGGGCACGAAGCTGATGTTGCCCGGCGCGACCTGCTGCTGGGGCGGCAGAGCGGGGGCGTGGGCGCCGGGCACGACGCTCGTCGCGAGGCCGCCGCCATGGCCCAGCGCGTCGCCGACACTGGCATAGGACAGGTAGGGCGTGGGAGAGGCGGCGGGAGCGAAGCCCGGCCCCCCTACGATGGTCGGCGGCAGTGCGCCCGGCCCGCCGCCCTGGCCGCCACCTTGGCCCGGCTGGGCGCGGCTCAGCTCGGCCACCTCGCGCACCTTGACCAGCACGTTCTCCATGGGGGTCCCGGCGCCGAGCCGGGTGCTCTGCGGCAGGCTCGACAGGTCGCGCATCACCAGGGTGACCTCGCCGGTGGGCTCGGCCTGGGGCGCCGTCTCTTCCTTGGAGACGGATTCGGCCACCACCTGGGCCGGGTTGAAGCGCGGGATATTGGCCGAGACCGAGGTGGTGCTCATGGCGAGGTTGGCCGACACGCGCGTGAACGGACGCACCTTGATGATCTCCCGGTCGCCCATCTTGGTGGCGGTGGAGACGCGGAAGGTCTGCCGTGCCGACGCGGAATCACCCAGCAGGGACATGCGGTCGCCCTTGCGGGCGGCATTGACCGGGCGCTCGCCCACCGCCAGGGCGCCGCGAATGGCGTTGCGCACCTTTTCCGGCATGA
>NZ_JAIVFN010000095.1:0-7500 GCF_030015065.1 Xanthobacter autotrophicus | reverse complement strand
TGCGCGACCTCGAGCCCGCCATGATAGAGGTTGAGGGACGAACCGGTGATGGCGATGCCGTCATAACCATCGAGGCCGGCGGCGTCGGGCAGGTTGGCGCCGGGATCGGCGGGATAGCAGATATCGACCGTGACCGGACCGGGAAAAAGTTCCCGCAACAGCTGCGCGTAGCCCTCGCTCGCCGCCTGTCCGCCGAATGTCACCTGGCGGGCGCGGGCTTCGGCGGTGTTTCCTTCGACGACGAGAAGGCGGGCGGCGGGCATGATCGGCCTTGAAGGTCGGGGAGTGGCCGACCCGAGGATACGCGGCTTTTTGACGAAACCGAGAAACGCAGCGTGCCGCCGGCCGGCTCAGGGGCGGCGGCGGCTCGTCTCGATCACCAGCAGATAGGCGCCGGAGGCGATGACGATGCTGGCGCCGGCGAGGGTCCAGGCGCTCGGTACCTGGCCGAACACCAGCCAGCCCAGCGCGATCATGCTGATGATCTGGGTGTAGATGTAAGGTGCGAGCGTCGCCGCCGGTGCCCGGGCATGGGCGAGAATCAGGAGGAAATGACCGATCCCCGCCACGATGCCCAGTCCCAGCATGGCGCCGATGACGAGGGGCTCTTGCGGGGTCTCCCATACGAAGGGCAGGGGGAGGCTTGCCGCCACCGAGCCGACAAGGGACGAATAGAACAGCGTCGTCGGGCTCGAATCGGTGTTCGCCAGCATGCGGGTGGTGATGGCATAGAGCGCATAGGTCGCCGCCGCGCCGAGGGAGAGGATGGCGGCGGGATGGATGCCGCCGGCCCCCGGCCGCACCACCAGCAGGATGCCGGCGAAGCCGACGAGGATGGCGCACCAGCGCCGCAGGCCCACGCGCTCGCCCAGCATGGGCCCCGCGAACAGGGCGACGAAGAACGGCACCGAGAACATGATGGACACGGTCTGGTCCAGTTGCAGCACCTGGAGCGCGGTGAAGTTGAGCGCCGTGGTCAGGAACAGCATGGCCGAGCGGCCGATCTGGAGCAGCGGGCGGCGCGTCTTCAGCAGGCCCGGCACGGTCCAGGGATTGAACACCACCAGCGAGCAGGCGAAGTGGATGACGTAGCGCGCCCACACCACGATGAAAACATTGATATGGCCGCTCAGCCACTTGGCCGCAGTGTCGGTGACCGCGAAGCTGGCCACCGCGACGCACATGAGGGCAATGCCGGCAAGGGTGGTGTGGGTTGGGGCGTGCGCCGCCGCGGCATGATGCTCTTCCGGCGCACGCATGAAAGCCTCGGTCTCAGTAGGTGGCGCGGCCGCCCGAAAGGTCGAACACGGCGCCGGTGGTAAAGGAGCAATCGGCCGAGGCGGCAAACGCGATGGTGGCCGCCGCCTCCTCCACGGCCAGGAATCGCCCGCGCGGAATCTTGGAGAGCATATAGTCGATATGCTGCTGGCTGAGCTGGTCGAAAATGGCCGTCTTTGCCGCAGCGGGCGTCACGCAGTTCACCGCGATGTCGTACTCGGCCAGCTCCTTGCCCAGGGACTTGGTGAGGGCGATGACCGCGGCCTTCGAGGCCGAATAGGCCGAGGCGTTGGGATTGCCTTCCTTGCCGGCGATGGAGGCCACGTTGACGATGCGGCCGTAGCCCTTGGCGATCATGTGCGGCACCGCGGCGCGGCAGCAGAAGAAGGGGCCGTCCACATTGATGGCCATCACCTGGTGCCAGGCCTCCTCCGGATAGTCCCACAGCTTGAGATTGGGACCGGCGATGCCGGCATTGTTGACGAGGATGTCGATGCGGCCATGGGCGGCGATCACCTCGGCAACGCCCTGTTCGACAGCTTCGCGGCTGGTCACGTCGACGGTCACCGGCATGACGCGGGCGCGGCCGAGCTCGTCGGCGGTCTTCACGGCCAGCTCGGTGTCGCGGTCGAAGATGGCCACCCGCGCGCCGGAGGCGATGAAGCGCTCCACCACGGCGCGGCCGATGCCCTGCGCGCCGCCGGTGACGATGGCGATGCGGTCCTTGAGGTCGATGGCGTTGGACATGTTTCCCCCGTCTCGGGCCGTGCCGGCCCTTGTTGCTGACAGAAGGCGGACCGGTCCGGGCGCAGCTCCCGGGGGCGGGTCCGCCCTCCAACTCGAACGCGAAGCGCCCGTGACTCCGCCCGGCCGCGGCACCGCGGGCGGGGGCAGGCGCTCCCGGAGCACATCTGCGGGTCTCCGCGGCACCGGGCACCTTCCGGCGCGCAGTGTGACTCTAATCGATTGAAATAACCATAGCGCCCGAACCGGATTCGGGGAAGCCCAAATGGTCACGGAACTGGAGCCGGCAAGCCGCCGGCCTCGGCGTCGAAGGACATGCGACGCAGGGCGGAACAGCGGTGCCGCCCGACTCTGAAAGCCGAGGCGGAGCAGGCGACTGAAACTGAAGCAGGCTTCGCGGAACCCGGTCCTGCGCCCCGGGACCGGGACGCGGCGGGGGAGGCGTCAATTGTCCTCGTCGTCCTCGCCGATGTCGGCCTCGTCGTCGATGCCTCCGTCGGCGCCGAGGCGCAGCGCCAGATTCTTCTCCACCTTGCGCAGCAGCTTGCGCAGGCGCTTCTTCTCCTTGTTGTCGAGCCCGGCCACCATCTCGCCCTCGAGCTGTTCCCACACCCCGTCGATGGAGGCGCCGCGATCGCGCCCGGTCTCGGTGAGGAACACCCGCACCAGCCGGCCGTCGCCGTCGGTGGTGCGGCGCTCCACCAGGCCCTGGGTGGTGAGGCGGGCGATGGTCTTCGACGCGGTCGGCGGGCGCACGCGCAGGGCGCCGGCAAGGTCGCCCATGGTGCGGCCGTCCTGCTCGCACAAAAGCTTCAGCACCGCTTCCTGACCCGGAAACAGGCCCAGGGCCGCCAGCAGGCGCGCGGACAGCGCCTTCTGCAGCCGTGCCGTGTGGGTCAGCCGGTAGCCGATGGTCTTCTGAACCGGATCCTTCATCTCATCCCCCGCCCGCCGATCCCGGGGCCGGATCCGGCCCTGAACTTCGGCCGGGCGCGCGCCTCCCCGCGCCGGCGCGGGGTGAGGGCATGGCTCCAGCCGTCGTTGCGGCGGCCTACTTATCCACGCGCCGGCTTACAATTTTGCGAAGGTCGCCCATCTATCTGCTTTGCCGCACGGCTTTCGTCCGTGCATCGCCGGTTTCGCCCTCTCCCGCGGCGTCCGCCTCCCGCTTGACAGGGGCGCGTGCGCATCGCTTGGTTCGCCCATGACTTCCTCCGTCCAACAGGACAATACCCCGCCAAATGCCGCCGGACCTTCCGCCGCCCAGGCACGGCGCGAGGCGGACGATCCGCACTCGCCCGTGGTGCGCTTCGGTGCCCGCAACCCGCTGAAGCTGGATGCCGGCGTGGAGCTTGCGCACCTCCAGATCGCCTACCAGACCTATGGCGAGCCCAATGCCGCGCGTTCCAACGCCATCCTGGTGTGCCACGCGCTGACCGGCGACCAGCATGCGGCCAGCCTCAATCCCGTCACCGGCAAGCCGGGCTGGTGGGAGACGCTGGTGGGCCCAGGCAAGCCCATCGACACCGAGCGATTCTACGTCATCTGCGCCAACGTGCTCGGCGGCTGCATGGGCACCACCGGTCCGTCCTCCACCAATCCGGCGACCGGCCAGCCCTACGGGCTCGACATGCCGGTGGTGACCATTCGCGACATGGTGAACGCCCAGGCCATGCTGCTGGACCATCTGGGCATCGACAAGCTGCTGTGCGTGGCCGGCGGCTCCATGGGCGGCATGCAGGTGCTGCAATGGGCGGCGAGCTATCCCGAACGGGTGTTCTCGGCCCTGCCCATCGCCACCGGCGCGCGCCATTCGGCGCAGAACATCGCCTTCCACGAGGTCGGCCGGCAGGCGGTGATGGCCGATCCCGACTGGCGCGGCGGGCGCTATCTCGCGGACGGGGTGACGCCCCATCGCGGCCTCGCCGTGGCGCGCATGGCGGCCCATATCACCTACATGTCCGACCAGTCGCTGCACAACAAGTTCGGCCGGCGCCTGCAGAACCGCGAGATGCCGACCTTCGGCTTCGATGCCGATTTCCAGGTGGAGAGCTACCTGCGCCACCAGGGCGAGAGCTTCGTGCAGCGCTTCGATCCCAATTCCTATCTCTACGTGACCCGCGCCATGGATTATTTCGACCTCGCCGCCGATCATGACGGGGTGCTCGCCAACGCGTTCCGGGGCTCGAAGACGCGCTTCTGCGTGGTCTCCTTCACCTCGGACTGGCTGTTTCCCACGGAGGATTCGCGCGCCATCGTCCACGCGCTCAACGCCTCGGGGGCGAACGTGTCCTTCACCGAGATCGACAGTGACAAGGGCCACGATGCCTTCCTGCTGCACGAGCCGGAACTGACCGCCATCACCCGCGGCTTCCTCGACAGCGCGGCGCGGGCCTTCGGCCTGCCGGCCGCACGGCAGGCCTGAGATGGCGCTGCGCGAGGGAAGGCCCGGGGAGCCGGTGCTGGACGAAGGCGTGGTGCGCCTCCAAGGCGGGCGCGTCGATCTGGTGGTGGTGGCGGAGATGGTGGCGCCGGGCTCGCGCGTGCTCGACGTGGGCTCGGGCGACGGCGAATTGCTGGAGCTGCTCGCCACCACGCGCGGCTGCGACGCGCGCGGCATCGAACTGTCGCGGGAGGGGGTGAATGCGGGGGTGGCGCGCGGGCTCGCCGTGGTGCAGGGCGACGCCGACGTGGACCTCGCCCACTATCCCGACGACGCCTTCGACTATGTGATCCTCTCCCAGACCCTGCAGGCCACCCGCCGTCCGCGCTGGGTGCTGGAGCAGATGCTGCGCATCGGCCGCCGCGCGGTGGTGTCGTTCCCCAATTTCGGCCACTGGCGCTCGCGGCTGGACCTCATGGTCAACGGCCGCATGCCGGTGACCGACAATATGCCCATCTCCTGGTACGAGACCCCCAACATCCATTTCTGCACCATCCGCGATTTCGTGGCGCTGGTGGAGCTTCTGGATGCCCGCATCGAAAAGGCGGTGGCGCTGGACTCATCGGGCCACCGGGTGCGGGTGAACATGCCGTGGTGGGTGTGGAACCTGCTGGGCGAGCAGGCGGTGTTCCTGCTGACCCGCAAGGGCTGAGGCGCGGTCTTGCTCCCTCTCCCGCTTGCGGGGGAGGGGGCTGGCGCCCCGCATACGGTCCCTGCTGCCGGCTCGCATTCCCGCCGTCATCCCCCGGTCAAGCCGGGGCATGACGGTGTTGATGCCTGTCCACCCTCACGCCGCCGCGGCGGTCCCCGTCGCGCTTTCGATCTCGCGCTTCATGGCGGCGATGGTGGCGCCATAATCCTTGGCACCGTAGATGGCGCTGCCGGCCACGAAGGTGTCCGCCCCGGCCGCCGCGATGGCGCCGATATTGTCCACCTTCACCCCGCCGTCGATCTCCAGCCGAATATCGCGGCCGCTGGCGTCGATGCGCTCCCGGATCGCCTTGAGCTTGTCCAGCGCGCCGGGAATGAAGGCCTGCCCGCCGAAGCCGGGGTTCACCGACATCACCAGCACCAGGTCGAGCTGGTCCAGCGTGTAGTCGAGCACGCTGAGCGGGGTCGCCGGATTGAGCACGAGGCCGGCCTTCACCCCCTTGGAGCGGATGAGCTGGAGCGAGCGGTCCACATGCTCGCTCGCCTCCGGATGGAAGGAGATGAGGTCGGCGCCGGCGCCCGCGAACGCCTCGATCATGCCGTCCACCGGCTTCACCATGAGGTGCACGTCCACGAAGGCTTTCGTGACCTTGCGCAGGGATTGCAGCACCAGCGGGCCGATGGTGAGGTTCGGGACGTAATGATTGTCCATCACGTCGAAGTGAATCCATTCCGCGCCGCCCTCAAGCACCGCGTCCACCTCGGCGCCGAGGCGGGTGAAATCGGCCGAGAGGATGGACGGGGCGATGATGGGATAAGCGCGGGCCATGGGGGTCTCCGTGACATGTCTTGGCGGGCCGGCGTCGAGCGCGATGGCCCTTCGCGATGATCTTTCAGGCCGTCATGGCCGGGCTTGTCCCGGAAGTCGGCTGTTGCCGACTTCCGTTCCTCCGAACGGAACCCGCAAACATGCGGGTTCCGGCCATCCACGCCCTGCGGCCGGGCGCACTTCCGGGAATGGTGTGCGCGGCTCGACGTGGATGCCCGGCACAAGGCCGGGCATGACGCTTTGGATCACACTATACGGTCGTCACTGGGCCGTCAGGCCCGGTGTACACCTCAGTGCACCACCTGCTTGAGCTCGCCGGAGGCGTAGCGCCTGGCCATGTCGTCCAGCTCGATGGGGCGGATCTTGTCCGCCTTGCCGGCGGCGCCGAACGCCTCGAAGCGATTGATGCAAACCTTCTTGGCCTCTTCCATGGCGGCGGCGAGGAACTTGCGCGGGTCGAACTCGCTCTTGTTCTTCGCCCCCACGCGGCGCATGCCGGCGGTCATGGCGAGGCGGATGTCGGTGTCGATATTCACCTTGCGCACGCCGTAGCGGATGCCTTCCTGGATCTCCTCCACCGGCACGCCGTAGGTCTCCGGGATGTCGCCGCCATAGGTGCGGATCTCCTCCAGCAGCTCCTGCGGCACCGAGGACGAGCCGTGCATCACCAGATGGGTGGTGGGAATGCGCTGGTGGATGGCCTTGACGCGGTCGATGGCGAGGATGTCGCCCGTGGGCTTGCGGGTGAACTTGTAGGCGCCGTGGGAGGTGCCGATGGCGATGGCCAGCGCGTCGCACTGGGTCGCCTTTACGAACTGGGCCGCCTCCTCCGGATCGGTCAGCAGCTTGTCGTGGTCGAGGGCCCCCTCGGCGCCGTGGCCGTCCTCGGCCTCACCCTTCCCGGTCTCCAGCGAGCCGAGGCAGCCCAGTTCCCCCTCCACCGAGACACCCACCGCATGGGCCAGTTCCACCACCTTGGCGGTGACGGCGGCGTTGTAGTCATAGTCGGCGGGGGTCTTGCCGTCTTCCTTCAGGGAGCCGTCCATCATCACCGAGGAGAAGCCGGACTTGATGGCGCCCATGCACACGGCGGGGGAGGCGCCGTGGTCCTGGTGCATCACCACCGGGATCTCGGGATAGGCCTCCACGGCGGCGGCGATGAGGTGGCGCAGGAAGGCCTCGCCGGCATATTTGCGCGCGCCCGCCGAGCCCTGGAGGATGACAGGGGAGCGCGTGGCGCGGGCCGCGTCCATGATCGCCTTCACCTGCTCCATGTTGTTCACGTTGAAGGCCGGCAGGCCGTAGGAAAGCTCCGCCGCATGGTCGAGCAGCTGGCGCATGGAAACGAGGGCCATTGTCCTCTCCTTTTGGGTCGTCATTGTCGTCGAATGAGCGCTGTAGCTCCCTCTCCCGCTTGCGGGGGAGGGATGGGGCTGACTCTTATACACATCTCCGAGCCCACGAGACTGCAGCTAATATCGTATGCCGTCTTCTGCTTGAAAAAAAAAAAGTAATTCTTGAAGTCATGGTTCGATTAGGGTTTACTAATTGTAGC
>NZ_JAIVFN010000094.1 GCF_030015065.1 Xanthobacter autotrophicus | reverse complement strand
CTCCCCAACCCTCCCCCGCAAGCGGGTGAGGGAGTTTCCGGCGCTGATGCCAAATCGCCCCACGCCAGCCGGGGTGAACATTCCGCTGGTTTCACGGGCAAAACTGGCTATAGTCGCCGCGCGGACGGTGCCGAAAGGCGCCGCCTTCCGCGTTACGTCTCGACCGCGCTGGACGACATCCCGGCCCGGCCGAACGGGGAGCCTCAAGCACCATCCGGCCCGTCCGGAGGGTCCGGCTCCCATCCCACTCTCGTTGAAAGGATGGACCGATGTCGATCACGGCAGAGCGCAAGCAGGCGCTCATCAAGGACTATGGCGCGAAGGACGGCGACACCGGCTCGCCGGAAGTGCAGGTGGCGATCCTCACCGAGCGGATCGTGAACCTCACCGAGCACTTCAAGTCCCATCACAAGGACAACCACTCGCGCCGCGGGCTGCTCAAGCTGGTCTCGCAGCGCCGCAGCCTTCTCGACTATCTGAAGAAGAAGGACGAGGGGCGCTACAAGTCCCTCATCGAGCGTCTCGGCATCCGTCGCTGACGCCCGGCCGGATCCGGATGGGGCCATCTCATCCTGATCCGGTGGAGCCCGCGCGGCGCCTGAGCGCAAGGGCACCGGGATGCGACCCGCATCCCCGGAAGCCGCAGAGGTAACGGCACGGCCCACGGCGGGCCGGCGCCGGGTGCGCCCACGGGGCGCGCTTTACGCAGCGGGCATGGGGCCTGCTGCGGGTCCGCGAACGAAGGACAGGTCATGGCAGGATCGCCGGACGCTACCGTCGGAGCCACCTTTTCAAAGGACCGGCTTCGCGCGGCGCGTCCGGCCGTCTTGCTCATGGCTTGCCCTCTTCGCGTCTCATTCAAGAAAGAACGCTGAACATGTTCGACATCCATCGCGAAGAGCTGGACTGGGGCGGTCGCACGCTCACCCTCGAGACCGGCAAGATGGCCCGTCAGGCGGACGGCTCCGTGCTCGCCACCTATGGCGACACCAAGGTGCTCGCCACCGTGGTCTCCGCCAAGGAGCCGAAGCCCGGCCAGGACTTCTTCCCCCTGACCGTGAACTACCAGGAAAAGACCTACGCCGCGGGCCGCATCCCCGGCGGCTACTTCAAGCGCGAAGGCCGGCCGAGCGAAAAGGAGACCCTGGTCTCCCGCCTCATCGACCGTCCCATCCGCCCGCTCTTCCCGGACGGCTACAAGTGCGACACCCAGGTGATCATCACCGTGCTGGCGCATGACCTCGAGAACGACCCGGACGTGGTCTCCATGGTCGCCGCCTCCGCCGCCCTCACCCTTTCCGGCGTGCCTTTCATGGGCCCGGTGGGCGCCGCCCGCGTCGGCTTCATCGACAATGAATACGTGCTCAACCCCACCGTGGACGAGGTGAAGGAAAGCGCGCTCGATCTCGTGGTCGCCGGCACGGGCGACGCGGTGCTCATGGTGGAATCGGAAGCGAAAGAGCTGCCCGAGGAGATCATGCTCGGCGCCGTGATGTTCGGCCACCGCCACTTCCAGCCGGTGATCGAGGCCATCATCAAGCTGGCCGAGAAGGCCGCCAAGGAGCCCCGCGCCTTCCAGCCGGCGGATGTCTCCGCCATCGAGGCCAAGGTGAAGGAGATCGCCGAGAGCGACCTGCGCGACGCCTACAAGATCAAGCAGAAGCAGGACCGCTATGCCGCGGTCGGCGCCGCCAAGTCCAAGGTGAAGAAGTATTACGAGGAACTGGCGATCGGCGGCGAGAGCGTGCCGGCCGCCCAGGTCGTCTCCGACGTGTTCAAGGCGCTGGAAGCCAAGATCGTGCGCTGGAACATCCTCGACGACGGCATCCGCATCGACGGCCGCGACGTGCGCACGGTGCGCCCCATCGTCTCCGAGGTCGGCATCCTGCCGCGCGCCCACGGCTCCGCTTTGTTCACCCGCGGCGAGACCCAGGCCCTGGTGGTCGCGACGCTGGGCACCGGCGAGGACGAGCAGTTCATCGACAGCCTGGAAGGCACCTACAAGGAGCACTTCCTGCTGCACTACAACTTCCCGCCCTTCTCCGTGGGCGAGACCGGCCGCATGGGTTCCCCCGGCCGCCGCGAGATCGGCCACGGCAAGCTGGCCTGGCGCGCCATCCACCCCATGCTGCCCGCCAAGCACGAATTCCCCTACACCCTGCGCGTGGTGTCGGAGATCCTGGAGTCCAACGGCTCGTCCTCCATGGCCACCGTCTGCGGCACCTCGCTGGCGCTGATGGATGCCGGCGTGCCGCTGCGCCGCCCGGTGGCGGGCATCGCCATGGGCCTCATCCTCGAGGGTGAGAAGTTCGCGGTGCTGTCCGACATCCTCGGCGACGAGGACCATCTCGGCGACATGGACTTCAAGGTGGCCGGCACCGAGCAGGGCGTGACCTCGCTCCAGATGGACATCAAGATCGCCGGCATCACCGAGGAGATCATGAAGGTCGCCCTCACCCAGGCGAAGGACGGCCGCGTCCACATCCTCGGCGAGATGGCCAAGGCCCTCACCACCGCCCGCGCGGAACTCGGCGAGCACGCCCCCCGCATCGAGGTGATGAAGATCGCCGTGGACAAGATCCGCGAAGTGATCGGCTCCGGCGGCAAGGTGATCCGCGAGATCGTCGAGAAGACCGGCGCCAAGATCAACATCGAGGACGACGGCACCATCAAGATCGCTTCCGCCTCGGGCGAGGCCATCAAGGCCGCCATCAACTGGATCAAGTCCATCGCCTCCGAGCCGGAAGTGGGCCAGATCTATGAAGGCACCGTGGTGAAGGTGGTGGACTTCGGCGCCTTCGTGAACTTCTTCGGCTCCAAGGACGGCCTGGTGCACGTCTCGCAGATGGCCAACGAGCGCGTGGCGAAGCCCTCCGACGTGGTCAAGGAAGGCGACAAGGTCAAGGTCAAGCTCATGGGCTTCGACGAGCGCGGCAAGACGCGCCTGTCCATGAAGGTGGTGGACCAGGCCACCGGCGAGGACCTGGAAGCCAAGGCCAAGGCCGAGCGGGAAGCCAACAAGTCCGCGCCTCCCGCCGCGACCGGCGATGAGGCCGGCGCCGCCGAGTGATCCTTCGGCGCGGATCGAGGAAAACGGAAAGGGCGGCCCTCACGGGGCCGCCCTTTTCTTTTGCGCCGGTGCGGCCGGGTTCGCAGCAGCCTCACCCCCGCCGCGCCAGGAAATCCTCCGCGAGCCTGAGCGTGCCTTCCGTATAGCCGGCCCCCATCTCCTGCGCGGTGGGCGTCTCGGCGTGGGAGGCGACCCAGGCGGTGAGCAGCATCCGCCGCAGCATCACGAACACGTCGAGGGCGTCGCCGGCATCGGACGGCAGGGGCGCGCGGGTGCGGTATCCGTCGAGCCACGCCGCCTTCAGCTCCGGCACCAGGGGCGAATGCTCGATGAAGGAGACGGCGGCGGCAAAGTCGTAGAGGAACCACGAGAAGCCGCAATCGTCGAAGTCGATAAGCGTCAGTGCCTCCCCCTCCGCCAGGAGGTTGGCGAGGCGCAGGTCCGCATGGATGAGGCCGAAGCTGTCCGGCGTGGACAGCGGCGCCAGCCTCTCCCGCAGCACCCCGGCGGTGCGCTCCATGAGCGCACGGCTCGGCCCGTCGAGGCCCAGCGCCGCGCGGAAATCGCCCCACAGCGGGCGCGAGCCCAGCATGCTCTCGAAATCCCACACCTTGCGGGTGAAGCCCTGCGGCCGCGCCCAGCGCCGTGCATGGGCGTGCAGGCGCGCATGGAGGACGCCGAGATGGCGGAACCAGCGCGGCAGGTCATCGCCCTCCTGCGGCTCGGCGCCGGGCACGAAGGCGAAGGCGGCCATGTGGCGGGGCGTGCCGCCGTCGTCGATCCCGGCGAGGAGGCGCCCGTCCAGGGTCGGGATGATGCGGGGGGTGGGCACGATGTCGTCGGCCCGCAGCGCCTCGATCCAGGCCAGCTCGGAGCGGATCTCCGCCGGCGTGTGATAGCCCGGCCGGTAGACGCGCAGCACCAGGTCGCGCGCGTCGGAGGTGGCGCGGAAGGTAGCGTTCTCGGAAATGGAGATGAGGCTCAGGGCGGCGTCGGCCGGCAGCCCCCAATCAGGAAGATGGGCGCGGATCAGCCCCTCGATCCGCGTCAGATACTCGGCGTCGTACAGCACCCGCCCGGCCCCTCAAAGCTCGCGGGAGGCCATATAGCACACGACCGGACGCGCGTGGCGCCCGGCCGGTGAATGCCTCATACCGAACGGCATCGGTCTCCAAACTTAAGACAAGAGAACCCGTTCTCCGATCAGATTGCGATGCAAGCCGGTCGCGTGGGCTCTGGTCTCACAGGATGCCGGTGACGAGCCCGAGGCCGGTCACGGCCACCGCCGCGCCAGCGCCGCGCACATAGCGCGCGCCATGGGTTTCCCCGAAGCGGCCGATGGCCATGCCGAGGCCGAGGCCGGCGAGGTGCAGCAGCGCGGTCGCGCTCATGAAGCCGAGGCCATAGGAAAGGCCCGAGGCGTCCAGCGGCATCTCGGTGCCATGGGCGTGACCGTGGAAGATGGCGAAGAAGCCCACCACCGCCATGGCCAGCGCCAGCGGCGCCTTGAGGCCGAACGCCACCGCCGCGCCCAGCACCACCACGGACAGGCCGATGCCCAGCTCCACGAAGGGCACCTCGATGCCGCTGACGCCGAGCGCGCCGCCCGCGGCCATGAGGGCGACGAAGGTGACCGGCACCGCCCAGATGGCGCGCCCGCCGAGCTGGAAGGCGAAGATGCCCACGGTCACCATGGCGAGCAGGTGGTCGAGGCCGCCCATGGGATGGGCAAAGCCGGCGTCGAAGCCGTGCACGGCACCCACGCCCGTATGGGCGAAGGCCAGCTGCGGCAGCAGGACGAGGGCGGCAGCGGCGAGTGCCGTGCGGGCTGTATGACGCATATCTTTCTCCCCAAATGAAGGTTTCAGCAGATGCGGGGCAATTGATCGCCGACCAGCATATCGACGATGCGCTCGCCCCCGAAGCGCGTTTGCATGACCACCCGTCCGGGCCGCTCGCCCGTGACCTCGCCGATAATGGCCGCCTCCCGCCCCAACGGATGGGCACGCAGGGCGACGAGCGCCGTGTCGGCCTCTTCGGGCGGCACCACGGCGAGGATCTTGCCCTCGTTGGCGAGATAGAGCGGGTCGAGGCCCAGGATCTCGCAGAAGCCCATCACCTCGGCCCGCATGGGCAGGCTGAGTTCCCGAAGCCGCACCCCCACGGCGCTGGCCTCGGCCAGTTCGTTCACCACCGCCGCGACGCCGCCGCGGGTGGCGTCCCGCATCATGCGGAGGCCGGGGGCGGCTTCGATCAGCGTGTCGATGAGGCCGTTCAGGGGCGCGCAGTCGCTCTCGATGGCGGTCTCAAGGGCGAGGTCGCCCCGCGCATTCAGGATGGCGGCGCCATGGTCGCCCAGAAGGCCGTTCACCAGCACCACATCGCCGGGCCGCGCCTTGGAGATCCCCACGTCGAGCCCCTTGCGCACCACGCCGATGCCGGTGGTGGTGATGAAGAGCTTGTCGCATGCGCCGCGCGCCACCACCTTGGTGTCGCCGGTGGCGATGGCAACCCCTGCCGCCCGCGCGGTCTGCGCCATGGAGGCCGCCACCTGCCGCAATGTCTCCACCGGCAGGCCTTCCTCGATGATGACGGCACAGGAGAGCGCCACCGGCTTCGCCCCGCCCACCGCGAGGTCGTTCACCGTGCCGCAGACGGCGAGCTTGCCGATGTCGCCACCAGGAAAGAACAGCGGGTCCACCACGAAGCCGTCGGTGGTGAAGGCGAGGCGGTCGCCATGGGCCATCAGCGCGGCGAGATCGAAGCGGGCCTGGTCCTCGGGCGCGGCGCGCCCGTCGCCCGAGAAGGCGGCGAGGAACACGTCGTCGATGAGGTCGCGCATGGCGCTGCCGCCGCCACCATGGGCCAGCGTCACGGTCTTGTGGGTCAGCGGCCGGCGACGGGTGGAGGGAACGAAGGGGATGTTCATGCGGCCTCTCCCCGCATGCCGCCATATTGGTAATAGGCGGCGCAAGAGCCTTCGGACGACACCATGAGCGCGCCCAGCGGCGTCTCGGGGGTGCAGCCCTTGCCGAATTCCGGGCAGGCCCATGGCTTGGCCGCGCCGGTGAGCACCTCGCCGCAGCGGCAGGACGAGGGGTCCGCCACCTTCACGTCGGGCACGCTGAAGCGCTTCTCCGCATCGAACGCCCCATAGGGCGCCTTGAGCCGCACGCCAGACCCGGCAATGGAGCCGAGCCCGCGCCATTCAAAGGTCTCGCGCGGCTCATAGACCTCTTCCACCGCCTTCAGCGCCTGCGGGTTGCCGTGCTCCGGCACCACGCGGGCATACTGGTTCTCGATCCGCGCGGTCCCGGTCTCGATCTGGCGCAGCACCATGAGCAGGGATTGCAGGAGGTCGATGGGCTCGAAGCCCGCTACCACGAGGGGCTTGGCGAACTCCTCGGCAATGAAGCGGTAGGGCGCCGTGCCGATGACCATGGAGACGTGCCCCGGCCCGATGAAGCCGTCTATGCCGAGGTCCGGCTGCTCCAGCAGCGCCCGGAGCGTGGGGATGATGGTGATGTGGTTGCAGAACAGGGAGAAGTTCTGAACTCCCTCCCGCGCCGCCCGCAGCACCGTGAGCGCGGTGGAGGGCATGGTGGTCTCGAAGCCGAGGCCGAAGAACACCACCTGCCGCTCGGGATTGCGCTTGGCGAGGGTGAGCGCGTCGAGGGGCGAATAGACCATGCGCACGTCCGCCCCGTCCGCCTTGGCCTGGAGCAGGCTCTTCCTGGAGCCCGGCACGCGCATGGCGTCGCCGAAGGTGGCGAAGATCACCTCCTCGCGTTCGGCGATGGCGACGCAGTCGTCCACCCGGCCCATGGGCAGCACGCACACCGGGCAGCCCGGCCCGTGCACGAACTCCACGAGGTCCGGCAGCAGCCCTTCCAGCCCGTAGCGGAAGATGGCGTGGGTATGCCCGCCGCACACTTCCATGATGGCGAACGGCCGGTCGCGGCCGCGTTCCAAGCGTGCGGAGATGGCGCCGATCTCCTTCACCAGCGTGGCGGCAAGGGCGGGGTCGCGGAATTCGTCGACGTAGCGCATGGCCGTCTCCTCAGGCGGTGATGGGGTGAAGATCGACGCTGCCCTTGGTCAGCGCTTCCATTTCCGCCGCCGCCTCGCCGATCTCGGTGAGCACCTTGAGGGTGGCGGCGGCCTCTTCTTCGTCGATGCGGCTCATGGCGAAGCCCACATGCACCAGCACCCACGCGCCCACGAGGTCCGAGAGCGGCGCGCCGGGCTCGGCAACGCACACCACGTCCACGGAGCGGCGGACACCGGAGACATCCACCACGCACAGCATGGCGTCCTCATCCGCGACGGCGACGATCTGGCCGGGAATGCCGAGGCACATGGCAAGTCTCCTCAATGCGACTTGGAAAAGGCCCCGCCGCGGGAGATCCCGTAGCGGTCGAGTTTCGCCCTCAGGCCCACGCGGGAGAGGCCCAGCTCCTCCGCCGCACGGCTCTTGTTCCAGCGGCAGCGCACCAGCGTCTCGGTGAGGATGGTGGCCTCCATGCGCTCGATGCGGTCCTTCAGCGGCCCGCCGTCGGGCAGGGCGATGGCCTGAGACACACCCACCTCGGACGCACGGGCCTCCACCGCCCGCGTCTCGGCGGCGGCGGTGCGCACCACATGGGGCGAGAGCAGGTCGGCGGAGAGCAGGTCGCGCTCGGCGAGCACCAGCATGCGCGTCACCTCGTTCTGCAGCTCGCGCACGTTGCCGGGCCAGTCATAGGCCTGCATGCAGGAGAGCGCTTCCTCGGTGAAGCCCTTGACGCGCTTGCCGTGCTGGGCGGACAGCGCATCGAGGATGCTCTGGGCCAGCACCGGGATGTCCGCGCGCCGCTCGCGCAGGGCCGGCAGGGTCAGCACCATGGCGCTGAGGCGATAGTACAGGTCCTCGCGGAAGCGGCCGCGCCCCACCTCGCCATAGAGATCGCGATGGGTGGCCGCCAGCACCCGCACATTGACGCGCTTGGATTCGTTGGCGCCCACCGGGCGGATCTCGCCCTCCTGCAGGAAGCGCAGCAGCTTCACCTGGAAGGCGGGCGACACGTCGCCGATCTCGTCGAGGAAGATGGTGCCGCCATCCGCCTGGTCGAGCAGGCCGATGCGGGTCACGTGAGCGCCGGTGAAGGAGCCCTTCTTGTGGCCGAACAGTTCGGATTCCAGCAACTCGTCGGGGATCGCCCCGCAATTCACTGCGAAGAACGGCCGGTCGGAGCGCAGGCTTGAATAATGGATGGCGCGGGCCAGCAGTTCCTTGCCCGTCCCGGTCTCGCCGTGGACGAGCACCGGCACGTCGAAGGTCGCCACCTGCGCCGCCCGCAGGCACACCGCGCTGAGCGCGCTGCCGGGGGCGCGGACGAGGGTGTCGAAATGGAAGTTCTGCTTCACCCGCGCCTGCTGCACGCCGAGCCGCGCCTCGGCGGTGGCCGCGGTGAGCTTCATTTCCAGGTTCAGCCGCTCGTGGTCGCGCTGGAGCTGGAACAGGTGCGCGGCGTTGCGGGCGACGAGCAGCAGCTGGTCGGGATGCCAGGGCTTGGGGATGAACTGGTAGATCCCGGCCTCGTTGATGGCGCCGATCATGTCCTGCGGCTCGGTATAGCCGGTGACGATGATGCGCAGGATGTCCGGCCAGCGCTCGCGCGCCTCGGTGAGCAGCGCCACGCCGGAGGTGTGCGGCATGCGCTGGTCGCAGAAGATCACCTGGATCCACTCATTCTCCAGGATGCGCCGGGCCTCGTCCGCGTTGAGGGCGGTGAAGACGTCGAACTCCTCGTCGAGCACGCGGGCGATGACCTCCACCGAGCGCGGCTCGTCGTCCACCACGAGGATGGCGGGGCGGCGGTTCACCGCGCGCCCCCGCCGATGGCGGCGCGCAGGGCCTGCGCCTCGCTTTCGCGGGCGGCGGCCAGCGCGTCGAGGCGCTCGGCGCGGGCCTTCTCCAGCCAGGCGAGCCAGCGCGACAGCCCCACCTCGCCGCGCGCGGAGACGCGCAGGATCTCGGCCCGCGGGTTCACCCGGCGAATGTTGGCCTCAAGCTGCGCCATGTCCGCGTCCACGTGGGGCGCAAGGTCCGCCTTGGTGATGAGGACGAGGTCGGCGCCCTCGAAGATGTCGGGATATTTCAGCGGCTTGTCGTCACCCTCCGCCACCGAGATCAGGGTGACGCGCCTCGTCTCGCCGAGGTCGAAGGCGGCGGGGCAGACGAGGTTGCCCACATTCTCGATGAACAGCACCCCGCCGGGCGGCAAAGGCAGCTTTTCCACCGCATGCCCCACCATGTGGGCGTCCAGATGACAACCCTTGCCGGTGTTGATCTGCACCGCCGGCGCCCCGGCCGCGCGGATGCGGGCGGCGTCGTTGTCGGTCTGCTGGTCGCCCTCGATGACAGCGGTGGGCAGGCGGCCGGCGAGCGCCTTCAGCGTCTCCACCAGCAGCGTGGTCTTGCCCGCGCCGGGGCCGGAGAGGAGGTTCAGTGCAAGGAGGCCGGCGGCCTCGAAGCGGGCGCGGTTGCGGGACGCGTAATCGTCGTTCTTGGCGAGGATGGAGGTCTCGATCTCCACCATGCGCGCCTGGCTGAGGCCCGGCGCATGGGCGCGGGCGGGGCCTGAACCATAGTCGAGGGTGCCGCCGGCGGGGTGGTGGGCGTGATCGTGGTGGTGGCCGCGATCATGCCCATGGCCATGGCTGTGGGTGGTGCCGTCCGCATGGGTATGGACGTGGGCTTCGCCATGGGCGTGGGAATGGCCCTCGCCGTGCTCATGAGGGTGGGCGTGGGCGTGCCCGCCCGTGGCGTCGGAAATGGTGGCGCCGTCGCCGCTGCAGCCGCAGACCGTGCACATCACATCACCTCCAGGTCCTTGATCTTCATGTCCGTGCCGCCATTGGGCACGAGGCGTTCCCCGCCGCATTTCGGGCAGGAAGCGAGGCGGTGGGAGAGCGCCACCGTCTCGCAGCAGTCGAAGCACCAGGCGGTGCCGTCCTCTTCCAGCACCACCAGCTCGGCCCCCTCGGCGAGGGAGCCGCGCATGACCACGTCGAAGCCGAAGCGCAGGGCCTCGATCTCGATGCCGGCGAAGCGGCCGATGGCGAGGCGCACGCGGGTGACGCGGGAGAAATTCTGCGCCTTCGCCGCCTCTTCCATGGCGGAAAGCAGGCTCTCGCACACGGCCATCTCATGCATGGGCCAGGTCCTCCGCGAAGGACAGGGTGACCGGCACGCACGGATTGATCGCGGACACCAAGAGCGGCGCCAGCCGCCTTGCGCCGGGACCCGGCGTCAGAGCCGCGAAGGCGCGGTCCAGAAGGCCGCCGGGGGCAAGGTTCCACGCACTGGGGGAGAGGATGCGATAGGCCGCGACGCGCCCCGCCTCCACCCGCGCCCCGTGGCCGAGCAGCCCGCGCGCGGCGGCAGCGATGCCGAGGCCGGGCGGCAGGTCGCGCGGCAGGTCGCGCGCCGGGACGGAGGAGGACGGCTTGAGCGCCGCGAGGCAATCCACCAGCCGGGCCAGCAGGCGCACGAACAGGCTCGGCCCCTCGCTGGCGAGGAGGGCGGAGACGAGCGGCGTGTGTGCGACACGGCCGAGAGCGCCGGTTTCGCGGAGCACCCCGTCGCCGGATGCCCCCTCAGGATCCAGCGCCGTCGCCACGTCCTGCGCCGTCAGTTCCGGCAGCCCCGCCCGCCCCTCGGCAGGATCGACCTCGTGGCGGAGGCGGGCCAGCAGGCGGACCGTTCCCGTGGGCTCCTCCCGAAGCCACGCCTCCAGTTCGGCGAGCGAGAAGGACGAAAGGTTGGCCGCCTCTCCCACCAGAGCGGTTGCGAAGGCGTCCCCGCCGTCCGACCGGGCGAGCAGGCCCAGCGCGGCGCGGTCCGGCGCCTCGCCCAAGGCCTGCGGCCAGCCGTGGAGCATGGCGAGGGCGTGGTCGCGCACGGTTTCGCGCGCCATGGCCGCCCCGTCCGCCGCCGCCGGCAGGCCGAGGGCGGTGGCAGCGGCAAGGCCGTGGGCGGCGCCGCACAGGTTGAAGACGAGGGGCGAGAGCCGCGCCGCCTCCTCCCGCGTGCGCCCGACCAGAGCCTGTGCCGGGTCCGGCCCCGTCTCCCGACCAAAGCGCCAAGTTTCCGCATCTTCCCTCCCCGCGCGCCCGTCGAGCGCGATGGTGAGGCGGCGGAGCGTGGCGGGAGCGTGGATCATGCGGCGCCGTCCTGCGGGCTGTCTTGTGCCACGCCCTGCGCCGCGCGCGGGCCGAGGATCACCGCGCGGCGGGACAACTCGGCGGGCGCACCGGCGGGCCGGGGGGCGGGCTCTTCGGACGCCGCAACCTTGTCCAGCGCGGCGGCTTCCGCTTCCGCCTGTGCCGCCGCCTCTTCCGCACGGCGGCGGATCTCGGCGGTGCGGGTGCCCTCCTCCCGGTTGGCGGCATCGAACAGGGCCGGCAGCACCGCCGCCGCCGTTTCCACCGCCTGGAGCATGGAGGAGAAGTCAAACATGGGCGAGAACAGGGAGCAGGCCTTGTAGGGCCCCGTCTCCGGCCGGTCGGCGGCGAGGAACTCATATGTCCCGGACGGGAAGGCGATCAGTTCCTTGTCGCCGGTCTTCAGGCCGCTCCAGTCGTCGGTTGCGGCGGGCAGCAGCACCAGGTTCATGAACCACGGTGTCACCAGCACGCCCAGCACGCGGCCCTCATGGGCGCGGAAGCCCACGGCCTTCACCCCGAGGCTCTCGTTGACGAAGGGCACGCCCTTCATCTTCGCCGAATGGATCTCGCGGAACACCGCCTCGAACCGCCCCGGCATGTCCTTGAGCTGGGCTTCGAGGTGGGGATCAGCTGCGGCGGGCGGGGCGATGGCGGGCAGATCGGGGGCGCCGCCGTCCAGCACCATGAACTGGTCGCGCGCGCCGTCGCACACCGGGCAGCGCCAGTGGTCGGGCAGCGCGTTGAACGGCGTGCCGGCCGGGACCTGCCACGTCTCGCAGCCCTCGGCGGGGTCATAGACGTGCCAGCACACCTTGCACTCAAGGCGCGCGGTGGGGGCAAGGCGCGCCCGGTCGCCGAGATAGGAGCCTTCGAAGAAGGCATGGGCGGTGGCTGAGGGGGCAGCAGCCATGGCGCTCACCGGATCGCCGCCAGAACTTCGGCGAGGCGCTCGGCGCTGTCGGCGATGTCCTCACGGGCGGCACAGGCCACTTCCGGAACCTCGGTCACCTCGATGGTGTCGAGGATGAGCATGTCCTGCGAATTGTAGAAGCGCACCCGCCAGACGTTCCGTGTGGCGGAGGCGTCGATGCGGCAATTGCCGTAGCCGCGCGAGAGCACGGTGGTGGCCCCCTGCCCCAGCCGCTCGTCGAGCATGGCGAGGTCTTCGGGCGTGTGGGGCAGCAGCGAGAGATTGATGACGTGGGGCACCTCCCCCGGCTGGCGGGCACGGGCACGGTGGTCGATCTCCACCAGAAGCGCCGGCGCATTGAAGATGCCGGGGGCCGGGGCGTCGAGGCCGTCGAGGTTGATGCCCGACGCCGCGCCGAAGGCCCGCACCAGCGCGCCGCGCGGGAAGGCCGCCACCTCGATGCGGTCGGTGCCGGCGGCGCCCCGCAGGCGCCACACCCCGGCGAAGGTCGCCTCCTGGATCTCCATGGCACGCGCATCGCCGAGCGCGGCCACCTTGATGGCCACCTCGCCCTCGCCCATGGCCTCATCCACCAAAGCGATATTGTCCCGGTCGAGATGGGTCAGCGGGATGACGTGGCTCGTCCCCGGCTCCCAGGCGTTCAGCGCCGCGATCACCTGTTCCAGCACGCTGAGCGCCGGGGCGAGGCGATCTGGGTCCTCCACCTCGGGCAGATGGGCCTCGAAGGTGCGCATGCCGGAGGGCAGCGGCAGATAGGCGAGGCCTTCCTCGTCGCTGCCGGACTGGCTGCCGGGGCCGAAGCCGACGGGAGGCTGTGTGGCGAAGGGGGAAGAGGACATTCGGGGCGTGCCTTCTTGGGTTCCTGGCCTCAGTGGGTGGCGGCGGACGGGGTCTTCAGCAGCGCGCCGAGGCGTTCGAGATATTCGTCCCAGTCGCGCATGCGGGAGATGGCGCCCAGAGGCAGGCCGCCGCGCACCACCACGATGGCGGGCAAGGCGAGGTTGAGCGCATCGCGCAGGGCGGCCTCCGTCTTCGGCCCCGCCACTGCGCCGCCGATCGCCGCCTCGCCGCCCAGCGCGTTCACCAGCTCGGGGAGCACCACGGCGATGTCCGGGCTTTCCAGATGCGCTTTGCCGTGGGCCGGCAGGAACAGGAAATGGTCGCGGGCATCGAGCCGCGCGGTGTCCTCGGGCGCTTCCAGATAAGGCCAGGCGCGCTCGGACACGAGCCGGCGCACCAGGGGATGGAGATTGGGATCGGGGATCGCGACCTCGGACATCAGGCTTCCTTTCGGCCGGCGGCATAGGCCGCGGCGAGATGGGGCGGCAAAGTCGGCTCGCGGTCGGCGAGGTCGGCGAAGGCGCGGTCGATGGCTGCGGCATCCGCCTCCCCCGCCATGATGGCGGCGACGCCGGCGAGCGCATCCGTGATGAGGCGCGCCTCGTCGGCGTCCAGCAGGCGGCGGGCGGTGCCCTGGAACACCAGCACATGGTCTCCGGCGCGCGCCTCAGGCACCAATGCGAGGTCCACCCGCTCGCGCGCGCCCTCGGCGCGGCACAAAGCGAAGCTGCCGTCCACCTCCTCGATGCGCATGGGCAGGCCGAGGCACATGGCTCAGCTCCGGGAGGTGGCGAGCACGCGGGGATCGCCGATGCGGCAGGCCGCCTCGGCGCTCGGGCGCTCGCTCTCGTAGGACTGCCGGCCGACCGCGGCGGTGACGAGGCTGCCGGAAGTGGCGCTTCCTTGCCCGGCACGGGGCGCGGGCACCACGCCAAACTCGCCCTTCAGGATGTCGAGCACCTTGCGCGCCGCCGGCTCCACCTGCGCGGCGATGGTGGCGGTGAGGCCGCCGCCGTAATCGTCCAGCAGTTCGGGCTGCACGCCCACCAGCACGATGCGCGCGGGCGTCTTGCCGCGCAAAGCGAGCAGGCCGAGGATTTCCTGGAAGCCGGTCTGGTGCAGGCTCACCTTGCGGGCGGCGAGCACGGCGGGCACCTCGTCGTCGGCGAGGATGTGGAGGGTGCCGGGAACAAGGCCGTAATCCACCGCATCCACGATGACGACGCCGTCCGCCTCCTCCAGATAGGGCAGGAGGTAGAGGCCCTGCGTGCCGCCATCGAGCAAAGTGACGGTGTCGGGAAAGACGTGGGAGGCATCGAGCGCTTCCAGCACGCGGACGCCGAACCCCTCGTCGGCCCACAGGATGTTGCCGATGCCGAGCACCAGAATGCGCGCAGTCGTCCGTTCGTCGTCCATGCGACGCATCCCTCCTCGGTCACGGCCTCCCACGACGGTCTGCCGCCGTCTGATTTTCGAGCTTCTCCAATTCAAGGAGCATGCCAGCCATTCGCAATTGTGGACAAAGCGTTGATTCGGATCGTGGCGGCTGCATACCTCATACGTGGCAGCAGCATGACGAGTGGAAAAACTCTGGCACCTTTGGCCACAAATTGGAATTAAGATTTCCACTTTCTGCATGGCGGGATGCAATTTCACATCCCTCCGGGTCAACGCAGCCGACCTCTAAATTCAAGAAAGAGCGCGGGCCCGTTTTCTTCCCCGACCGAAAAGCGCCGGGTGACGCGCCAAACAAAAAGGGCGCGGCCAAAGCCGCGCCCTTGCCTCCCGAGCCGTGCCGCCCTCACTCCGGATCGTCATCCCGGAAGGTGCGGTGGCCGTTGGTGATGGCCGAGACCATGGTCTGGCGGGACATGATGTCCTCGCGGATCACCGAATAGACGTGGATGATCACGAACAGGATGATCACCCACATGCCCAAATGGTGCAGCGTGTGCACCTGCATGGAACCGCCCAGCAGCGGCAGCACCCAGCCGAACAGCTTGTCCTGCCACGATCCCGGCCCCGTGCCCTCCGAATAGAGGGCGAAGCCGGTGACGATCATGAAGGCGAGGCCCAGCACCATCACGAAGAACATGAAGAACTGGGCCAGCGGATTGTGCCCCGCGAACTTCAGCGGACGCGGCTTGAGGAACGCATACCACTTCACCTCGACGAAGAAGCCCCGCCAGAAGCTCTTCTTCCAGAACGGGAAGGTGAACAGCTCGCGGGAATACTTATTGCCGAAGAAGGCCCAGATGATCCGCCCCAGGAATCCCACGGCAAGGATGTAGCCCGCCGCGAAGTGCACGAAGCGGATGGTGCCCATGAGGTAATGGGCGCTCGCCTCCCCCGACAGGGTCGGGAAGGGCGAGCCGATGAAGTAGCCGGTGATGCACAGCACCACGATGGAAAGAGCGTTCACCCAGTGCCAGAGGCGCACCGGCGCCTCGTACACATAGATGGTGGTCAGCTTCTTTCCACCGGCCGCCGCCTTGTCAGCGGCGGGCGCGGCCGGAGGGGCGGCGCCGGAGAGGGAAGTATCCGTCATGGCATCCCTCCCTCAGCGGACGGTGACGCGGGCGAGTTCCTCGCCGCCTTCGGACATGACGTGCGTGGAACAGGCCAGGCACGGATCGAACGAGTGCAGCGTGCGCAGGATCTCCACCGGCTCCTCGGGGCGCTGCATGGGCGTGTTCATGAGGGAGGCCTCGAACGCGCCGATATTGCCCTTGGGGTCACGCGGCCCGCCGTTCCAGGTGGTGGGCACCACGCACTGGTAGTTCTCGATCCGCCCGTCCTTGATCTTGATCCAGTGGCCGAGGCCGCCGCGGGGCGCGGCCACCGTGCCCACGCCCTTGGCCTCCTTCGGCCAGGTCGAGGGGTCCCACTTTTCCATATTGGCGGTGGAGGTGTCGCCGGCCTTGATGTTGGCGATGAGCTGGTCGAAATCGTCCAGCATCATCTTGGCGCAGTAATGCGCCTCCAGCGCGCGGGCCAGCGTCCGCCCGATGGTGGAGGGCAGCGCCTGCTTGGCGGTGAGCTGGGTGCCGGCCAGCGTGTTGAACTGGCCCAGCGCCTCGTCCACCTGCCCCTTCACATAATCGACGCCCTGGGCATAGGCGAGGATGTAGCGGGCGAGCGGACCCACCTCCACCGCATTGCCCTTCCAGCGCGGCGCCTTGATCCAGGAATACTTGGCGTTCTCGTCCACCGCCTCGATATTGGTGCGGGTGCCCTTGGCATTGGGGCCGAGCACGTACTGGGGATCGGTGATGCCGTCCCACGGATGCAGGCCCTTGTCCTTGTTCGCATCCCCGTAGGTGTACCAGGAATGCGCCACGAACTCCTGCACCTCGTCCGGGTTGCGCGGGTCGATGGGGTGCACCTCGTTCCAGTTGCCGTTGAGGATGACGCCGCCGGGCAGGCGGTCGGTCTTCTTCTGGCCCTGGATGGCTTCGTAGTCGCCATAATCCATGACGTTCTGGCCGGAGAGGCCGCCGCCATAGAGCCAGCCTTTATAGAAGGAGGCGATGGCGATCACGTCCGGCACATAGACATTCTGCGAGAACTCGAAGGCTTCCTGAAGCTTCAGCTTCACGAAGTTCAGCCGCTCCATGTTGAGCGGGGCGCCGGCGGCCATGTCCCCGTTCATGTTGATGGCGCAGGGCACGCCGCCCACCAGATAGTTCGGATGCGGGTTCTTGCCGCCGAAGATGGTATGGACCTTCACGATCTCCTTCTGGAAGTCGAGCGCTTCCAGATAGTGCGTCACCGCCAGCAGGTCCGCTTCCGGCGGCAGCAGATAGGCCGGGTTGTCCCAGTAGCCGTTCTTGAAGATGCCGAGCTGGCCGCTCTCCACGAACTTCTTCAGCCGGTTCTGCACGTCCCGGAAATAGCCCGGCGAGGACTTGGAATGCGCCGAGATGGACTGCTGGAGGACGCTCGTCGCCTTCGGGTCCGCCTTGAGCGCATTGACCGGGTTCACCCAGTCGAGCGCATGCAGGTGGTAGAAATGGACCACATGGTCATGCCACTGCAGCACCTTGGCCATGATCTCGCGGATCAGGAAGGCGTTGTTGGGGATCTTGATCTGCAGCGCGTCTTCCACCGCGCGCACGCTGGTGAGCGCGTGGCAGCCGGTGCATACGCCGCAGATGCGCTCCACGAAGGCCCAGGCGTCGCGCGGGTCGCGGCCCTTCAGGATCACTTCCAGCCCGCGCCACATGGTGCCGGTGGAGACCGCGTTGCGGATGACGTTGTTTGAATCCACATTCACCTCGCAGCGCATGTGGCCTTCGATGCGGGTGACCGGATCCACCACGATGCGCTTGCCGGAGGTGTCGAGGGAAAAGCCGTTCGGCGTCTGGATGGTCACTTCTCGCCTCCCTTATCGGCGCCGTTGTCCGTAGTCTTGTGCTGGGCGCGCTTGAGCGCGCTCACCGCGGCGTGCACCGCCACGGCGCCGCCCACGACGCCCGCGGCGGCGAGGCCCACGCTGTCGGCGTTGGATTCAATACCGAAGCCCGAACCCTTGAGATCGGCGAGGCGGGCGTACCAGGAGCCCTTGTCCCAGAAGCCGTCTTCCGAGCAGCCGATGCAGCCGTGGCCGGCCTGGATGGGGAAGGAGACGCCGTCGTTCCAGCGCACGGTGGAGCAGGCGTTGTAGGTGGTGGGACCCTTGCAGCCCACCTTGTAGAGGCAATAGCCCTTGCGCGCGCCCTCGTCGTCGAAGCTCTCCACATACTGGCCGGCGTCGAAGTGGGGACGACGGTAGCACTTGTCGTGGATGCGCTGGGAATAGAACATCTTGGGCCGCCCCTGCCGGTCGAGGTCGGGCAGGCGGTCGAAGGTGAGCATGTAGGTGATGACGCCGGTCATCACCTCGGCGATGGGCGGGCAGCCCGGCACCTTGATGATGGGCTTGTCGAAGATCACCTCGTGGACCGGCGTGGCGCGGGTGGGGTTGGGG
>NZ_JAIVFN010000093.1 GCF_030015065.1 Xanthobacter autotrophicus | reverse complement strand
ATTAGTGTACCCAAAGTTATTCACATTGTTTGTTGTTATTGTTGTTTTTTTCTGCAGTCTCGTGGGCTCGGAGATTTGTATAAGAGACAGTGGAATGAGATGGCACCATCAGCGCCGGCCACGATGGCGAATGTGAGGCGGCTGGGTCGGGATGGATGCTGGAGCGTGATCCGACCGGCGCGTGAGAAGGGCAGGAGGCGGGGCAGTGGACGGCACGAGTTCAGAGGACGGCGCGAAGGGGGTGATCCGCCGGCTGCCGCGGCAGGCCCTGCGCGTGCTGATTCTCTCTTACCGCTACACCCTGTCGTCCATCATGGGCCGCCAGTGCCGCTACCTGCCCACCTGCTCGGAATATGCGGAGGAGGCGGTGATGCGCCATGGCGCCCTGGCCGGCTCGGTCATGGCCACGGCGCGCGTCTGCCGCTGCCATCCCTGGGGCGGGCACGGATATGACCCAGTGCCCCGCTGCCTGCCGGCGGACGCACGCTGGTATCGTTTCTGGCGCTACGGGGTCTGGCGCATGCCGAAGGAGCCGGACGGCGCGGGCTGAGGCCGCATTCCGGCGCCATCCAGCTTGCCTCTGTCCGGCCTGGCCGTCGCGCGCGCTCAGTTGCGCCGCACGGGAGCGGGCAAGGGCGTCGCCGGGCCGGTGGTGACGGCGGCGGCAGGCTGGGGGGCCGGGGAGGCGTCGGTGAGGCGCACCTCGGCTTCCTTCAGCAGGCGCTCCAGCGCCGCGAGGCGCTCGGCCGCGCGCGGCGAGAGGGTGACCGGGCGCTCGCTCTCGGCAAGGCCGGGCACGTTCACCATGGGCGGCGGCTCCTCGATCTTCGGGATCGGCGTGGTGACGCCGGGGATCGGCTTGATCTCGATACCCTGGTGGGCATAGGCCATCACCTTCTGCCAGGTCATGGCCGGAAGCGAGCCGCCGGTCATCTTGTTCATCATGGCGTAGTCGTCATTGCCGAACCACACACCGGCCACGTAATTTCCGGTGAAGCCCATGAACCAGGCGTCGCGATAGGCATTGGTGGTCCCGGTCTTGCCCGCCACCTTGGCATTGACGAGGCGGGCGCGGCGTCCGGTGCCGTTCTCCACCACGTTGTTCAGCATGTCGTTGATGTCGTTGAGCTGCTGGGTCGGAATGATCTGCACGCTCTTCGGCGCGTCGCGGTCGAAGCGCCAGACCACGTCGCCGTTGCCGATGCGCATCTCCACCACGGCGTGGGGATAGACGCTCTTGCCCGCATTGGCGAAGACGGCATAGGCGCTGGTCATGTCGAACAGGGTCACCTCGGCGGCACCCAGCGGCAGGGGGGCGCTGATGGGCAGCGGCGTGCGGATGCCCATCTGGTGGGCGAGGTCCACGATCTTCCGGCGGCCGAACCGCTCCGCGAGACGCACCGCCACCGTGTTCAGGGAGTGCTGGAGGGCCGTCTTCAGGGTGATGGAGCCCATGTAGGAGCGCCCGTAATTCTGCGGGCACCAGTTGCCGAGGCAGATGGGCGCGTCCTGGACGATGGTGGACGGCTTCATGCCGTTCATCAGCGCCACCGTGTAGACATAGGGCTTGAAGGAGGAGCCGGGCTGGCGCAGGGCGTCGGTGGCGCGGTTGAACTGGCTCTCGCCATAGTCGCGCCCGCCCACCATGGCGCGCAGGGTGCCGTTGGGCTCCATCACCACGATGCCGCCCTGCTTCACCTTGTAGTCGCGCCCGAACTCGGCCAGCGAGGTCTCCAGCGCCGCATCCGCCACCTTCTGGATGTTGGGGTCGAGGCCGGTGCGCACGATGAAGTTGCGCTCCATTACGGACTGGGGGAGCTGGTCCACCAGCTTCTTCACCTCGCCGAAGGCGTAGTCGAGATAATAGTCTGGCACCTCGTCGTCGCGCCGGTCCACCGGGGTGGCCGGGTTGCGGCGGGCGCCGAACACCTGGCCCTCGGTCATGAAGCCGGCATCCACCAGATTGTCGAGCACGGTGGAGGCGCGGGCGCGCGCGGCGGGCAGGTTGACGTGGGGCGCGTATTTCGAGGGCGCCTTGAACAGGCCCGCCAGCATGGCCGCCTCGGCGAGGTTCACCTCCCGCACCGACTTGCCGAAATAATAGCGCGCCGCCGCGTCCACGCCGTAGGCACCGCCGCCGAGATAGGCGCGGTCGAGATAGAGCTTCAGAATCTGGCTCTTGGTGAGCCGCGTCTCCAGCCAGATGGCGAGGAAGGCTTCCTTGATCTTGCGCTCGATGGTGCGCTCGTTGGACAGGAACAGGTTCTTGGCGAGCTGCTGCGACAGCGAGGAGCCGCCCTGCCGCACGCCGCCCGCCCGCGCATTGGTGACCACGGCGCGGAAGGTGCCGGCCACGTCGATGCCCCAGTGCTCGTAGAAGCGCCGGTCCTCGGTGGCGAGGGTGGCCTTGATGAGGTTGTCCGGAATGTCCTCCAGCGGCACCGTGTCGTTCTGCTTCACGCCCCGCTCGCCGATGGTGTTGCCGTAGCGGTCGAGGAAGGTAACGGCAAGCTCGGTGCGCTTGAGCCAGTCGTCGGAGGTCTCGCGGAAGGCGGGAATGGCGAGGGCCAGCATCACCAGCGCGCCGGCGGTGCCCAGGGTGATGCCTTCCGAGGCCATGCCGGCGGCGAAGCGCGACACGCCGGTGAGGTTGAACCGCTCGGTGAAGGCGGCGTAGGCGGACAAGGCGCGCCGGGTGCGCGCGCCGAGGCTGAACAGGCCGCTGTCCAGCAGGGCGTCGAAGTCGAGCAGCAGCCCGCGCAGCCGCGTGCCGAAGGACGAGCGCGTCCGGTCGGGGCGCTTCGGATCTGTGGGTTCGCGCTCGGTCACGGCTTGGGCTCGGTCACGGCTTGGGCTCGGTTTCGGCTCGGCGGCTCCGGCGGCGCCCCCGCGCCCGCGCATCGCCGCTCCTGTCTGTGTCGCTTCGCCCCATTCTATAGCGTGCCGCCGAAAGGCGCGCGAGCCTGGCGTCGCGCGGGGCTCGGAGGCGCGGGCTCAGCGTCCCGGCAGCTCCAGCACGCCCTCGGGGCTCAGGCGGTCGATGATGGTGGGCAGGTGCTGGGCCAGGATCTCCGGCAGTTGCTCGGCCGACAGGCCCAGCGCGCCGGCGATCTGCGCCAGCTGGCCCTCGCCCAGGGCCGAGGTGATCTGCTCGGCGCTCACCGGGACATTGGGGCCGGTGGAGATCCAGCTCGCCACCGCGTCGGAAAGGCCCGCCTGCTGCAACTGCTCGAGCGCGCCGTCGATGCTGCCGAAGGGCGTCTTGGCGAAGGCGGAGTTGAGCAGTCCCGGCAGCATCTGCCCCATGGGGCCGTTCAGCACGGTCTCGATCAGGCTGCCGGCGCCGTCGGGGCCCGCCTTGTTCAGCATGTTGCTCAGAAAGCCGCCCATCATCTGGTCGAAGAGGCCCATGGCCGACGCTCCGTTGCTCCCGTGGGGGCGCCCGCGCGCCCTGTCGTGCTCCGCTGCACTGCATGATGCGGCGCGGTAGAGGTTGGTGTACCGGATCGGGTGTGTGAAGTCGATTGCGCCCGGCTTGTGACCGTTTCGTTCGCGGCAGCGATCACAAGTTGGAGCTTACCCTGCGGCTCCGCGCCGCTGGGACGGCATGTGGCCTATGCAGCCACACTTTCACCCGTTAACGGCTCTGAGGTGATGATCTCACTCCCTTTGTTCGCAGCCTTTGCGCTCATGACCGCATTCGCGGCGCTCGCCGTGCTGTGGCCGCTCTCGCGCGTCCGCGCCACGCGCGCGGCCCGCGATGCCGACCTCGCCGTCTACCGGGACCAGCTGGCCGAGATCGCCCGTGATGCCAAGTCCGGCCGCCTGCCCAAGGCGGAGGCGGAAGCCGCGCGCATCGAGGTGGCGCGGCGCATGCTCGCCGCCGATGCCGCGCGGGAGGGGGCGGCCGCCGAGGACCCGGGCCGGGCGAAATGGCGTCGCCGCGCCGCCGCGGTGTTTGCCATGGTGTTCGTGCCCGCCTTCGCGGCCGGCCTCTATGGCGTGCTCGGCAACCCTGCGATTCCCGGAGCGCCGCTCGCCGAGCGCCTGGCGGCGGTGCCGGACCGCAGCGACGTGGCGATCCTGGTGCGGCGGGTGGAAGAGCACCTTCAGAAGACTCCCAATGACGGCCAGGGCTACGAGATCCTGGCGCCGATCTACCTGCGCCTGGGCCGTCCGGAGGATGCCGCCCGCGCCTATGCCGAGGCGATCCGCATCCTCGGCCCCTCCGCCATGCGCCATTCGGCCCGCGGCGAGGCGCTGGTGGTCGCGTCCGACGGCCTCGTGACCGCCGATGCCGCCCGTGCCTTCGCCGATGCGCTCGCCCTCGACCCGGACGAGCCGCGCGCCGCCTATTTTCTCGGCCTCGCCGCCGAGCAGGACGGGCGGAAGGAGGATGCGGCGCGGATCTGGGGCCAGCTTCTGGCCCGCGCACCGGCCGATGCACCGTTCCGGCCCCTGGTGGTGGCGGCCCTCGCCCGGGTGGGCGGTGCGGCGCCGGCCGCCCCGGCGGCAGCCGGCCCGGGCCCCGGCGCTGCCGACGTGGCGGCGGCGGCCTCCATGTCCACGGATGAGCGCAACGCCATGGTCCGGGGCATGGTGGCCCGCCTCGCCGCGCGGCTTGAGAGCGAGCCCAACGACATCGACGGCTGGCTGCGCCTGGTGCGCGCCTATGGCGTGCTGGGCGACAGGGACAAGGCGACGGAGGCCTTAAAAACGGCCCGTGCCGCCTTCAAGGACAATGCGGAAGCTCTCGGGCGGCTCGATGCCGCCGAGAAGGAGCTCGCGCCTAGGGCGGGATCGGGAGACAAAGGATGACGCGCAAAGGCCGGCGGCTGGTTCTCATCGGGGCGGGGCTCGGCGTGCTCGCGCTGGCGGCGGGGCTCATCCTGTCCGCCCTGAACGACACCATCGTCTTCTTCCGCACCCCCACGGAAGTGGCGCAGCAGCAGGTGGCCCCCGGCGCGCGCCTGCGGCTCGGCGGGCTGGTGGAGACCGGCAGCGTCGTCAAGTCCGGCACCCTCACCACCTTCAAGGTCACCGACGGCAATGCCACGGTGAAGGTCGCCTATTCCGGCATCCTTCCGGACCTGTTCCGGGAAGGGCAGGGGGTGGTGGCCGAAGGCGCGCTCCAGGGCGACGGCAGCTTCAAGGCCGACAGCGTGCTCGCCAAGCATGACGAGAAATACATGCCCCGCGAGGTGGCCGACGCGCTGAAGCAGCAGGGCCACTGGAAGGATGGCGCGCCTGCCCCGGGCGCCGCCTCGCCCGCCCAGCGCGCACCGGGGAGCTGAGCCATGATCGCCGAAATGGGCCAGTACGCCCTCGCCCTCGCCTTCGCCCTTTCGCTGGCACAGGTGGTGCTGCCGGCCTGGGGCGCCCGGCGCGGCGACCCGGTGCTGATGGGCGCGGCGGGGCCCATCGCGCTGGCGCTGTTCTGCTTCATCACCTTCGCGTTCAGCCTGCTGGTGCAGCTCTACGTCACCTCGGACTTCACCGTGGTGAACGTGGCCGAGAATTCCCACTCCCAGATGCCGCTGATCTACAAGATCACCTCCACCTGGGGGAACCACGAGGGCTCCATGCTCCTGTGGGTGTTCGTGCTGGCCTTTTTCGGCGCGCTGGTGGCGGTGTTCGGCGCCAACCTGCCGGACCGGCTGAAGGCGCTGGTGCTGTCGGTGCAGGGGGCGGTGGCGGCGGCCTTCCTCTCCTTCATCCTGTTCACCTCCAACCCCTTCGCGCGCCTCGTGCCGCCGCCGGCGGAGGGGCGCGACCTCAATCCCATCCTCCAGGATCCCGGCCTCGCCATCCATCCGCCGCTGCTCTATCTCGGCTATGTGGGGCTCTCCATCTCCTTCGCCTTCGCCATCGCGGCGCTGATCGAGGGGCGGATCGACGCCGCCTGGGCGCGCTGGGTACGGCCCTGGACCCTGGCCGCCTGGATCTTCCTGACCCTCGGCATCGCCATGGGCTCCTACTGGGCCTATTACGAATTGGGCTGGGGCGGCTGGTGGTTCTGGGACCCGGTGGAGAACGCCTCCCTCATGCCGTGGCTCGCGGCCACCGCGCTGCTGCATTCCGCCGTGGTGATGGAGAAGCGCGACGCCCTGAAGGTGTGGACCATCCTCCTTGCCATCCTCGCCTTCTCGCTGTCGCTGGTGGGCACCTTCCTGGTGCGCTCGGGCGTGCTCACCTCCGTGCACGCCTTCGCCACCGATCCGGCGCGGGGCGTGTTCATCCTCGCCATCCTCACCTTCTTCATCGCCGGCGGGCTGACGTTGTTCGCGCTGCGCGCCTCGGAGCTGAAGCAGGGCGGGCTGTTCGCGCCCATCTCGCGGGAGGGGGCGCTTGTCCTCAACAACCTGTTCCTCACCGCCGCCACCGCCGCGGTGCTGGTGGGCACCCTCTACCCGCTGGCGCTGGAGGCGTTGACCGGAGCCAAGATCACGGTGGGGCCGCCTTATTTCAACCTCGCCTTCGGCGGGCTGATGGTGCCGCTGGTGTTCGCCATGCCATTCGGCCCGCTGCTGGCCTGGAAGCGCGGCGACCTCATGGGCGTCGCCCAGCGCCTGATGCTGGCCGCCGCCCTCGCGGTGGTGGCCGCGGTGGTCATCGCCGCCGCCACCACGGGCGGGCCGGTGCTGGCACCGCTGGCGGTGGGGCTCGCGGTCTTCATCATGCTGGGCGCGCTCACCGACATCGCCGAGCGCGCAGGCCTCGGCCGGGTGACCGCCCGCGTGGCTCTGGCGCGCCTCGCCGGCGTGCCGCGCTCCGGCTATGGCACCGCCATCGCCCATTTCGGCGTCGGCGTGTGCCTGCTCGGCATCGTGTGCGAGAGCGGATGGAGCCTGGAGAAGATCGCCTCCGTCAAGCTGGGAGACACCGTGACCATCGGCGCGCGCACGCTGACCCTCGATCGGCTGGAGAACCGCACCGGGGCCAACTTCCGCGCCCGCACGGCGGTGTTCTCCATCCGCGAGGACGGCGCGCCGCAGGGCACCATCGAGGCCTCGCGGCGCATGTTCGCCGCCCGGCAGATGGCCACCACCGAAGCCGGCATCCGTACCTTCGGCCTCAGCCAGCTTTATGTGAGCATGGGCGAGGAGAGCCCGGACGGGCATATCTCCATGCGCGCCACCTACAAGCCGTTCGTGACGCTGATCTGGCTCGGCGCGGTGGTGATGGCGCTCGGCGGCGCGCTCTCGCTGGCCGACCGGCGCCTGCGCGTCGGCGCCCCCGCCCTCGCGGTGCAGCCGGATGAGGTGCTGGGCGATCCGGTGCTGGAAAGCCGCGCCCGCGCCATCTCGGCCGAATTGCGCTGCATGGTCTGCCAGAATCAGTCCATCGACGATTCCGACGCCCCCCTCGCCAAGGACCTGCGCCTCATCGTGCGCGAGCGGCTGAAGGCGGGCGACAGCGACGCCCAGGTGATGGAGTTCATGGTGGCGCGCTATGGCGAGTTCGTGCTGCTGCGCCCGGTCATGTCCTGGCGCAATGCCCTGTTGTGGGCGGCGCCGGTGCTGGTGCTGGCGCTGGGCGCGCTCGCCGCGGTCTTCGGCCTGAAGCGCCGCCGTGCGGCCGCGCCCCAGCGGCTCTCGGCCGACGAGGAAGCCCGCTTCAAGACGCTTCTTGCGGAAGGGGAGGGGCATCCCCCCGAAGGCCGCTGAGGCCTTTGCGCCCCCCTCAGCGCGCGGGCGTCCTGATCATGCCGAGCACCGCGTCCAGAGCGGCCTCCGGCGCGGCACGGGGCCAGTCCGCCATCTGGTGGCGGAAGAAGGTCTCCTGCCTTTTGGCATAGCGGCGGGTGTCGCCCTGGCCCTCGGCGATGGCGGCTTCCAGCGTCATCTCGCCGGCGAGATGGCGGGCGAGGGCCGGGGCGCCATGGGCCTTGAGTACCGTGCGGGCGGGATCGAGCCGGCGGGCCGCCAACGCTCGAACCTCTTCCAGCGCTCCCTGCGCCATCATGGCCTCGAAGCGCGCGTCGATGCGTTGGCGCAGCACCGTGCGGTCCACCTCCAGCACGAGGCGCGCGCAGCGGGAGGCGTCCAGCACCGGGCGCGGCGCGTCCTTCTGCCAGTCCGCAAGGGAGCGGCCGGTGGCGGTGATCACCTCCAGTGCCCGCAGCACCCGCTGGCGGTCGTTGGGCTGGAGCCGGGCTGCGGTCCCGGGGTCCAGGGCGGCGAGGCGGGCGTGCAAAGCGGGGCTGTCGAGGCCTTCCGCCGCGCCGCGGACCTGTGCCCGCACCGCATCCGGCACCTTCGGGATCTCGGCGAGGCCTTGCGTCAGCGCTCGGAAATAGAGCCCGGTGCCGCCGACGAAGATGGGCAAAAGCCCCTGTTCGCGCGCGGCGGCGAGGGATGAGGTGGCATCAGCGAGCCAGCGGCCCACGGAATAATCCGTGTCCGCATCCACGTGGCCGTAGAGGCCGTGGGGAACCTGCGTCTCCTCCGCGACGGTCGGCCGCGCCGTGAGCACCCGCAGGTCGCCATAGACTTGCATGGAATCTGCATTGAGCACGATGCCTGCGAGTCGCTCGGCGAGCGCCATCGCGAGGGCCGACTTGCCGCTGGCGGTGGGACCTGCGATGAGCACCGCCGAAGGCTCATTCCCCTTTTCGAGTACCGATATCGCCATGGCCTATGTCGCGACGCTGATTTCCAACCCATCTGCCCCGGCTTTGACCCGCGAGGCAATCCACGAGGCGCGCGCGGTGCTGCCCGAGGCGCAGGAAGCGGTGGTGCTCGCGCCCGAGGTGGCCGTGGACATCCATTTCGCGCCGCCACTGGGCGCCGATGCCCGGGCGCTGGCCGATGCCGTGCGCGCCGCCCTCGGGGACGCGCCCATCGACGTGGTGGTGCAGCTTGAGGCGGCCCGGCGCAAGCAGCTTTTCCTCGCCGACATGGATTCCACCATGATCGGGCAGGAATGCATCGACGAACTCGCCGACCTCGTGGGCGTGAAGGCCCATGTGGCCGCCATCACCGAGCGGGCCATGCGCGGGGAGATCGCCTTCGAGCCGGCGCTGCGCGAGCGCGTGGCGCTGCTGCGCGGCCTGCCGGCCGGCGTGGTGGCCGACGTGCTGCGCGAGCGCATCAGCCTCACCCCCGGCGGGCTCGAGCTGGTGGGCACCATGAAGGCCAACGGGGCCTATACCGCCCTCGTCTCCGGCGGCTTCACCGTGTTCACGAGCGCCATCGCCGCGCGGGTCGGCTTCGACGAGCACCGCGCCAACACCCTGCTCATCGAGGACGACCGCTTCGTCGGCGCGGTGGAGGAGCCCATCCTCGGCCGCGACGCCAAGCTCGCGACCCTCGAGGAACTGCGCGACCGCATGCACCTCGCCCCGTCCGAGACCATGGCGGTGGGCGATGGCGCCAACGACCTCGCCATGCTGCAGGAGGCCGGGGTCGGCGTCGCCTTTCACGCCAAGCCGGCGGTGGCGGCGGCAGCCCATGTCCGCATCGACCATGGCGACCTCACCGCGCTGCTCTACATGCAGGGTTATGCGCTGAGCGAGTTCCACACCGGCTGAGGCGGAAGCGGTTTCGAGGACGGGATCGCGCCGCCGCCTCCGGATCGTGCAACGGGCGATGCCCCGGACGCGCCGGGGCATCGTGTTCGAGACCGGTGGTCGCCGCGGTCTTCAGTTCAGCGGCACCGTGACGAATTCCTGCTTGCCGTCGCCGTCGGAGACGAGGAACAGGGCCGAGCGCTTGCCCTGCTTGCGCAGGGCATCAATCTGCTTCTCCACGTCGGAGGGGTTCGTCACCGCCTCCTGCCCCACCTGGACAATGACCTGCCCCGCCTTCAGCCCCTTGTCGGCGGCCGGGGCGGAGGCGTCGACGCCGGTGATCACCACGCCATTGATCTCGCTCTTGATGCGGTAGCGCTTGCGCAGCTCGTCGCTCATGGCCGTAAGCTCGATGCCGAGGGCCTTTTTCGGCGCCGCCTTCTGCGTCTCGGCAGCGGGCTTGGCGGCGTCCGGCTTGTCGTCTTCGGGCATGCGGGCGACCTTGAGGCGCAGGGTCTCCTCCTTGCCCTTGCGGACCACCACCACCTCCACCTCGGTGTCGGCCATGGTGTCGGCCACGGTGCGGGTGAGGTCGCGCACTTCCTTGATGTCGCGGCCGTTGAACTTCACGATCACGTCCCCGGCCTTGATGCCGCCCTGGGCCGCCGGGCTGTTCTCCGAGACCACGCCGATGAGCGCGCCGCGCGGCCTGCCGAGGCCGAGGCTCTCGGCGATGTCGTCGGTGACCGGCTGGATGCGCACCCCGATCCAGCCCCGACGCACCTCCTTGAACTGCTCCAGCTGGGCCAGCACCGGCTGGGCGGTGGCGGCGGGCACGGCGAAGCCGATGCCGATGGAACCGCCCGAGGGGGAGATGATGGCGGTGTTGATGCCGATCACCTCGCCGTCCATGTTGAACAGCGGGCCGCCGGAATTGCCGCGGTTGATGGCGGCATCGGTCTGGATGAAATTGTCGTAGGGGCCGGAATTGATGTCGCGGTTGCGGGCGGAGACCACGCCCACCGTCAGCGTGCCGCCGAGGCCGAACGGATTGCCGATGGCCATCACCCAGTCGCCCACCCTGAGCTTCTCGCTGTCGCCGAACTTGACCGCGGTGAGCGGCTTGTCGGGCTTCACCCGCAGCAAAGCGAGGTCGGTCTTGCTGTCGCGGCCGATCAACTCGGCCTTCAGCTTCGAGCCGTCGTTGAAATTGGCGAAGATCTCGTCGGCGTCGGCGATCACGTGATTGTTGGTCACGATGAGGCCCGACGCGTCGATGACGAAGCCCGAGCCGAGGGAGGAGACGCGGCGCGAGCGCTGCTCGCCGCCGTCATCCTGCCGGCGCTTGAAGAACTCGTCGAAGAAATCCTCGAACGGCGAGCCGGGCGGCAGCTGCGGCTGGGGCACCGAGCGGGAGGCGGCCACGTTCTGCGAGGTGGAGATGTTGACCACCGCATCCATCACCCGCTCCGCCACGTCCGCCACCGTGTCCGGCCCCTTGCCGGGGGCCGCGGAGAGGGGGGCCGGCCCGAGGGTCGCGAAGGTGGTGGTGAGGAGCGCGAAGGCGGCTGCCAGAACGAAAGCGGGCAGGCGGACGGAGGGAATTGAGGAACGAAGCGTATGGGGCATGGCTCTCCTCGACGCGGCGGTCGTGCTTTGAGGCTGCGCCGGCCGTCGCGCGGGCGCAAGCCCCCGAACGGTCACGATCCGGCGCCGGTCCCACCCGGGCCGGATCGGGCCGGGTGGGACCGGCCCGGCGATGGCACAGCCCTGAATCCGAGGGAGCAGGCCCGCCCCGCCGCCATGGGATCGGGTCGGAGCCGGCGCCCATGGGAATCGGTGCGGTCGCAATGCGGCCAAAACGCGACCGCCCCGCGCGCCGTTCGAGCGGCAGGCGGGGCGGTGGTGTCGGCCGGGGGGCCGGCGGACGTGTCCCGGGGGGCATGGCGCGAGCCGGACCCGTCCGGCATCCGTCATCGCCCGGCGCCGGGACGGCTCACAGGGAGCGCACGAGGAAGACCACCAGCACGCCGACGGCACCGACCCCCAGCCCCGCGAGGCGCATGGGGGTCTCCGGCGCGTGGAGCACCGCCTTCATGGCCCTGCGCCACGCCCCCGGAAAGGCGGCGAGGCACAGGCCCTCGATGGCGAGCATGAGGCCGAGAGCGGCGAAAAGATCCTTCATGCCGCGCCCGGCCCGCGTCAGTTGGCGGGCGCGGGCGCCGGCGCGCCCGCCGCCACTCCGGTCGGATCCCGGAAATAGCGGAAGAAGTTCGATTCCGGGCTCAGCAGCAGCCGGGTATCGGCGGGCTTCATGGTCGCTTCATAGGCCTGCATGGACCGGTAGAAGGTGAAGAAGTCCGGATCGCGCCCGAACGCGTCGGCGAAGATGCGGTTGCGTTCCGCATCGCCTTCGCCGCGCAGCTGCTCGCCCTTCGAGTTGGCCTCGGCCACCACGATGGTCGCCTCGCGGTCGGCGCGGGCGCGCAGGCGCTGGGCCGCCTCGTTGCCCTGGGCGCGGATCTCGGCGGCTTCCCGCTGGCGTTCCGTCTGCATGCGCTGGAACACCGCCTGGCTGTTGGCCTCCGGCAAATCGGCGCGGCGGATGCGCACATCCACCACGGTGATGCCGAAATTGGCCGCCTCGCGGTTCACCTGCTCGCTGATCTGGTGCATCAGGCCTTCACGCCCGTCACGCACGACGCTGATGAAGCTGTTCTCGCCCAGCACCCGGCGCAGCGCCGAGTTGAGCACCGTGGACAGGCGGGAATTGGCGCCCTGCACCGTGCCCACCGACTGGTAGAAGCGCAGCGGATTGGTGATGCGGTAGCGCGCGAACGCATCCACCACCAGGCGCTTCTGGTCGGAGGCGATGACTTCCTGCGACGGGTTTTCGAGGTCCAGGATGCGGTTGTCGAGATAGACCACGCTGTCGATGAACGGCATCTTCCAGTGCAGGCCCGGCTTGGTGATGGGCGCGAGCGGATCGCCGAGCCGCAGCACCAGCGCCTGCTGGGTCTGGTGGACGATGAAGGCCGAAGAATAGACTAGGACGAGGGCGACGACGCCGAGAACGGCGAGCACGCCGCCGAGGACCGGATTTCTCATCGCGTGGCTCCCTGGGGCTGGGCGGCGGGTGCCGGCTGGCGGCGGAGGAGGTCGGTGAGCGGCAGGACCGGCACGACGCCGCCTTGCCCGCCTCCCGATGCCCCGCTGGGCCCCTGGCGGGTGGCGGAGGAATCCACCAGCACCTTCTCGACGCCGCCGAGCACGCGCTCCATGGTCTCGAGATACATGCGCTCGCGCGTCACGACCTTCGCTTTCTGGTACTCGTCATAGATCTTGATGAAGCGGGCCGCCTGGCCGCGGGCGTCCACCACGGTGCGCTCGCGATAGGCCTGGGCGGCGTTCTCGATGCGCGAGGCCTCGCCGCGGGCCTCGGGCAGGATGCGGTTGGCGTAGGTCTGCGCCTCGTTCTGGGAGCGCTCGGCGTCGGCGCGAGCAGCCTGCACGTCGCGGAAGGCGTCGATGACCTGGCTCGGCGGATCGACCTTCTGCAACTGCACCTGGGTGATCTGCACGCCGGCCTTGTAGCCGTTCAGCACCGACTGCATCAGCTCCTGCACGCCGGTCTCGATGTTCTGCCGGGCGCCGGTGAGGATGGGCTGGATGTTGGTGCGGCCGATGACCTCGCGCATGGCGCTCTCGGCCACCGCCTTGATGGTGCCCTCGGGGTTCTGGACGTTGAACAGATAGTCCTCGGCGTTGGAGATCACCCAGAACACGGCGAAGTCCACGTCCACGATGTTCTCGTCGCCGGTGAGCATCAGGCTCTCTTCCGGAACGTCGCGCATCACCGAGGTGTTGCGGCGCGTGTCCTCGCCCACCCGCATGCCCACGTCGATGCGGTTGACGAAGGTGACCTTGGGGGTCAGCACCGTCTCGATGGGGTAGGGCCAGTGATAGTTGAGGCCGGGCTGGGTGATGCCCACGAACTTGCCGAAGCGCAGCACCACGCCCTGCTCGTCGGGGAGCACGCGATAGAGGCCCGTGAGGAACCAGCCGACCACCACCACGGCGATGACGAGGATGACGCCCTTGGCGCCGAACGAGCCCGGCATCATGGTGCGCAGCCGGTCCTGGCTGCGGCGGATCAGGTCTTCGAGATCTGGCGGCGTCGGTCCTGATGAAGAGGGTCCCGAACCCCAGGGACCCCGCGGCCCATTACCCCATGGGCCGCCACTCTGATTCTTCCACGACATCCGTCGTCTCCCGTGAGCGGTGCCGCCATCGGCACGCGCGTCGCTGCGAGCCTCCGCCGGTTCCGGCGCGGGCACCCCGCAACGGATCCGATCCGACAGGCGGACCTGTCCGAGGAGACCGGCCCGGCGCCGGCGAAAGCCAGCGCCCGACCACGCCCCGCCGGGCAGGGCGGTTATAGGAAACCGCGCGTCGCCTTTCAACGCGACGCGCGGTCAGCCTCATTCGCAGATAAGGTCGAGCCGCGCTTTACGCAACGGGAGGGCTTGCTGCCGGCATGCGTTCTCCGGCGGCCTGGGTCCGGGCCGCCGTTGCCACGCCTCGATAGTAGTCGAGGACGAAAAGGCGGATGGCGGACGACAGGTTGCCCTGCGTGCGTGCGGAATCGATGGTTGCCACGAGGTCGGACAGGGTGAGCCGTCGACCGCTGGCGATCTCTTTAAGAGCCTCCCAGAAGGCGTCCTCGAGGCTGACGCTGGTCTTGTGGCCGGCGATGACGATGGATCTCTTAACCACGGGGCTTTTCATGTTCTTCCCTCTCGGTCAGGGCGTGACCCTCAAGGTGGCGTCGCTGCCGCTCGAGCTCGTCTGCCAGCCTCTCGCGGTCGGCCTTGGTCTGCCCGAATCGAATTCGGTTCTCCCCGGCCGCCGCCTGCGCCGCCTGACGGGCCCGCGCCTTGCGCGCCCGATGAAGATTGACCACGTCGCCCAACGCTATCTCACCTTGTCGCCAGTTTCCTCCGCACCCGGCGGCCGGTGATCTTGTACGGCCGGCGCACCGCGTCAGGCCCACGAGCCCGATGAGATATTAATACCTCAGGGCCGGCCAAAGATATGGCGAAATCTTGTAGAGGTAACATCCACGGGCTACCACCTTGGAATTATTTTAGCCAGCACGTTTACCCAACACGTCTAGCTCCCCGGAAGGCGCTCAGCTGTGCTATGAGCCCGCCGCCCGCGAGACCACAGAGAGGCCAAGGCGATGACCACGCGCACCGAGACCGATACGTTCGGTCCCATCGAAGTTGCATCCGACCGCTATTGGGGCGCGCAGGCGCAGCGCTCCCTCGGCAACTTCAAGATCGGCTGGGAGAAGCAGCCGCTTCCCGTGGTCCGCGCCCTCGGCATCGTCAAGCGCGCCGCGGCGGAAGTGAACCGCGATCTCGGCCGGCTCGATCCCAAGCTTGCCGACGCCATCGTCGCCGCCGCGCAGGAAGTGATCGAGGGCAAGCTCGACGCCCATTTCCCCCTCGCCGTCTGGCAGACCGGCTCGGGCACCCAGTCCAACATGAACGCCAACGAGGTGATCTCGAACCGGGCCATCGAGATGCTCGGCGGGGAGATGGGCTCCAAGAAGCCCGTGCACCCCAACGATCACGTCAATATGAGCCAGTCGTCCAACGACACCTATCCCACCGCCATGCACATCGCCTGCGCGGAGGAGATCGTCCGCCGCCTGGTTCCGGCCCTCAAGCACCTGCACGCCGCCCTCGACGCGAAGGCGAAGCAGTGGACGAACGTCATCAAGATCGGCCGGACCCACACCCAGGACGCCACCCCGCTCACCCTCGGCCAGGAATTCTCCGGCTACACCCAGCAGGTGGAGAACGGCATCCGGCGCATCGAGATGACGCTGCCGGCGCTGATGGAGCTGGCCCAGGGCGGCACCGCCGTGGGCACCGGCCTCAACGCCCCGGTGGGCTTCGCCGAGAAGGTGGCGGACAGGATCGCCGCCATCACCGGCCTGCCCTTCACCACCGCCCCCAACAAGTTCGAGGCGCTGGCGGCCCATGACGCCATGGTGTTCTCGCACAGCGCCATCAACACGGTGGCGGCCTCCCTGTTCAAGATCGCCAACGACATCCGCCTGCTCGGCTCCGGCCCGCGCTCCGGCCTCGGCGAGCTGGCGCTCCCCGAGAACGAGCCCGGCTCCTCCATCATGCCGGGCAAGGTGAACCCCACCCAGTGCGAGGCGCTGACCCAGGTCTGCGTGCAGATCTTCGGCAACAACGCCGCGCTCACCTTCGCCGGCAGCCAGGGCCATTTCGAGCTCAACGTCTACAATCCGGTGATGGCCTACAACTTCCTCCAGTCGGTGCGGCTGATGGCGGACGCGGCGGTGAGTTTCACCGACAATTGCGTGGTGGGCATCGAGGCGCGCGAGGACAACATCAAGGCGGCGCTGGAGCGCTCGCTGATGCTGGTGACCGCGCTCGCCCCGAAGATCGGCTACGACAACGCCGCCAAGATCGCCAAGACCGCCCACAAGAACGGTACCACTCTGCGCGAGGAGGCCGTCGGCGGCGGCTATGTGACGAACGAGGAATTCGACGCCGTCGTGCGCCCCGAGAATATGATCTCGCCCGGCTGAGGCGCTCCGCACTCCGAGCCTGGGCGCGGCGGCATTCCGGACGGGGTGCCGCCGCGCGCGTTTTCGGCCATGCTGGCTGTTCCGAGCCATGCCTATGCTTGCGCATGGTCGCGCCGTGGAGGACGCATGACCGACCAAAGTCCCCGGGACGGAGCCACGCGCGAGCTGCGGGAAGTGGCCATTGATGCGCTTCGCCCCACCCAGCTCACCCTTGGCCTTTACGAGGTGCAGCGCCGGGCGAAGCTGATGGGCGGCCTTTCGCGGCGCGAGCTGCGGGCGCTGATCGAGGAGAAGGCGGTGCCCTGCGTGCTGGGACCGAAAAGGCGCCTCTACATGATTGATCACCACCATCTGTGCCGGGCGCTCCTGGAGATCGGCCACGACACGGTGATGGTGGGCGCCCCCCGGGCCGACTGGTCGGCCCTCGATTTGAAGGACTTCTGGCACCGGATGGAGACGCAGGGTTTCTGCTGGCCCATCGACGTGGACGGCAACCGGCGCCCCTGCGTGAAGATCCCCGAGCATATCAGCGAGCTCACGGACAATCCCTGGCGGACGCTGGCCCGCGGCGTGCGGGGAAAGGCCTATTCCAACGAGGACACCCCGTTCCAGGAATTCATGTGGGGCAACTACTACCGCTCCTTTATGACCACGCGGCTGCTCCAGAGCGACATCGAGCTGGCCGAGAAGCTGGCCGTGAAGCTCTCGCGCCTCGACGAGGCCCAGGACCTGCCCGGCTATCTCGGCCCGAAATGAGGAGCCCCCGCAGGGAGCCTTGCCGAGCTTCGCCGTGTTATAAGCGCGCCGGCGCGTCAGGGCGCCTGAGACAGGGGAGGGGCCACCATGTCCACTGTTCGCATCTCCGCCGCACGTTTCTCCGCCGCACGTTTCTCCAGGGCGCTCCAGCAGCTGTCCCGCCTTCGGGCGCCGCTTCTCGCCATGCTCGCCGCGCTGACGCTGGCCGGCTGCGGCGTCAATGTGATTCCCACCGAGGAGGAGCGGGCCAAGGCCGCGTGGAGCGAGGTGCTGAACCAGTATCAGCGCCGCTCCGACCTCATTCCCAACCTGGTGGAGACGGTGAAGGGCTATGCGGCCCAAGAGAAAGACGTGCTGACCTCGGTCATCGAGGCGCGGGCCAAGGCCACCTCCATCAGGGTGGACGCCTCCACCGTGACCGATCCCGCCCAGTTCAAGCAGTTCCAGGACGCGCAGGCGGGCCTGTCCAGCGCGCTCGGCCGGCTCATCGCGGTGTCGGAGGCCTATCCGGACCTGAAGTCCAACCAGAATTTCCTCGCCCTCCAGTCGCAGATCGAGGGCACGGAGAACCGCATCGCCGTGGCGCGGCGCGACTATATCGACGCGGTGCGGGTCTATAACACCGAGCTGAAGACCTTCCCCGGCGTGCTGTGGGCCTCGACCCTCTATCGCAGCTACCGGCCCATGGAGACCTTCACCATCTCCGAGCAGCAGATGCAGGTGCCGAAGGTGAAGTTCAACTGACGCCAGGGGTGGCGGCCATGCTCCGCCTGTCCGTCTCCCGCCTTTCCCCGCCATGGCGCGGCGGCGCCCTGCGCCACGGGCTGCTCGTGCTGGCCGCGCTGGTGCTCGGTCTCGGCGCGGCGGCGGGGGCGGAGCTGGCTTTTCCGCCCCTGACCGGCCGGGTGGTGGACGCTGCCCACGTGCTCGATCCGTCCACCCTCCTGCGCCTCGATGCCCGGCTCGCGGCGCAGGAGGCGAAGGCCACCGACCAGGTGGTGGTGGCGACTGTCCCCTCCCTCCAGGGCACGTCGGTGGAGGACTATGCCAACCGGCTGTTCCGCGCCTGGCAGATCGGGCAGGCGAAGAAGAACAACGGCGTGCTGCTCCTCGTGGCGCCGAGCGAGCGCAAGGTGCGCATCGAGGTGGGCTACGGGCTGGAGGGCATCCTGACCGACGCGGTGGCCTCCACCATCATCCGCAATGCCATCGTCCCCGCCTTCAAGGCCGGCGACATGGCCGGCGGCATCGTGAAGGGCACCGACGCCATCCTTGAGATCCTCAACCTCGATCCCGACGAGGCCCGGGCCCGCGCCCGCAAGCTGGAGCAGCCGGGCATGAGCGAGGAGGAGGTGGACAACATCATCTTCCTCATCGCCATGATCGCCTTCTGGGGCTTCATCATCTGGCGGGTGACGCGGGGCGGTGGCGGGCCGCGTGG
>NZ_JAIVFN010000092.1 GCF_030015065.1 Xanthobacter autotrophicus | reverse complement strand
GGCCGCGACGCCGTAGGCCTCGCCGTCGAGCGCGTCGGCCGGCTCCGCGGCGTCCGGCTCGGCCGACCCCTCGTCGAGATCGTCGTCCTCGCTCGCCTCGTGCTTCACCAGCCAGCTCGCGAGCTTCATCGCGTCGGGCGCGAACAGCGCCAACGGATGAACGAACCGCTCCGCCTTGAAGTGCTCGACGAGAGCGGCGCGGGTGTCCTTCACCTTCTGGCGCGGCAGGACCGGCGTGTCCTTGCACGAGCCTTCGAGCGCGGCGCGGGACAGGCACGAGAGGAATTCGTCCGTGCCCATGTTCGGAAGGAAGCCGTCGGCGCCGATGGCGTCGCCGGCGAGCCGTGCGACGATGCCGGAGTCGGTGCGGTTCTCCCGGCAGGACAGCACATCGATGAGGACGCCGCGGGCCGCCTGCTGCAGCGTCTCGCGGTCGAACGCGAGCTTGCCCTCACTGCCGACCAGCCGTGCGGCATGGCGATCCATGCGAGCGTAGCCGTAGATGTCGCCCGACGCGCCGGACGCGATCGAGATATTGCGCCCGGCGAAGGCCAGGACGAGCAACGCTAGCAGAGTGTCGTCTTCGATCGGGGCCCGGGCAAGCGCTTCATGCAGGGCATCGGTCCGGAAATCCCCGACCATTTCGATGCCCCTACGGGTCACGTCCGGGCGCGGCTTCGAAGCCACGATGCCGTCGTCACCAGCAGCGCCACCGGCCGACCCGGCCTTGCCCTTGGCCGTCTTCGGCTCAGGCATCCGGTAGTGGACCGTCTGCACCTTGCCTTCGCGATCGACGAACATCGCGGTGTGGTCGGACTTGCCCGGCTTGCCGTAGACCCGCTCGGCCTTGGGCGGCAGCTTCGCCCGTCCCCAGGTGTCGGCCTCGACGACGACGCCGCGCTTCGGCAGGTGGTTCGCCATCCACTCCTGCTGGGCCCCGAGGAAGGCCTCGACATCCGTGGTGTAGCGGCTGTCCTCGTCGGCCGAGGCGAAGAGATCCTCGACCCAGGCGATGCCGTAGGCCTTGGCGAGCTCGTCATCGAAGCTCGCGTCCTTCGCATGCATCCGGGTCTTTTCCAGACCGTTCGCGACGTTGTACCAGGCGACCTGCGGATCGGCCTTTGACGGCTTGTGCCGCTTCCAGACCTCGCGCTGCTCGTCGAGCGAGGCCGCCGCAATCGTGCGCAGCTGCTTCTCGTTCGGCATATCACCCTTCGCCATATGGTCGAGCATAGCCGGCAGGACGTTCGCCAGGAGGCGCAGCTTCTTGATCTGGCGAACCGGCAAGGCAAGCGCGACGCCGATCGCCTCTTCGGTCCAGCCGAGCGCGACGAGGCGTTCGATCGCGCGCCACTGGTCGACGGGATTGAGCGGCTCACGGGCGATGTTCTCGACCATGGAGCGCATCGCGCCATTGTCGTTGGCGGCCTCGTCGACGAGGACCTCGATCTCCTCGAGGCCCGCGGCGATCGCCTGCTTCACGCGGCGATGGCCCGCATTGATGATGTAGCCGTTGCCGCCGCCGGTTTCGGGGGCGATGACAGGCGGCTGCACGATGCCGACGGCCTTGATCGTCGCCAGCAGCAGCGCATCGGCCTGCGCCGTGGACTTGGTCAGACGCGTCTTGTCGGGATTCTCCCGCAGTGCGCGCGGATCGACCTTGATGAGATGCATGGAGATGCTCCTTGTGGGGGATTTCGAAGGCCGCGTTCGCGGGTCCTTCCTCGTCTTCTTCTCGAAGACCTCCCCCGGCCCGCGGAGCGGGCGGGCCGGTGCAACTGCGATCGAGCATCCCTGTCCGGCGGCCCAGCGGGGCGACAAGCCCTGCGCAGGACGCCGCGGCCGGGATCGCGCAGGACGCGGTTGAGCTCAGCGTCGCCGGTTCGGCCGGTCGGCGAGCAGGGTTCCCCTCCTTCCCATTTTCCTCTTCCCTCTGTCTGATGGCGCGCGCCTCATTCGGCGCGAAAGCAACCGATCGCAGAGGCACCCTTGCGCGGCATTGATTTCAGCTCCTGGCAAAGCCTGATCGTGACACTGATCGGGCTCGCGCTGTTCACGCTCATCAGCATCGGGATCCGCCTGCTGATGATGTTCACGATCCAGCAGCGGCGTGAACGGATGAACCGGCAGATCAATGAGCGCCTGCGCACGCTGATCGCCGCCTACAAGACGCTGGGTGGCTCGTTCACCGGCAATCTCAGCGTCGATCCGACGCATCTGCGCGACCTCCATCGACAAGGCCGGGAGGCCGAGGGACACGTGGAGGCAGAAGCCGAGGACGACCAGAGCACTGACCCCAAGGCCGGCTCGGATCGCCGGCGCCGTATCCGCGATGCGGTGGAGGCGGCACTCTCGGACATCATCCTGCTCGGGACAGAAGAACAGGTTCGTCTCGCGGAGCGCGCGGTGCGCGAGCTGCTGGCCGGGCGCTCCGTCCACACGGATGAGCTTGTGGTGTCGCTGCGCAATTTCATCCGCGAGGCGCTCGACATCGGGCCGATCCCGGCCGATCTGGCCATCCCGCGGCAAGGCCCGACGCGGCCCTCTAGCTCGGGCGGGCGCGGCAAGGGCGAGAGCAGTCGGGATGGATCGGGCAAAGGCGGCGGTGGCGGCGGCGGAATGGGTGGTGGCATGGGAATGGGCGGCGGGATGGCCGGCGGCTTCGGCACCGGCACCGCCGCCGACGATGAGTCCACATCCGACCACCGAGCTTAGCCGGCAGGCGTGATGGCCAGACACTTCTACTCGGCCCGGCTTGATGCGATCGTGAAGCAGCGATTCTACGCCGCAATCCTGCTGCTTCCCCCGATATCCCCCTCGGCGCTGGCCTCGCCGACGTTGGAGGCAAGCTGAGCCTCGACCTCGGCCAGCTGCTCACGCTTCATGTCGAGCTCCACTTCGAAGGCGAAGGCTTCGCCGACGCGCGCCTGATACGACACGAGTCGCTTGCGGGCGCCTTCCAACCGCCAGCGATAATTCTGCTGCTCACCCTCGAAGCCTGAGAGAGCATGCTCGAGGCGGGCCACCGCGCCGATCGGCGTGACGGTGACCGGAAGCTCGACCTCGTGCTCCGCCCCTGTGCGCAGCAGCGTGGTGGTGTAGTGGAAACCATCCTTGCCGAAGCGCTCTCCGGAGAATTCGAGGTCGAAGCCACCGATGGAGGCGATGATGGCCTCGCCCTCCTGCTGGAGCTGCACCAAGGTCAGGATCTCCTTCATCAGGGCACGACCGGCGAGCTTGCGGTCGTCATAGGAGCCGCCCGTCACGGTCATGACGAAGCTGTCTCCCGCCGTGGGCACCAGGCGCTCGATATCCTGCCCGATCTCACCGATCCGCCGCGTCGAGATCTCGATGTCGCGCTCGGCGTCGCGGATCTGCCGGCGAATGGCATGCTGGTCGTCGACATGGGCCGCGCGCAGGCGATCGAGCCGCGCGATCTCGGCTTCCAACCCGGCCTTCTGCATCAGGCGCTCATCGCCGCTGGCAATGGCCTTCGCCATGGCAAACTGCGATGCCTGTCCCTCGCCCATGTCGTCGAGCCGGCGGATCGAGGTGTCGCCGGAGAGCGCAGCGGCGATGAATCGGGCCTTGCGCTCGTTGTTCTGCCACATGGTGGCGTCGAGCGAGCCCAGCGTCGCATAGGCGAAGATGTCGACGACATCATGCTGATTGCCCTGGCGGGCGATGCGACCCTCGCGTTGCTCGATCTGTGACGGCAGCCACGGCACATCGAGGTGATGGAGCGCCTTCAGGCGAAGCTGCGCGTTGACACCGGTCCCCATGGTTTCCGACGAGCCGAGAAGGAAGCGGACCTTGCCGGACCGGACATCACCGAACAGGCGCTGCTTCGCCTCGGATCGCTTGAAATCCTGGATGAAGGCGATCTCGGAGGCGGGCACGCCCAATCGAACGAGCTCATCGCGGATCCAGCGGTAGGCGGAAAAACCTCTCGTCTTCTCGACATTGGTCGTCCCCAGGTCGGAGAAGATCATCTGCGCTGCGCCGGGCAGCTCAAAAGGCTTTCCGTCGCTGCGGACATAAGTGTTCTCCGCCGTCTCCTGCCAGATGCGGAAGGCGTTCGCCACGAGCTGGTTGAGCTTGTTGCCGGCCTCGTTGTCATTGTCGGGATCGACAAGACGCAGATCGATCGCGGCATGGCGCCCGTCCGTGATGACGGAGAGCAGGATGTCGTCGCCGGGTTCGGGTGGACGGTCACGTTGCTCGATGGCGGTGATGCGGGCATCGAGCTGGCGCTGATAGGCCTTGAAGGCCGCGCTCGGTGGCGCGGTGATGATCTGGCGCCTGCCGCCTGAGATCTCCGGCACCTTCACATAGTCGCGCAAGTCCGCCGGCATCACCACGTCGGCGAAGAAGCGGAACATGGCGATCAGCTCGGCGACATTGACGAACTGCGCGAAGCGGGTGACCGGCTTGTATTTGCCCGACGGCTGCAGCTCGAGCTCGGTGGATGCGTCGCCGAAGGTCGACGCCCAGGCATCGAACTCATGCAGCCCGCGCTCGCGCAGCGCCGCGTGGCCGAGCAGCCTCTGCACGGTGAACATCTCGCCGAGCGTGTTGGTGATAGGCGTGCCTGAGGCGAGTACGAGTGCCCGGCCGGGGTTCTTGGTCTCGATGAAGCGTGCTTTGACGAAGAGGTCCCACGCACGCTGCGAGCCGTTCGGATCGATGCCCTTCAGCGTCGACATGTTGGTGGCGAAGGAGAGTTTCCTGAACTCCTGAGCTTCATCAACAATGATCTGGTCGACGCCGATCTCGGAGATGGTGAGAAGGTCATCTTTGCGCGTCGAGAGCGCCTCCAGCCGTTCCTTCAGCCCTTCCTTCAATCGCTCGAGGCGCTTGCGCGACACGCGGTCGTCGCTCTCGACCTTGGTCAGCAGGTCCTCATAGAGCTCCAGCTCGTCCTGGATCATTTGGCTCTCGAACGCCGACGGCGCGCCGATGAAGCGGAAAGCGCTGTGGGTGATGATGATGGCGTCCCAGGTTGCCGTCGCCGCGCGCGACAGAAAGCGGTGACGCTTATCCTTGGTGAAGTTGGTCTCGTCAGCGACGAGGATGCGGGCGTTGGGATAGAGCGCCAGAAACTCTCTTGCCGCCTGCGCCAGGCAATGGCCGGGAACGACCAGCATCGCCTTGGCGATCAGTCCGAGCCGGCGCTGCTCCATGATTGCTGCGGCGATCGACATGGTCTTGCCGGCGCCGACGGCGTGGGCGACGTAGGTGCTGCCCGAGGAGATGATGCGCCAGATGACCCGCTTCTGGTGCCCATAAAGAGAAAAGGCGCCAGAGGCGCCCGGAAGCTGGAGATGATCGCCGTTGAAGGCGCGAGGCGCAATGTTGTTGAAGCGGTCATTGTAGACCCGGGCCAGTCGATCGGTCCGATCGGGGTCGCTCCAGATCCAGTTCTGGAACGCGGTCTTGATCTTGGTGAGCTTCTCCTTGGCGGCTTCAGTGTCGACAACGTTGAGCACGCGGCGCTCGCTGTCGCCGTCCTTCACGATGTCGAAGATCTGCGGCACCGAGGAGTTCAGCGCGTCCGACAGGAGCTGGCCGGCGTGCCGCCGGTCGGTGCCCCACTCCGACGTGCCGGCCGCCATGTATCCGAGCTGGCGCGCGTCGACGGTCCAGGAGGCCAGTTCCTGCATGTGATGGATCTTGATCTCGACGCCCATGGCCTCCTTCACGAAGGCGACGACGTCGGCTGCCGGGATCCACGGCGCGCCGAGACGCGCGGTGATGTCGGAGGGACGAAGGTCGGCCGGCTGCACCGCCTGCAGCGCGGTGACATTGCGCTGATACGCCGGATCTAGCGCGGCCGCGGCCTGCGCGATGACGAGCTTCGAGCGGACTGTCCCCGAGAGATAGGCGTCGCCGGTCTGCCAGGAGCCGTCGCCCGGATCGTGGAAGATGGCGTTGCCGAGCTCTGCGATGACAGCCTCGACGTCGCGGTGCAGCAGCTCGGCGATGTGGTCGGGATCGACATGGCCGCGCTCGTTGAGCACCACGGCGAGTGCATCGGCCGGCGACGTTATGACCGGCGCCGGCGGCGGCGCGATCACCCGCTCGGTGAAGATCGGGCCGGGCTTGGCCGTGTTGGTCTCGAGGTCGTAATCCTCGATCGAGGCGACCAGCCAGCAATCGGGATCGTCGATGAAGGGTTGGATGTTCGGGCGGCGGTGCGTCTCTCGCACTTCGCCGCTCTCCTCGTCCTCGATGGTCGAGACGACGGTGGTGTTGATCGGCCCGAACTCGCGCACGAAACTCGACCAGGCGATGCGCAGCTTCACCTGCGCTGGCTTCCAAGGCTGGCCGAACTCCTGCGCTTTCAGCACCTCGCGAACGGCGTCGCGGATAGGGATCAGCTTGCGGATGATCCGGACGTGCTTCTCCGGAATTCCGTCACCGCTGCGCCCCTTTCGCACCTGGATCGCGACCGGCGCACCGCCGACGACCTGCATCAGGCCATGCCGGCCGTCCACAAAATAGCTGCCCTCCCGCACTCGGGATGCGCCGGGCAGGTCGGTGGTCGGGCCTAGCTCCTCAAGATCGGCCAAGACCGGTTCCGGGTCGCCGTCATAGATGTCTTCCGGAAGGAAGGTGAGCGCGGCGGCAAGCGCCCTATCGAGATCCTCGCCGTCGCGAGGGTTGCACGTATAGGTCTCGCCGAAGGGGCCGGAGGTCAGGCCATGCGCTCCCAGCACCATGTCGGGGTGGCGCGCGAACCAGCGGTTGATCCGGATCGCCGCCTCGTCATCCGTCGCCGGCTGGACCTCCTCGAGGTCGAGCCAGGACAGGTCGCCCTCCGGCTGGCCGTCCCGACGCCGGCGGAAGAAGAGGATATCGACGACGACATCGGTGCCGGCGTCGGCGCGGAAACTGCCCTCGGGCAAGCGGACCGCACCGACAAGATCGGCCATGGTCGCGATATGCGCGCGGGTCGAGCTGTCAGCCTTGTCCATCGTGCCGTGCGAGGTGACGAAGGCGGCAAGCCCACCAGCCTTCAGCTGGCTGATTGCCTTGGCGATGAAATAGTCGTGCAGCCGCAGGCCGAGCGAGCGGAAGGCCCGATCCGAGCGCACGGTGCGGTCGGAGAAGGGTGGATTGCCGATCGCTAGATCGAAATGCGCCGGCAGCTCGATACGGGCGAAATCGCCGGTGATGATGCGGGCGCGGGGCTGGAGAAGCCGGACGATCCGCGCGGTGACAGGGTCGAGCTCGATGCCCGTGATATGCGACACTGCCCGCAATCCCACCGGCATCAGCGCGGGGAACAGTCCCGTACCGATGCCCGGCTCCAGAACCCGCCCGCCGCGCCAGCCGAGTCGCAGCAGGCCGGCCCAGATGGCGCGAACGACGTATTCCGGCGTGAAGTGCGCATACTGGGTGCAGCGTGCGAGCGAAGCGTAGTCGGCACTGCACACGGCTTCCTCCAGCTCGGCGCCGACCTTCTCCCAACCCTTTTGGAACCGGTCCTCGCCCGGCCTGCGGAAAATGCCGTTGGCAAGATCGGAAGCGCCGAAGCCGGTGAACTTGATCAGCGCCGCCTGCTCCTCCTGTGTGGCCGAGCGCTGCGCCTGTTCGATCTCGGCCGCCAGACGAATGGCGGCGAGGTTGTCGCGGGCGCGGTCCTTCCACGAACGGGCAAGCTGGCGGGTTCCGGCGAAGTGGAAGTTTTCGCCCCTCTCGGCAGAGGCCGGGACGGACGGCCTTGCGATGGCTGCGATCGGCATGGCCGGCGCTGGCGTGGTGGGCGGCGGATCGTCATCGTCCGGTCCTTCAGCAAAGCTCGCCGAGAAGGCGGTGACGCCGATGCCGAGGCCGGACGACAGCGCCGTGTTGCCGAAAAGATCGAGGGTGAAGGGATCGTCATGCGCCATGGGTGGGATCTCCAGATGTCGAGGGCGCGCGACCTCGGTCCCGCGGGAGTGCATCCGGCGGGGAAAGACGGTTCGCGACGGTGGCGGAAAGCCGGGCTTGGCGGGGTCAGCGCACGATCAGGACAAGCGAGATGCTTGTGTCGGTCGTCTCAATCCGCAGATGGGTCGCTGCGGGCGTCGCCTGGATGATCGTCTGGAGTTCTTCAGCATCGAGAAACTCAATGCCGTCATCGGCTCCGAAATGCTGGCGTTTGTAGTGCCAGTAGTCGGGATTGGTGGCGGGGTTGCACTCCTGCGCGTAGCAGACGAGCGGTCTCTGTCCTTCGGCCAACTTGCCGTTGGACAGGATGTAGAGGCCTTCGTCGCCGACTAGCCAGAGGCCGGGCTTCTCGCCCTCTCCCGGCTTGAGGCCATAGTAGGGATTGCGGAATCCGCCATTGGCGGCCGCATCGGAATGCCCGCGCGCGATGACCTCGCGCACCTTCTCAAGTGGAAAGGTGAACATGAATATCTCCAGTGCCTTAGGCGAGAGGCCCCGGCGCGGTCCAGCGATCGGGACCCGCTCCTGGTGCCTTCGGTGATGTGGGGAATGGGGGTCTAGGCGTCCGTGGCCGAGGCGAGGCGGTCGAGATGATCGATCAGGGCCCGGGATTGTCCGTGCTGGTCCACCCAGCCGGCGATCAGCAGCAAGAGCGTGAAGGTGTACCAGCCGGAAGAACCGGCCAGAGCTTCCAGTCGTCGCCGGGTTCCATGACCGCCGGGCTCGCCGGCCGGAGGCGGCTTCGTCCCCGCCCGCATCTCTTCGAGCATGGCGGTTGTCGATTGATACCGGAGGGTCTCGGCTGTGATCCGCATGATACTGCCGCCGAACCCGTCTGGACGCATCCTCGAGCAGGTAAACGCCGCGGTGACGACGATCTCGTCGATCGTCGACGAACCGCGGACGATATCCTGCGATATCCGGTCCCAGCCGCAGTCCGCTGCGCTCAGGTCGAGTTCGATGTCCTCTTCCCGAGCACGATCTTCCGCCGCATCGTGCTCGGCGAGGCGTGTAGCGACAGGGTCGTTGATGATGCTCACGGCATCCTTCGATGCCGAGTGCGCTTGCCGCAGCTGCTCGGCCTCGATCGCGACGATGTCGCTCGGGCCGCACCAGGAATGAAAATAGACGTGGCCGTCGTCATCGGTCTCTTCGTCAAAGGCGAGGCCGAGGATGAGCCGTTCGAGTGGCGTCATGTCCGCCGAAGGAATGAACGGCGTGACGACAGTGGGGGCGTGATAGTCGGCCATGCTTTCCTCCCTCAGGCCGCAATCGCGTCGGGCAGGTAGCGCAGATGCACCGGCAGCTTGGCGGAGATCTGCGCGTCAGTGAGGCCGTCGAGCAGAACCAGGCTTGTGCCTTGCCGTCCGCCGTAGAACAGCACGGTGCGCTTGCCGCGATGCTGTTTGGGCCAGCGCGCGCCGGCGTAGCCCCGATAATCGTCGTTCGTCTCGCTCCAGATGTGCTCGAGGCGCTCTTCGTGCGTCATCGCCTTCACGGGTCGGGATTCACGCTCGAGGATCGCAGCCCGCATCCGGTCGGGCGAAGCCTTATTGGAAAGGTCGCAATAGCCGTGGAAGAAATGCATCCGACCGTCGATCATCACCGAGAAGAAGACGCTGGTGACCGAGCCGGCGAGGAACTCCCGCATGGCGAACATGTCGAGGCGCATCCAGAGCGGCGGCAGGATATCGAGCATGTAATCGTGCTCGGCCTGGTGGATCTCGAACCATTCGCCGGCATAAAGCGAGGTGGGATCATCTTCCCCACGGATCGGCCGCTGCGCATGCCGGTCGAACAAGCGGCACATCTGTCGCCGGTCGGCGACACCCTGATAGACCTTGCGCATCTGGGGGGTGGGGTTCATGGCGGGCTCCTTCAGCCTCGTCGGGCCGGAGCGCGGCTGATCCTCGCGATCTCGCCATTCCTCTTCAGCCCATCCTGACCTCTCCCCCGCGGCCGCCTCACCGCGCTGGGGGGTCAAGGGCCGGCGCAGCCGGGCGGAGCTTCACCCTTGACGCTCCAGCCGGGCATGCGGCAGCCAAATTTTCCTCTCCTCCCCCTCCTGATTTTCCTTCATTGCGCGCAGGTCCTCGTTCCAATCCTCTGCGATCGGGCGGAGGCGCTCGAACCGGCACGACGCCTCTCCGGCGATGGCCATCAGGCGTCGCGCGAAGATTTCGCCCTGCCGATTGTTGTCCGTGGCGGCGACGAGAAACGCATTCTCCTGTGACGCGAGGGCCCGGATCGCGGCCACCGCGGACGGCGCCCAGCCGCCGCCGGTGCTGAGAAACAGGCTGTCGGGTCGAAGCCCCTCTATCTCGGCGAGACTCAGGGCGTCGATCGCCGCCTCGGTGACACAAAAGCGGGAAGCCCCAGGACGGCCGAGCTGGAACAGGACCTTGGCGCCGCCGGTCGCGAACCCGCGCCATTCGGGGCCACGCTCCTCCCAGCCGGTGACGCCGCCTCCATCATCAAAATGAGCCGCCCACATACTGCCATACGGACCTTCCCGAAGTCGGCCTTGCCCGATCGCGGCGCCGATGATCGCCTCCGAGAGACGACGCTCGTCGCGCAGGTACCGCCAGGTTGCGGAGCCTTGCGAGGGGCGACGACGACGGTGCCAGCGCTCCGCGACGGCCAGGGGAACGTCGCGGCTCCGCTCCGGCCGCGACCATACCGGCGCTGTCGGAACATAGCCCACGAGCTCGGCGACGCGGTCGAGACACGCCATGAAACCCAATCCGTCCAGGTGCGCGACAAGCCGATAGACGTCGCCCTTGGCATCTGAGAGCGGGTCGAACCACCCCTTTCCCGCGTGGATCACGATGACGATGTCATCGTGCCGGCGATATTTGACGGCGCGGCGCGTGCTCTGCTTGCGATCAACCGCGAACCCCGCCTTCTCCAACACCGCGGCGCAGGGCACTCGGTCTTTCAGCTGCTCAACGGCATCTCTCTCCATGCTGTTCTCCACCGGGGCGCCTATCGAACGCCCTGGGCCTTTCCTGTTCGGGTTTCCTGCCCCCAATACCTGCGGGGCCAGTCCCGGCGGCCGCGAAGGGCGAAGGCGGCAAGGGCGCGGCGGATATCAGAGGAGACCCAGGTCAGGGGCGTGAGCCAGCCGCGGCGCAGCCTCCCTTGCCGCCGCTCGCGCGCAAGCGGCATCCCGGGAGGGAGGGACCGGCTCATAGAGCCGGTCCGATCTCGTAGGGATCGAACTCATGGATGATCGCGATCTCGTCTCCATCGAGCTCGTCGCTGGGGAGCACGGCGTACGCGCCATCGACCTGGAACAGCGTGACCGGGACCATCAGCGTGCAGGCGAGCTGGAAGGCATGGCTCTGGGCGAGGGAAAGATCGTGCGACATGTGAGGGCTCCGCCTTCGGGCGAGGCCGATCCCCGCTCGATGGCGTCCGACAGCGTCCGACGCCGGTCGCGATCACCGCCGAGGCAGCGCCTCGAGCGGCCGCACGGGACGTAGCGGACCCCTTTGGGGTTGATCGTGGAAGATCCGGCGCCGGACCAGGAAGCCATCTCAGGAGAGCGGGTATCGGGCGCGCCAAAGGGCGGCTCGCGGCCCCAGCACGCGCATCCCCCTCAGCCTCCCGAAGGCGCGGCTCCTGCCGCCCGGCGCAATTCCGCGTCGACGATGGCTTGAACCACGGCAAGGTCCATCTGGGCGCGGGGCGAGATCCGTGCCACCTCTGCGGCCACGTTGGCCCAATGAACGAACGCGTCAGCATCCCGCGAGGCTCTGGCGCGCGCCGCAAGGCGCTGGGCCTCCTAGTAGGCTGCGGGCTCGTCTTGGGTCACCAGCCGGCGCGCATCGTCCTGCCAGCGACTCCGGCGGAGCCGCCGTCGTTCGGCCCATGCATTCATCCGCGCCAGCATTCGCGCCTCCGTCGGATCACCTGATCATTCCATGGTTTGCGTCAGGGATGGAAGCCCGAAAGGGGGAAGACCGCTCGCGGGCTTCAGCGCAGCCGACAGCCCGGCCCGCAGGGCGACGTCCATCCCCCCACCCGGACGATCCATGCGGCGTCTTGAGTTGGCGAAGCGACGGCTGGCGCCCATCAGAGAAATTAGCGTCGTGGCACATTTCGCACAGCGCCGGCGCGAATTGCCGCCGCAGCTTCCGCCGCGATCCGTGACATGAACCTACGCGAGAACTGTCCAAGAGGTGTCGGGTCCTCGACCGCCCAGGACCGGGTGAGATCGTCCGTGTTGAACTCGTCGACGATTACCCAAGCAGGCGTGTAGAGCTTTGCCCGCCGGGCTTCGGTCTCCGGAATCGGCACATGGTGCGCACCGGGCCGCGGCGGCTGGCTGGTGATCGGAAAGAGCAAAGGCCGTGGTTGGCCGTCCTTGCCGCCGAGGATCAGCATGACGCAGGTCGGCCGTGCCTTGCGGCCGGTCTCCTCTCCACGTTCATGCTCGCGCGCCCAGAGATAGGAATAGAGGATGACGTCCCCATGGCGTGGATCAGTCATCCCTGGCGTCACCCTTGGAAACGGCATCGAGGCCGGCGAGGATCTCGTCGCGCTCCGTCCCTGTCAGGTCCTCGACACGATGCGCCCGCTGCGCCGTGCTCGCCGTGAGGCGGTCGAACTGGTCGGCCGTCAGCAGCACGAATTTGCGCTTGCCACGCTTGGTGATGTCAACTGGGCCTTGAAACGCCGCTTCGACAACTTCACCGGAGCGGTTGCCGAGATCGGTCAATGTGAAGCTCGCCATGTTCGCTCTCCTTGACTTCCCCCTAAAATAGGGGAATTAGCTGTTTTCAGCAAGCGCGTGATGAAAGCTGATTGCCTGCGAGGGCTCGCACGAAGGGGGAGACAGAGAGTGGCGAAAGCGAGCAATAACACTGTGATCTTCCTGAGCCACGCTGCTGCGGACAAGGATCTGGTCGAGGCCTTTGAGACCCTGTTGGCAAAGTCGCTGGGCATCACGTCCGAGAACATCTTCTGTTCCAGCCTCGAAGGGCAGGGTGTTCCCAAAGGCGCCAATTTCGTTGAGGCCATTCGCAACCAGGTCGTGGCGGCAAAAGCAGTCGTAGCCCTTCTTACGCCTGCCTATCTCGACAGTGCCTTCTGTATGGCGGAGTTGGGCGCTGCCTGGGCGTTGAATACCCACCGTCTTCCAATCGTCGTGCCCCCGAACACCTTCAAGGTCATGGAGGCAACGCTTCTCGGCATTGTCGGCGTGAGCATCGATAACGACGTCGCGTTGGCCCAGGGCTTCGAGGATCTGTGCAACGAAATATCGCTGTCTATTCCGACGTCCGGAGTTAGAAACCGCGCGATGCGGGAGTTTCAGCGTCAGTGGGACAATCTCAGCAAGAACCTCAAAGGTCCTTCACGCATCGAAGCGTCAGTTCATAACAGCATCATTCGGGACCGCGACGAAGCTATCGAAGCTCGAGATGCCGCCGAAAAGGAGCTGTCGAAGGCCGAAGCAAAGATCACTGCGCTGCGAAAAGCCAAGGATGCTGCTGCGGTTGCAGCCATCGACGCCAAGTTCGACGACACCGATTGGAAAGACAGGCTGGATGAGGCGTTCGACAAAATCAAAGATCTGTATGCCGAACTCGGCGGGCGAGAAATCGCGCGCTTGCTAATATTGGATCGTCTCGGAAAATTTATCAGGCCAGACTTTCAGAACTATCCGGACGAGGCGGGCCGTGCGGTCGAGCTGGATGTGTACGATAGTGACGGTGTTAAATGGAATTACGCACATCCAGAGGTGAAAGAGCTTTTCGGGCTCGTCGATCAGATCATCGAGATCGTTGAAGAAACTCCGAACGACGCCCTGAAATCCAAAGGACTGAAGACAAACGTCAACAACATCCGGTTCTGGGAGGAGCATATCTAAATCTGCTCGCCGTCACGGACCAAGGCCCAGCCTCATTCTCAGCGAAAATCCCGCACCCTGACCCTGATCTCGTCAATATGGCCGTAGGCGTCGGCGAGATCGCACGGCTTTGGCAGCCCGTGAGGATCCTGTGCCGGCGCACCCCTATGAAGTTCATCGCCGCGTCCGTGCGGCAGCGGAAAATCCGCCTCGCGCGACCCGACGCTGGCCAGCTCGAACGAGAGATCAAACAGATCGCGAGCGACGACATGCACGACCTCCCCTTCTCGCTGAATGCGCCCCCTGATACCGATCATGGTGGACCCGAGTACGGTACGGCGGAGCTGCTCGAACACCTTCTGCCAGACGACGACATTGGCGACTCCGGTCTCGTCCTCGATCGTCATGAACATCACGCCCTTGGCCGAACCCGGCCGCTGGCGCACGAGAACTAGGCCGGCGACCTCGATCCAGCGCCGGTCGCGCGAAGCCACCGCCTCGGCACAGGTCAGGATGCACCGCCGGGCGAGATCCTGCCTGAGGAAGGATACCGGGTGGTCGCGCAGCGTCAGCCCGACATGACCGTAATCCTCGACCACCTCGCCGCCGGCCGTCATCGGCCGCAGTGGCACCACGGGTTCGTCCTGCTCCGGGCGGGGCGCGTGCTCACGCGCCGCGGCGGCGGCAAAGAGCGGGAGCGGCTCGTCACGCAACGGCTTGATCGCCCAAAGCGCCTCACGGCGGGCGAGGCCGAGCGTGGGGCGGAAGGCGTCGGCTTCGGCGAGCTCGACCAGGGTTGCTGAGCGGATCGCCGCGCGACGCCAGAGATCGTCGACTGACGCATAGGGCTGATCAGCCCGGCAAGAGACGAGCCGCGCCGCCTCGGCATTGCCGAGGCCCTTGACCATGCGCAGGCCAAGACGGACGGCAAAGCGGCACTCGTCGTCGCCGATGGGCTCAAGCGTGCAGTCCCAACGGGAGACGTTGACGCAGACGGGCCTGACCTCGACGCCGTGCTGCTGCGCATCGCGCACGATCTGCGCCGGCGCGTAGAAGCCCATGGGCTGGGCGTTGAGCAGCGCGCAGCAGAACACATCCGGGTGCCAGCATTTCATCCAGGCAGAGGCATAGGCGATCAGGGCGAAGCTCGCGGCATGGCTTTCGGGAAAGCCGTAGCTGCCAAAGCCTTCCAGCTGGCGAAAGGTCCGCTCCGCGAAGTCCCGCTCATAGCCGTTGGTGATCATGCCATTGATCAGCTTCTCGGCAAATTTCGAGACGCCGCCGGTGTGCTTGAAGGTGGCCATGGCGCGACGCAGCTGGTCAGCCTCGCCCGGCGTGAAGCCCGCCGCGCAAATCGCGACCTTCATGGCCTGCTCCTGGAACAAGGGCACCCCGAGGGTCTTGCCAAGAACCGCCTCGAGCTCAGGCTTGGGATATTCGACCTTCTCCTTGCCTTCCCGCCGGCGCAGATAAGGATGGACCATGTCGCCCTGGATCGGCCCGGGCCGCACGATCGCGACCTCGATGACGAGGTCGTAGAAGGTGCGCGGTTTGATCCGCGGCAGCATCGCCATTTGCGCGCGGGATTCGATCTGGAAGGTGCCGAGCGTGTCCGCGCGACGGACCATGGCATAGGTTCGGGGGTCCTCGGCGGGAATGGTCGCGAGATCGAGCCTGACGTCCTTGTGCTCGGCGAGGAGATCGAAGGCGCGGCGCATGCAGGAGAGCATCCCGAGCGCCAGCACGTCGACCTTCATGAACTTCAGGATGTCGATGTCGTCCTTGTCCCATTCGATGACCTGCCGATCGGCCATGGCGGCGGGCTCGATCGGGACGAGCTCGTCCAACCGATCCCGTGTCAAAACGAAACCGCCGGGATGCTGGGAGAGATGCCGGGGCGTACCGACGAGTTGGTGGGCGAGCACGAGGGCAAGGCGAAGCCGCCGGTCGCCCATATTGAGGTTGAGACCTTCGGCGTGCTTCGCCTCGACGTCTTCCGACCAGCCCCAGACCTGTGACGACAGGGTCTTCGTCAGATCTTCCGGCAGGCCGAGCGCCTTGCCCACGTCACGGATGGCCCCTTTGGCACGATACCGGATGACGGTCGAGCAGAGCGCGGCGCGGTCGCGTCCGTAGGTCTCGTAGACCCACTGGATGACCTCCTCGCGCCTCTCGTGCTCGAAATCGACATCGATATCCGGCGGCTCCCTGCGTTCTTCGCTCACGAAGCGTTCGAAGAGGAGATCGTTTCGGTCGGGATCGATGCTGGTCACGCCGAGGACGTAGCAGACGGCGGAATTGGCGGCCGAGCCGCGGCCCTGGCACAGGATGCCCTGCGAGCGCGCGAAGCGCACGATGGAGTTCACTGTGAGGAAGTAGGGGGCGTATTCCAGCTTAGCGATCAGCCCCAGCTCGTGCTCGAGGTTGCCCCGGACCTTGTCCGGCAGACCTTCGGGATAGCGATCCGCTGCGCCCTCCCAGGTCAGCTTCTCCAGTGCCTCCTGCGGGGAAAGGTCGGGATGGAGCTTCTCCTCCGGATACTGGTAGGCAAGCTCGTCGAGGCTGAAGCGACAGCGCTCCATGACCGCAATGGTGCGGGCGAGCGCCTCCGGATAGCGCGCGAACAGCCTCCCCATCTCCTCCGGCGGTTTGAGGTAGCGATCAGCAAAACGCTCGCGCCGCCGACCGAGCTCGTCAATCGTGACATTGTGCCGGATCGCGGTGACGACGTCCTGCAGGATCTGGCGATCAGGCTCATGGAAGAGGACATCGTTGGTCACGATGGTCTGCACCTCGGCGGCCACCGCCATGTTCGACAGCTCCCAGAGGCGAAGCTGGTCGTTCGGGCGCCGGCGCAGCGTGAGCGCCATGTAGGCCCGATCGCAGAAGGTCTCGCGCAGGCGGCGAAGCCGCAACGCGCAGGTCTCGTCGGCTTCGTCCGGAACAAGAATGGCGATGAGGCCTGCGCCATAGGCGACGAGATCGGACCACTCGAGTCGGCACTTGCCCTTGCCAGCGCGCTTCTTTCCGAGGGAGAGCAGGCGGCAGAGCCGGGCGTAGGATGGACGATCGGTCGGATAGACGAGGACGGATAGGTCGTCGGCCAGATCCAGGCGGCAGCCGACGATGAGGCGGATCCCGGCATCCCGAGCCGCCTGGTGCGCCCGCACGATGCCAGCAAGCGTGTTGCGGTCGGCGACGCCGAGAGCCTCGATGCCGAGCGCTTTCGCCCGGGAGAACAGCTCGTCGCAGGAGGAGGCGCCACGCAGGAATGAGAAGTGGCTCGTCACCTGGAGCTCGGCATAGCGCGCGCTCATCCGAATATCCCGTGCAGGAACCAGCGCTGGCTGCCGCTGCCCTCATGTTCGCCGTCGCCGGAACGGAAGATCCAGTAGCGTTCGCCGGTGTCGTCCTCGACGCGGAAATAGTCCCGAACCGTCGCCATTTCGGCGTCGCGCTTCCACCATTCCCCGCGAATGCGTTCGGGGCCGTCCGCACGGCGAACGCGCCGGCGCACGCCGCGCCAGGCGAACCAGACCGGAGGATGGTCCGGCAGCAGCGCCATGGTCTCGATCGGTTCCGGCTGTGGCAATAGCCGCGGCGGACGCGGCCAGTCGCCCTCCCAGGCGACGCCCGCGTCGGGGGAGAGCGGCGCGGCGCGCTCAACGGAGCGTTCCGGAACGTCGCTGGCGACTGGGGCGAAGCGATAGAGGCGACTGTGTCCGACCCGATTGGCCAGCACGTCGATCAGATCGCTGACGTCGGGCTCCGGTTCCTCGATGAGGCTGGAGACGATTTGCCGGTCGGCCAGCGGCTCGGCCAGGGTCGCGGCAAGGGCCATGACCTCGACTCCGAAGCCCGGATCGACCGTTTCAATTCGCTCGCAGAGCAGCCGGGTCAGGCGCTTCACATCGCGCACGGGCGTCGCCGTGCCGATGCGGACGACCTGCCGCGAATTGTCGACGCGCTGGAACAGCAGATCCAGGCGGCGGGCCCCGAGCCCCCTCCCCTCCAGTTCGGCGCAGAGTGCAGCGACGAGCTTCGCCGTATAACGGGCGATGGTCTCGGCCGCGCCGATGGGTTCGCCGAAAACGCGGCGGACCTCGACGAGATCGGGCGCGCGGATGGGATCGACCGGCTCGGCGAGGACGCCAAGCGCCTGGTCGAGGCGCCGGCCGATCTCCGGACCGAAGCGGAGCGTCAGCGGCGCGCGCGGCTGATCCATCAGCTCGCCGATCCTCTCGAAGCCGAGCGTACGCAGGTCGTGGACGAGGCGGGGGTCGAGGCGCAGGGCTGCGATCGGCAGAGACCGCAGGAAGGGGTCGGTCGCTTCCGGCGGCACGAGGAAGGTGGAGCGGGCCGCATAGCGGGCGGCGGCATGGGCCGCACCCCAGCTGTCGGCGATCGCCGCGCGAGCCTCCAGGCCCGAGGCCGCGAAGCGCTGCGTGATCGCGGTCAGCATGACAGGCTCGCCACCATGCAGATGGTCGGCGCCGGTCGTGTCGATCACCAGGCCGTCGGGCGGGTCAGCGGCGACGATGGGCGAGATCCGCTGCAACGCCCAGAGCGCGAGCCGATCGAGGCCCTCGGCATCGCCTTGCGGGTCGGCCTCAACCACGACCAACCCGGGCGCGAGGGCCTGCGCCTTTGCCGCAGCCATGCCGGCGCGCAGGCCGAGCCCTTCGGCCACGGCGTCGAGGGCGGTGACAACGCGCCGCCGCCCTTCGCGACCGACCAGGATCAGAGGCACGTCATGTTGAGGCGACGCGGCGCCCGGCCTCCGCCTGAGGCGATCGGTGGGCCACCTCGGAAGAAACAGCGATACGACCCTTTGCATCGCAGGCCTCCACCTCGAAATCCGCGCTCTCTCCGGCACGGCATCGGATCAGCTCCAGCAGCCAACGAGACCGCCCGAGGCCGGGCACCGGCAGCGGCGTAGAGGGCAGCACCGAGACCCGCCAGCGCGTGACGCTCGCCGTCGGCTGTCCGAAATCGGAGGCCTCGGTCTGGCGTCGCCAGCGGCGGACCGCGATGCCGATCGTGCCCGAGCCTTCCGCGGCAAGCTGCAGCCGGCGCGAGGCGGTCATCGACAGGCGCGCCACCTCGGCGACGACGGCGCCGAGCCCGCCATGGCGCAACCCCTCCTCGAAACAGGCGAGCAGGTCCTTCTCGTCGCCGGCCTCGACATGGATCACCCGGTCGGCCGAAAGGCCGGCCTGTGCGAGCGCCGGCGCGAACAGGTCCTGCCGCGTGACAACCCACTGAGGTGGTCCCCGAAAATCGGACAGGGAGTTAAGCTTGGTTCGGCCTGACGGAAGGACGAGCCCGATGACCGGGAAGAGGAAGCGATATTCAGCTGAGTTCAAGGCGAAGGTGGCCCTGGAGGCGC
>NZ_JAIVFN010000091.1 GCF_030015065.1 Xanthobacter autotrophicus | reverse complement strand
GCCCCCGCCCGGCTGGAATCGTCCCGGCGGTCCCGGCTATCCGGGTGGCCCCGGGTACCCAGGCGGCCCCGGTCGTCCGGGTGAGCCCGGCTATCCTGGTGGTCCGGGTGGCCCTGGTGGCCCTGGTGGTCCTGGAGGTCCCGGCCGTCCGGGTGGCCCCGGCGAGCCCGGTTATCCCGGCGGTCCTGGCCAGCCTGGAGGTCCCGGTGGTCCTGGTGGTCCCGGCCGTCCTGGTGGTCCCGGTGAGCCCGGTTATCCCGGCGGTCCCGGCCGTCCGGGTGGCCCCGGCGAGCCCGGTTATCCCGGCGGTCCTGGCCAGCCTGGAGGTCCCGGTGGTCCTGGTGGTCCCGGTCGCCCCGGTGGTCCCGGACAGCCTGGAGTCCAGCCCGGCACGCCGCCCGGTGGTGCCGGCCAGCCCGGCCAGCCGGGAGGTCCCGGCCGTCCCGGCGGTCCCGGTGAGCCCGGAGTCCAGCCCGGCACGCCGCCCGGTGGCGCCGGCCAGCCCGGCCAGCCGGGAGGTCCCGGCCGTCCCGGTGGTCCCGGCCAGCCCGGAGTCCAGCCCGGCACGCCGCCTGGTGGCGCCGGCCAGCCCGGCCAGCCGGGAGGTCCCGGCCGTCCCGGTGGTCCCGGCCAGCCCGGAGTCCAGCCCGGCACGCCGCCCGGTGGCGCCGGCCAGCCCGGCCGTCCGGGTGGTCCCGGCCCGAACGGGTTGCCCACGCGGCCGCCGACGCCTCAGGAGCGCCAGCAGCCGCAGCAGCGCCAGCAGCCGCAGCAGCGCCAGCAGGATCAGATGCAGCAGCGGCAGTTGCAGCAGCAGCGTCAGATGGAACAGCGCCAGATGCAGCAACAGCGCCAGCAGCAGATGCAGCAGCAACAGATGCAGCAGCGCCAGCAGCAGATCCAGCGCCAGCAGGATCAGATGCAGCAGCGCCAGTTGCAGCAGCAGCGCCAGCCGGAACAACGCCAGATGCAGCAGCGTCAGCAGGAGCAGTTCCAGCAGCGCCAGCAGCGGCCGCCGGAGCAGCAGCGGCCTCAGCAGTTCCAGCAGAGGCCGCCGCAGCAGGGCCAGCCCCAGGGCCAGCCGCAGCGGCAACCCCAGGGCCAGCCGCAGCGGCAGCCCCAGGGCCAGCCTCAGGGTCAGCCGCAGCGTGGCCGGCCCGACTGCCGTGGGCCGGACTGCCCGCAGCCCCGCTGAAGTAACAGGAGCCCGGCCGCCATGGCCGGGCTCCTTCTTTCTGGCCGGGGCCGTGCCGTTCCCATCGACGCCGCCGGCGCGGCGGGCTATGGGCTCCCCATGTCCCGCCCCGTTTTGCCCGGCCCCGTGATGTCCTCTCCCGTCGTCTCCCGCCCGGTTCTGCGTTTCGCGCCGTCGCCCACCGGCCTTATCCATGTGGGCAATGCCCGCACCGCCCTCATCAATGCGCTCCTCGCCCGGCGCGCCGGCGGCACCTTCATCCTGCGCTTCGACGACACCGATGCCGTGCGCTCCCGCGCGGAATATGCCGATGCCATCGTGGCGGACCTCGCATGGCTCGGCATCGCGCCCGACCTCACCGTCCGCCAGTCGGACCGCATCGCCGACTACGCGGCCGCGGCCGAGCGCCTGAGGGCGTCCGGGCGGCTCTACCCCGCCTATGAGAGCGAGGATGAACTGGAGCTGAAACGCCGGCTCCAGCGGGCGCGCGGCCTGCCTCCGGTCTATGACCGCGCGGCGCTGGCGCTCACCACCGCAGACCGCGCCCGGCTGGAAGCCGAAGGGCGGCGCCCGCACTGGCGCTTCCGCCTCGACCATCGCGTCATCGCCTGGGACGACGGCGTGCGCGGCCCCCAGCAGGTGGATACGGCGAGCCTCTCCGATCCTGTCCTGGTGCGCGCCGACGGCAGCTTCCTCTACACGCTGCCCTCGGTGGTGGATGACCTCGCCCTGGGCGTCACGGATGTGGTGCGCGGTGAGGACCATGTGACCAATACGGCGGTGCAGATCGAGATTTTCGAGGCGCTGGGCGGGCCGGCGCCACGCTTCGCCCATCACAATCTGCTCACGCTGCCTTCGGGGGAGGGCCTCTCGAAGCGGCTCGGCCACCTCTCCCTTTCGGCGCTGCGCGAGGCCGGGCACGAGGCGCTGGCCGTCGCCGCCGCCGCCGTGCTGGTGGGCACCTCCCACGCGGTGGAGGCGGTGGAGGGCCTCGACGCGCTGGCGGCACTGGTGGACCTTGCCCACATCTCCCGCGCGCCGGCCCGTTTCGATCCCGAAGATCTCGCCCCGCTCACCGCCCGCACCCTGCACATGATGCCGTTCGAGGCCGCGGCGCCCCGCCTCGCGGCGGCGGGGATCGGCGGCGGCGCGGCCTTCTGGCTCGCCGTGCGCGGCAATCTCACCCGCTTTTCAGAGGCGGCGGAATGGTGGGCGGTGGTGGCGCAGCCGATGGCGGGCCTGGTGGCGGACGCGGATCGCGGCTTCCTCGCGGCGGCGGCGGGGCTCCTGCCCGCCGAGCCTTGGGACGCGCAGACCTATGGCGCGTGGATCAAGGCTGTGAAGGATGCGAGCGGGCGTGCGGGCAAGGCCCTGTTCCATCCGTTGCGCCTCGCCCTCACCGGCCGGGACAAAGGGCCGGAGCTTGCCGCGCTGCTGCCGCTGATGGGCCGCTCGCGGGTGGCCGGGCGGCTCACGGGGGCGGCGGCATAAGGCCGGATCGGGTCCGGCCTTCGATTCAAGCCCGCCGGCGGCGCGTGTCCGAGCGGCGCGATGCTCGCTTATACCAACGGCTTCGGTGTTTGACTGAGACCGAAAGGGTTCTGCTCAGGCGACGTGCGGGCTCAAGTCGGTGCCGGCCTTCAGCGGAAGTGGGGCTTTCCCCGCTCCGTGCCGCCTTACTGCGCGGTGCCTTGTCCGGCGCCGGGGGTGGTCTGCTGGTTCTGGGCGTTCTGCGAGCGGGGCAGCGGGATGATGCGCACCTGGCGCTGGCCCGGCTGCTCGGACGCCGGGGCGAGCGGCGCGGCGGCGGTCGCGGCCACGGGGCCCCCGGCAGCTTCCGAGGCGGCAGTGGCGGGCGCCCGTGCAGCCGCGCCCTTGCCCTTGGCGCTGCCGGGCTCGTTGAACTTCGGCTGCGACATCTCGCGGGCCTGCTCCTCGGTCACGAGGATATCGCCCTTGCGCAGGGTGGTCTCGTCCTCCAGGCCGGCGAGGGCCTGCGCCCAGGACTGGCCGGCCGGCTTGCAGGTGCAGGACGGCACCAGCTCCTTGCGGTAGCGCAGCGCGTTGGGCAGCGACATGTAGGACTGGCCGGAAACGCTCACCGCCGACCGGATGTCGCCGCTATAGGTGAAGAGCTGCGCCTCCGAGCCCGGGCAGAGCCGCTTGCACAGCTGGTCGTCCTGCGCGTAGCGGCTGGAGTTGGTGGAGTTCGCCATGGGGAAGAAATAGCCGTCGCAGGTGCGCACGCACACGGTGCGGGAGGAATACTGCTTCGGCTGGTCCAGCGGGATGGTGGCGAGGTCGGGCGCGCTTTCCTCCTCCTGCACGCTCTGGGGCGTGCCGAAGATGGCCTCGAAGAAGTTGCGCGGCTTCTGCGGCTCGGAGGGGCGCCGCGCGGCCTGGACGGCGGCGGTGTATTGCGGGCCGCAATTGTTCTGGGCGAGGGCGAGGATCAGCGCCCGGCGCTGGCCGCTCTGGTCCGATCCGCCGCGCTCCATGCCGGCGAGCTGGGACCTGAGCCGCGAGACCTGGTCGTCGATCTGGTCGCACTGGGGCGGACGGGGCGGCCCCTGGAAGATGAGGAAGCCGCGGGGGGCGTCGCAGCCCATGCCGCGGGCCTGGGAGGTGAGACGGTCGAGGTCGGAGCGCAGCTTGGCCGCCTGCTGCTGCTGGGCGGCGGCGCCGTTGGCGCCCCGGTCGAGGGACATGAGGGAGGATTCGAGCTGCATGCAGGCCGGGCTGCCCGCCTGCGCCAGGGCCTGGGTGGCGGCCCCCGTCGCCGGACCGGCCAGAAGCAGCCCGAACGCGAACTTGCGGGCCAGTATGCGGGCCAATTCAAGCGCGCCGGCGCCCATCCCTCGCTCTGCCCCCATCCTCACCTTCTCGACTCTCGGTTCGCCGCCCAATGCCGGACTGCTTCTCTATAGACCGAGAGCAGTCGTCAATGGTGACGAAACTGTGGCTTCATCACGGTGCGTCAGGGGGGCGTCGGCGGCCCGCCCCGCCCTTTGGGGTGCTGTACGCGCGCCAAGACCCCAGCGCGCGCAAAGCGTGTTCCGGGGCCGGGCCTCAGCTCTTGCCGCGATTGCGGATGTTGAAGGTGTCGTAGGCGTATTCGGCGATCTGCCACCACACCAGCTGGTCGGAGCGGATGGCGTTCATGGACTCGAGCGCCTGCCTGAAGGCGGGGTTGGTGGCGGCGATCTCGTTGTAGAGCTCGAACGCCGCCTTGTGCCCCGCCTCCATGATGGAGGGCGGGAAGGGCCGCAGCTCCGCGCCCTGCTGCACCAGGCGGCGCAGGGCCGGCGGGTTTACCGAATCGTACTTGGCCAGCATCCAGTTGTTGGCGGCCTCCGCGGCGTTGCGGACAATGGCCTGGTAGTGCTTCGGCAGCGCGTCCCACTGCTTGTCGTTGATGACGAGGTGCATCATGGCCCCGCCCTCCCACCAGCCGGGATAGTAGTAATACTTGGCCACCTTTACGAGGCCGAACTTCTCGTCGTCATAGGGGCCGACGAACTCGGCGGCGTCGATGGTGCCGCGCTCGAGGGCGGCATAGACGTCGCCCGGCACGATCTGCTGCGGCACCACGCCGAGCTTGGCCAGCACCTGGCCGCCGATGCCGCCGATGCGGAACTTCAGGCCCTTCAGGTCCTCGATGCCGGCAAGCTCCTTGCGGAAGAAACCGCCCATCTGGCACCCCGAATTGCCCATGGGCATGGAGGTGACGTTGTACTTGGCGAGCACGCCGTTGATGATCTCGGCGCCGCCGCCGAAGAACCACCAGGAATGCTGCTGGCGCGAGTTGAAGCCGAACGGCACGCCGGTGCCGAAGGCAAGCACCGGGTCCTTGCCGGTGTAGAAATAGGTGGCGGTCTGCGCACACTCCACCGAGCCGGTGGAGACGGCGTCCAGGGCCTGGAGGCCGGGCACCAGCTCGCCCGCCGGAAAGGTCTGGATCTGGAAGCGGCCGTCGGTGGCCTCGGATACGTAGCGCGCGAAGGTCTGCGCCGTGCCGTAGATGGTGTCCAGGGAGCGGGGGAAGGACGAGGTCAGGCGCCATTTCACCTCGGGCTGGCTCTGGGCGAGCGCCGGAGCAGCCACAGCGCCGGTGGCGAGCGCGGTGGCGGATGCGCCAATGAAGTGCCGGCGCTTGATGTCCATGATGGTGCTCCTCGGGCCTTTTCTTGTCGGGCTCTGCCAGTGGGGCGACAGGGGTGTCACGGCCGCGCCTCCGCGTCAATCGCGAGCCGGCTCGGCGCGTCCCGATCCCCGGCCGCGCGGACCGGCCGGGGCGTGCATTCGCCGCTCTGCGGCCGAAAGCCGGATCCGGCCTGGGGCGCAGGTGGTTTTTGCGCTCCGCGCCGGCGGTCCGTCTTTTCCTGGCGGCGGCTTTCCCCATATCAGGGGCGATAACCTGCGGGAGCTTCCATGACCCCTCCGAAACGTCCGCGCCGTGCCCCTCACCTCGTCAGCCGGCTTCGTGCCGGGCTCGTCTTCGGAGTGCTGGTCCTGCCGGCCATCGGTGCCGGACCTGCGGTAGCCCAGGAGCCGGACCTCATCTTCAAGAAGTCCACCGTCTGGAAATTCCTGACCCCGGACGACAAGCTCGCCGTTTACGGCATCGACGACCCGGGGGTGGAGGGCGTCGCCTGCCACTACACCACGCCGGAGAGGGGCGGCCTGAAGGGCATGGTCGGCGTGGCGGAGGAGACCTCCGACATCTCGCTGGCGTGCCGGCAGGTCGGCCCCATCTCGTTCAAGGGCAAGTTCGAGCAGGGCGACGTGGTGTTCCGCGAGAGCCGCTCCTTCTTCTTCAAGAAGATGCAGATCGTCCGCGGCTGCGACACCAAGCGCAACGTGCTGGTCTATCTGGTCTATTCGGACAAGCTGATCGAAGGTAGCCCGAAGAATTCCACCTCCACCGTGCCGATCATGCCCTGGGGTGGCGGGACCGATGTGCCCAGATGCGCGGACTTCGTGAAGTGAGGTTCCCGACGTGAGGGCCGGGTGAGGACGCAAGGCGCAAACAGGCGATCGCCGCATCCCGCTCGTCATGCCCGGCGCAAGGCCGGGCGTGACGAGCGGGAAGGTCCTGAAAGCCCGACCTGATCAGGTTTTGTCGGACGATGTGCGAAACGGGGTCTGGCACGCCTCTCAGCGCGAGCAGGTGATGGCCACCGCCTCGGGGCACAGGGGGCCGGTGCAGGCGGCGGGCGCGGCCGTCCGCATCGGGGTAGGGGCGGTTTCGGCGACGCGGCCGAAATCAATGACGCGGTCATAGTCGTGGGAGCGGCACCAGGCGACGGCGATGCGCTCGCCGCACGGCGCGCCGGACGACAGGCAGCGGTCGATGCCGTAGCCGTCGGAATTGTCGATGATGAAAATGCGGGTGTCGGCCTCGGCCAAAGCGGTCAGGGACAGGCTCGCCGCTGCCGCGACAACCAGCGTTCGGATGCTCTGCATGGGAGGGAAACGGCCCTTTCAAAAAGGCGCCGCGGCGGTGATCCGCTGCCACCCTGTCAATGGGGGCACGGCGCGGAGGAGCGCAGCTGCCTCCTCCGGTGCGCCGCCGGGGCGCTCTTGCGGCGCAGGGGATAGGCCTCCAGCCCCCGCATGGTCAAGCGTGGCCTTGTAACGAATTGCGGATCGGGCCTCGCCGAAGCGCCGCAAAAGTGATGCGGCGCAAGGGCCCACCCTCTCCGGCGCCGCTGCGGCGGTTTCCGGCGCCTCCTGCCGCGCCGGCGCGAAAGCTCTTGACGGCCGCCCCGGCCCGAACCATTGTCCCGCGCCATGAACGGCCGGTTTGCCATCACCTGCGCCATCGCGGCGATTATTTGCGGTTAGCCGAAAAGCTGGCCGTGGCCGTCCCTTGCTGCTCCCTTAAGACTTAAGGATCTGGACGCCCCGGCCGGTGCACCGGCACGGCGCATGCGCGCCATTCGGGGGAACGATCCATGGAGCTCAGGCTCTACAATACCTTGACGCGCTCGAAGGACACGCTGCGTCCGCTCGATCCCGCCAACGTGCGCATGTATGTGTGCGGCCCCACCGTCTACGACCACGCCCATATCGGCAATGCACGCCCGGTGATCGTGTTCGACGTGCTCAACCGGCTGCTACGCCGCCTCTATGGCGATGCCCATGTCAAATATGTCCGCAACATCACCGACGTGGACGACAAGATCAACGCCCGCGCCGCCGAGCGCGGCATCTCCATCCGCGACCTCACGGAGGAGACCTACCGCTGGTTCCGCGAGGATACCGCGGCGCTGAACTGCCTGCCGCCCACCGTCGAGCCGCGCGCCACCGAGCACATCGACGAGATGCGCACCCTCATCGAGCGCCTCGTCGCCACCGGCCATGCCTATGTGGCGGAAGAGCACGTGCTGTTCCACGTCCCGTCCATGCCGGACTATGGCCGCCTTTCCCGCCGCCCGCTGGACGAGATGGTCGCCGGCGCCCGCGTGGATGTCGCCCCCTACAAGCGCGATCCCATGGATTTCGTGCTGTGGAAACCCAGTGCCGAGGGCGTTCCCGGCTGGCCCTCGCCCTGCGGCATCGCCACCCCCGGCCGTCCCGGCTGGCACATCGAGTGCTCGGCCATGTCGTGGCGCCACCTGGGCGAGACCTTCGACATCCATGGCGGCGGCATCGACCTCGTCTTCCCGCACCATGAGAACGAGATCGCCCAGTCGCGCTGCGCCTTCCACACCGGCGTGATGGCGCAGATGTGGATGCATAACGGCTTCCTCATGCTGGAAGGCGAGAAGATGTCCAAGTCGCTGGGCAACTTCGTCACCATCCGCGAGCTGCTCACCGAGTGGCCGGGCGAGGTGCTGCGCCTCGCCATGCTCTCCACCCATTATCGCCAGCCCATCAACTGGACCCGGCAGGGCCTGGGCTTCGCCGCCAAGACGCTGGACAAGTGGTACCGCGTCATCGGCGAGGTGGAGGCCGAGACGGGGGAGGGCAACCCGTTCGAGATCGAGATCGCGGACCGGCTCGCCGACGACCTCAACACGCCGTCCGCCATCACCCACCTGCACCATCTCGCGGAAGTCGCCGAGCACGAGGAAAGCTCCTCCGCCCTGCGCCGGCGCTTCAAGGGGGCGGCCAACCTGCTCGGCCTGCTCGGCGACACCGAAACCGGGTGGCGCGCCCGGCAGAAGGAGGCCATCGCTCTCGACGAGGGCGTGATCGCCGGCCTCATCGCCGATCGCCTCGCCGCCCGCAAGGCGAAGGACTTCAAGCGCGCCGACCAGATCCGCGAGGAGCTGGCCGCGCAGGGCATCGTGCTCATGGACAACAAGGACGGAACCACCAGCTGGGAAGTGTCGCGATGACCGCCGCCAAGCTCTCCCTGCGCCCCTACCTGCCGGCCGACGCGCCGGTTCTGGCGGCCCTGTTCCGCGCCTCCATCATGGAACTGACGGGCGAGGACTATGACGAGGAGCAGCAGGAGGCCTGGAGCGCGGCGGCCGACGACGAGGACGCCTTCGCCGCCCGCCTCGCCGGGGCGCTCACGCTGGTGGCGCTCGGGGGCGGGGCGCCGGTGGGCTTCCTTGCGCTCAAGGACAATGCCCACATCGACCTGCTCTATGTGGCGCCGGACGCCGCCGGCACCGGCGTCGCCCGGGCCCTGTGCGATGCCGCCGAGACCCTGGCCAAGGCCCGCGGCACCCGCAAGCTGACGGTGGACGCCAGCGACACCGCGCTCGGCTTCTTCCAGCATCGCGGCTACGAGGCCCAGCGCCGCAACATGGTGCCGCTGGCCGACACCTGGCTCGGCAACACCTCGATGGAAAAGACGCTCGGCGAGGGGGCAGGGCGATGACCACTTCTCAGTCCGGCGCGCGCGAGCGCCTCTATCTCTTCGACACCACCCTGCGCGACGGCGCGCAGACCAACGGGGTGGACTTCACCGTCGCCGACAAGCTGCGGGTACTCTCGCTGCTGGACCAGCTCGGGGTGGACTATGTGGAGGCCGGCTATCCCGGCGCCAATCCCACGGACACCCAGCTGTTTTCGGAAGAGCATCCCGCGAAGGCGCGCATCACCGCCTTCGGCATGACCAAGCGGCCCGGCCGCTCCGCCGCCAACGATCCCGGCATCGCCGCGCTGATCGGGGCCAGGGCGGATGCCATCTGCTTCGTGGCCAAGTCCTCCGCCTACCAGGTGCGGGTGGCGCTGGAGACCACCAAGGAGGAGAACCTCGCCTCCATCCGCGAGAGCGTCCAGGCCGCCGTGGCGGCAGGGCGCGAGGCGCTGGTGGATTGCGAGCATTTCTTCGACGGCTTCAAGGAAGACAAGGACTTCGCCCTCGCCTGCGCCCGCGCCGCCTACGAGGCCGGCGCCCGCTGGGTGGTGCTGTGCGACACCAATGGCGGCACCTTGCCCCACGAGGTGGAGGCCATCGTTTCCGAGCTGGTGAAGGTCGTCCCCGGCGACCATGTGGGCATCCACGCCCACAACGACACCGAGCAGGCGGTGGCCAATTCGCTGGCGGCGGTAAGGGCGGGGGCGCGGCAGGTCCAGGGCACGCTCAACGGCCTCGGCGAGCGCTGCGGCAACGCGAACCTGTGCTCCATCATCCCGACACTTCTGCTGAAGCCGGACTATTCGGCGCACTTCGACATCGGCGTCTCGCGTGATGCGCTGGCCGACATCGCCCACGTCTCGCGGACCCTCGACGAGATGCTGAACCGGGCGCCGGACCGCCACGCGCCTTACGTGGGCGAAAGCGCCTTCGCCACCAAGGCCGGCATCCATGCGTCCGCCATCCTGAAGGACCCGGCCACCTACGAGCACGTGCCCCCCGAGGCGGTGGGCAACCGGCGCAAGCTGCTGGTCTCGGACCAGGCCGGCAAGTCCAACGTGCTGGCGGAGCTGGAGCGCCTCGGCGTCCCGGTGGACAAGGGCGATCCGCGCATCGCCCGGCTGCTGGACGAGGTGAAGACCCGCGAGGCGCTGGGCTATGCCTATGAGGCGGCGGACGCTTCCTTCGCGCTTTTGGCGCGGCGCATCCTCGGCAGCGTGCCGGACTTCTTCGACGTGGAGCGCTTCAGCGTGAACGTGGAGCGGCGCTTCAATGCCAGGGGCGAGATGAGCACGGTCGCCGAGGCCATCGTGAAGGTGAAGGTGGGCGAGGAGGTTCTGATCTCCGCCGCCGAGGGCAACGGCCCGGTGAACGCCCTCGACGTGGCGCTGCGCAAGGACCTCGGCAAGTTCCAGCCGTTCATCGCCGGCCTGCACCTCACCGACTACCGGGTGCGCGTCCTCAACGGCGGCACCGAGGCGGTCACCCGCGTGCTGATCGAGAGCGCCGACGAGAAGGGCGACCGCTGGACCACGGTGGGCGTCTCGCCCAACATCATCGACGCCTCGTTCGAGGCGCTGATCGATTCCATCACCTGGAAGCTGCTTCAGGAGGGGGCGACGGCCTGACGGCCGGCGCTCTCAGCCTTTCGCCAGCGCCTCCAGCGCCTTGAGCACCGCTTGCGTGTCCGCGCCGAGGCGCGGGCTGGCGGTCTTCGCCACCTGCCGTTCGCCGTCGAGCACGATGGGGCTCGCCACCGAGGGAACCGTGCCGCCGCCGGCCTCCTTGAGATCAACGCGCAGGCCGCGGGCCTTCACCTGGGGATCGTCGAACACCTGCGCCACCGTATTGATGGGGCCGGCGGGCACGCCCTTCGCCTCCAGCGCTGCGAGGAGGTCGTCGCGCTTGAAGGCGGCGGTCAGCGCGGAGAGCTGCGGCACCAGTGCGGCTCGGTGGGCGACGCGCTCGGGGTTGGTCCTGTAGTCGGCCTCCCGCGCCAGCTCCGGCGCGCCCAGCACGGCGCAGAAGCGGGCGAACTGGCCGTCATTGCCCACGGCGGCGATGAAATAGCCGTCGGCGCAGGGGAAGACCTGATAAGGCACGATGTTGGGATGGGCGTTGCCCATGCGTTTCGGCGCCTTGCCGGAGGTGAGGTAGTTCATGGCCTGGTTGGCCAGAACGCCCACCTGGGTGTCGAGCAGCGCCATGTCCACATGGCCGCCGAGGCCGGTCTCCTCCCGCCGGCGCAAAGCGGCGAGGATGCCCACGGTGGCATAGAGACCGGTGAAGATGTCGGCGAAGGCGACGCCCACCTTCTGCGGCTCGCCGTCCGGTGCGCCGGTCAAGTCCATGATGCCGCCCATGCCCTGCACCAGGAAGTCGTAGCCGGCGCGCGGCGCATAGGGGCCGTCCTGCCCGAAGCCGGTGACGGAGCAATAGACGAGGCGCGGGTTCTCCGCCTTCAGGCTCTCGTAATCGAGGCCGTATTTCTTCAGGCCGCCGACCTTGAAATTCTCGATGACCACATCGCTCTGGCGGGCCAGCGCGCGGATGGTCTCCTGTCCCTCGGGGGTCTCGAAATCCACCGCCACCGAGCGCTTGCCGCGGTTGGTGGCGTGGAAATAGGCGGCGCCGAGATCGGCCCCGTCCTCACCCTTCAGGAAGGGCGGGCCCCAGGTGCGGGTATCGTCGCCGCCGCCGGGACGCTCCACCTTGATCACCTCGGCGCCGAGATCGGCGAGCAGCTGCCCGCACCAGGGCCCGGCGAGGATGCGGGCAAGTTCAAGGACGCGAAGGCCGGCGAGGGGAGGGGACATGGGGGGCTCGTTCTTCTGGGCCCGCGCCTCCGGTTCGTGTCATGGCCGGGCTCGCCCCGGCCATCCACGTCCCGTGACAGGGCGCGACAATCGAAAGCTGGCGCGAGCGGATCGGCGTGGATGCCCGGCATAAGGCCGGGCATGACGTTCGCTGCACCTCGGACGCTGCGGGAGATGCCCCGTTCTCAGAAGAACGCCTGGATGCCGGTGATGCCCCGGCCGAGGATCAGCGCATGGATGTCGTGCGTGCCCTCATAGGTGTTCACGGTTTCCAGGTTCGCGGCGTGGCGGATGACGTGGAATTCGGCCGAGATGCCGTTGCCGCCGTGCATGTCGCGGGCGGTGCGGGCGATGTCCAGCGCCTTGCCGCAATTGTTGCGCTTGATGAAGGAGATGGTCTCCGGCGGCAGGCGGCCTTCCTCGAACAGCCGGCCCACGCGCAGGCAGGCCTGAAGGCCAAAGGCGATGTCGGTGGCCATGTCCGCCAGCTTCTTCTGCACCAGCTGGGTGGCGGCCAGCGGCTTGCCGAACTGCTTGCGGTCCAGCGTGTACTGCCGCGCCTGGGCATAGCAGGCTTCCGCCGCGCCCATGACGCCCCAGCCGATGCCGTAGCGCGCCCGGTTGAGGCAGCCGAACGGCCCGGCAAGGCCGGACACGTTGGGCAAAAGGTTCTCTTCCGGGATCTCCACGTCCTCCAGCACGATCTCGCCGGTGATGGAGGCGCGCAGCGAAAGCTTGCCCTCGATCTTGGGGGTGGAGAAGCCCTTCGCGCCGCGTTCCACCACGAAGCCCTTGATGGCGTTGTCGTGGGCCGCCGACTTCGCCCACACCACCGCGAGGTCGGCGATGGGGGAATTGGTGATCCACATCTTGGCGCCGTTGAGGCGATAGCCGCCGTCGATCTTCTCGGCGCGGGTGCGCATGCCGGCGGGATCGGAGCCGGCATCCGGCTCGGTGAGGCCGAAGCAGCCCACCCACTCGCCGGTGGCGAGCTTCGGCAAATACTTCCTGCGCTGCTCTTCCGTGCCATAGGCGTAGATGGGGTGCATGACGAGGGAGGACTGCACGCTCATGGCCGAGCGGTAGCCACTGTCCACCCGCTCCACCTCGCGGGCCGCAAGGCCGTAGGACACATAGCCGAGGCCGGCGCCGCCATATTCCGCCGGGATGGTGGGGCCGAGCAGGCCCAGCTCGCCCATCTCGTTCATGATCTCGCGGTCGAAACGCTCGTCGAGATAGGCGGAGGTGACGCGGGGCAGGAGCTTCTCCTGCGCATAGTCGCGCGCCGTGTCGCGCACCAGCCGCTCGTCCTCGGTGAGCTGGCCGTTGAGGTCGAAGGGGTCGGTCCAGTCGAACACGGGCTTGGAGGTGGCGGCGGACGAAGGGGCGGCCATGGAGCGTGTCTCCCGTTGTGGACCCGGCCGGCGGCGCGGGCTACATTTACATTCCATCCAGTCGGTATATAATAATATAACGTCAGTCAAGGGAGCGGACCGCTGCAGGACGAACTGAAAAAGAAGCCGGTGGCCGAGACCGCGCCGGAGCCGCCTCGTCGCCGTGGCCGCCCGCCGAAGGTTGCCGCGCCGTCTGCTGCGGGGTCCGTCGCGCGGCTGGGCCGCCCGCCGCTCATGGCCGACCCGCGTGCCGAGATCCTGCGCCAGGCGGCGCAGCTCTTCGCGCAGAAGGGCTATGTGGAAAGCTCACTCAACGAGCTGGCCGCCGCCATGAACTATTCCAAGGGCGCCATTTACAATTACTTCTCCTCCAAGCAGGAGATTTACGACGCCATCATCATCTTCACCCTGACCGGCCTGTACGAGACCGCCGCCAGGGCGGTGAACGAGGCCGATCCGCCGGTGGAGCGCCTCAGGCAGTTCATGATGGCCCACGCCCGCTTCCTCGCCGACAATTACGATTGCTTCGTCACCATGCTGGTGGGCTTTTCCGGCATGGCCAACACTGGCCTGAAGGACGATGCCCTCGCTTTGCGCGACGCCCACGAGGGCCTGTTGCGCCGCATCCTCCAGGATGGGGTCGCCGACGGCTCGTTCCGCGAGGTGAGCGCCGCCATGACGGGGCGCGCGGTGCTCTCGCTGCTGAGCTGGATGGTGCGCTGGTTCAAGCCGGGCGGCGGCAAGTCCGGCGAGGGCAAGTCCGCCGAGGAGGTGGCGCAGGAATATCACGACCTGCTGGTGCGCGGCCTGATGGCCTGAGGAGGCACTGAAAATGAAGAAGGCCCGCGGGTGCGCCGCGGGCCTTCTTGCGTTTGGGAACCGTGCGACCGATCTCACGCCGCGCAGGAGAGGAAGCCGTCCTCCAGAGCCTTGGCGTCGAGCTTGCGGCCGATGAAGACGATGCGGCTAACGCGCTTCTCGTCGCCCCTCCACGGGCGCTGGTGATCGCCGTCGAGGATCATGTGCACACCCTGGAACACGAAGCGGTCCGGATCATTGGCGAACGACAGGATGCCCTTGGAGCGCAGGATGTTCGGTCCTTCGGTGGCCACCAGATTCTGCACCCAGGGGAAGAATTTGTCCGGATTCAGCGGCTTCTCGGTGGAGAAGGAGACCGACTGCATCTCCTCATCGTGCACCGCCTTCAGGCTGTGGTGATGGTGGCCGTGGTCGTGCGCGTGATCATGACCATGATCGCAGCCGCAGTCCGGCCCGTGCTCGTGGTCGTGATCGTGGTGGTGCTCGTCCTCCTCGAGGAAGGCGGGCTCCAGCTCCAGGATGCGGTCGAGGTCGAAGGCGCCCTGGTTCAGCACCTTGGCGATGTCGATCTCCGATTTCGTCGTCCGGTAGAGCTTGGCATAGGGGTTGATGCCGCGGATGCGGGCTTCCACCTGGTCCAGCTCCGCGCCGGTGACGAGATCGGTCTTGTTGAGCAGGATCACGTCGGCGAACGCCACCTGGTTCTTGGCCTCGGGGGCGTCCTTGAGGCGGTCGGAGAGCCACTTGGCGTCGGCCACGGTGACCACGGCATCGAGGCGGGTCCTGGCCTGCACCTCCTCGTCCACGAAGAAGGTCTGGGCCACCGGGGCGGGGTCGGCGAGGCCGGTGGTCTCGACGATGATGCCGTCGAAGCCGCCCTTGCGGCGCAGCAGGCCGTCGATGATGCGGATGAGGTCGCCGCGCACGGTGCAGCAGATGCAGCCGTTGTTCATCTCGAACACTTCCTCGTCGGCGCCCACCACGAGGTCGTTGTCGATGCCGATCTCGCCGAACTCGTTGACGATGACCGCGAATTTCTTGCCGTGGGGCTGCGAGAGGATGCGGTTGAGCAGCGTGGTCTTGCCGGCGCCCAGATAGCCGGTCAGCACGGTGACGGGGATCTTCTCGGCCTGCGTTTCAGCCATGGGTTCACCTGATTGAAGGCGACGGCCGCAGGGGACGGCCGCCGCGAATGGAAGTTTGGCCCCGCGCTCAGCTCGCCAGGGCAGCGGAGAGCTCGCGCACGTTGGAGCGCATCATGTCGATGTAGGTGCTCGCCGGGCCTTTGTCATCGGAGAGCGCGTCGGAATAGAGCTCGCCGCCGATCTTGGCGCCGGTTTCCCGGGCGATGCGCTGCATCAGGCGCGGGTCGGTGACGTTCTCCATGAACACGGCCGGGATCTTCTGCGCCTTGATCTGGCGGATGATGCGGGCCACGTCGCGGGCCGAGGCCTCGCTCTCGGTGGAGACGCCTTCGGGCGCCACCAGCACCACGCCATAGGCCTCGCCGAAATAGCCGAAGGCGTCGTGGGAGGTGATGATGCGGCGCTGCCCGGCCGGGATCCTGGCAATGGCCACCTTCACCTCGGTCTCCAGGGTGTCGAGCCTGGCGAGGTAGGCGGCCGCATTGGCGGTGTAGGCGTCGCGGCCGTCCGGATCGGCGGCGATCAGGCCGTCGCGCACGTTGGCCACATAGACCTTGGCGTTGGCGATGGACTGCCACGCGTGGGGGTCGATGCCGCCATGGTCGTGGCCGTGGGCCTCCTCCTTGTGGGCGTGCTTGTCCTTGCCTTTCGGCTTGTCGTCATCGTCCTCGAAGCCGGTGCGCGGCGTGATCCCGTTCGTGGCCACCACCACCGGCGCCTTGGTGCCGGACGCCTTGGCGAGGCGGTCGAGCCAGCCCTCGAAGCCGAGGCCGTTCACGAACACCACCCTGGCGGCGGCCATGGCCTTCGCGTCGGCGGGGGTGGGCTGGTAGACGTGGGCATCGCCATTGGGGCCGACGATGGTGGTGACCTGCACGCGGTCGCCGCCTACCTCTTTCACGAAGTCGCCGAGGATGGAGAAGGAGGCCACCACCGGCAGCGTCCGGGCGGGCGCGGCAGTGCCCTGCGCAAGGGCCGGCCCGGCGAGCACGGCACCAAGGCCGGCGGCGAGGACGAGACGTCGGTTGAGCATCAGGCTTTCCCTTCAGGCTTCGAGATGGCGGCGCGGCATGACGCGGGAGGCAAGCCCGCCGATGGGGCCGAAAATCACCGCGCCGGCATAGGCCAGCCCGGCCACCAGGATGATGGAGGGGCCGGACGGCGTGCCGAGGTGGTAGGAGACGAGGAGGCCGATGGCCCCGGCCACGAAGGCGATGAACGTGGCGAGCATCACCAGCGCGGTGAGGTCACGCACGAAGAAGCGCGCGGTGGCCGCGGGCAGCATCATCAGCCCCACCGAGAGCAGGGTGCCGAGCGCGTGGAAGCCGCCCACGAGGTTCATCACCACCAGCGACAGGAAGGCGATGTGGCTGATCCCGCCGGTCCGGCTCACCGAGGCGAGGAAGGTGGGGTCCACGCATTCCAGCACCAGCGGCCGCCAGATGAAGGCCAAAGTCACCAGCGTGAGCGTGGTGATGGAGGCGATGAGGATGAGGGTGGCGTCGTCGATGCCGAGCACGGTGCCGAACAGCACGTGGAGCAGGTCCACGTTGGAGCCCTTCAGCGACACGATGAGCACGCCGAGCGCCAGCGAGATGAGGTAGAAGGCGGCGAGGGAGGCGTCTTCCTTCATGCCGGTGGCCCGCGCCACCACGCCGGCGCCGATGGCCACCACCAGCCCGGCCACGAGCCCGCCCGCCGTCATGGCATAGAGGTTGAGGCCGGCGAACAGAAAGCCGATGGCGGCGCCGGGCAGGATGGCGTGGGCCATGGCGTCGCCGGTCAGCGACATGCGCCGCAGCATCAGGAAGGCGCCCAGAGGCCCCGCCCCCAGCGCCAGCGCGAACACGCCGGCCAGCGCCCGCCGCATGAATTCGAACTCCGTGAACGGAGCGATGAGAAGGTCGTAAGGGTTCATTCTCGTCTCTCGGGGCGCGCCCGCGACAACGCAAGCGCGCCACTGGCGCCACGGGCGACATGGCTCGCGACTGGAAGGCGGCGTCGGCGGAGGATGCAGCCTCCGGGATTTGCTGCGTCCTTGCGCTTGGCCGGGACGTCGAGGGTCCGGCGGGGGTTGCGCACCGGACCGGGGTTGGACGGCCTTGACCCGGCTCCCGGCCAAGCGGAAGGACGGCAATGAAAGGACTGGCGGCGCGCGCCGCTCAGGCCGCGTCGGAACAGGCGTGGGCGTCCTCCCGCCAGGCCTCGCCCATGCGGCGCGCCTTCAGGAGGTTCTCGGACCCCAGTGCTTCCGAGGTCGGACCCCAGGCCACCGGGGTCCGGGCCAGGAGCAGTGTCTCGGGAAAATTGGCGCGGACCAGATCGAAATCGTGCAGCACCGCGATCACCGTGCGCTTCTCGCCGTGCCAGCGGCGCACCAGGTCCACGAGGTCGGACACGGTCCTGGCGTCGAGGGCGGTGAAGGGCTCGTCCAAGAGGATCACGCGGGCGTCCTGCAGCAGCAGGCGGGCGAACAGGGTGCGCTGCATCTGCCCGCCGGAGAGGGTGCCGATGGGGCGCGCCTCGAAGCCTTCGAGGCCCACGGCGGCGATGGCGTCGGCGATGCGCTGCCGGTCGGCCCGGCCGATGCCGCCGAACAGTCCGGCGCGCCGCCACAGGCCCATGGCCACCATGTCGTAGACATGGATGGGAAAGCTGCGGTCGATCTCGGCGCCCTGCGGCAGATAGGCGATGTCGCGCGGGGAGACGCCGTGCAGGTCGATGGCGCCGCCCAGCGGCTTCAGCGCGCCGCATATGCCCTTCAGCAGGGTGGACTTGCCGGCGCCGTTGGAGCCGCACACGGCGAGCAGCGCGCCTTCCCCCACATCGCCGGACAGGTGATGCACGGCGGGGTGGCGCTCATAGCCGAGGGTCAGGTTGCGGAAGGAGATCTGCGCGCTCACGGCTCGACTCCGAGCACGAGGGCGACAGCGGTCCACAGCACCGCGAGGAGCGTGCCGGCGATGGCGAGGCGCGCGGCGAGGGACAGCCGCAGCACCGAGGCGCCGATGCGCACCTCCGGCCGGCGGCCGGCTGGACGGGCATGGTCCCCATGGGAGCGATCCGCATGGGAGCGATCCGCATGGGCGTGATCCGCATGGGCGTGGCCGGAATGCTCACCATGCGCGCGCGCCGGGGCGGGCCCGGAGGGCGCGGCAACTGCATCGACGGCGGACGAAAGAGACATGGAACCTGCCGGGAATGGTTCAATGAGAGTCTTGATACAGTGTATCAGTCACCCTGTCCAGCAGGTCTCGCGGGTTGGTCGTGGGTGGCCGGACAAGCCCACATGGCGATTGAGCATGACCTGTTGGCATCGGTTTAAAGGCTGATGTTGTTGGCATGAGATGATCGCTTGCGCCCCCCGCGCTGCCGAGAACCCTCTCCCGCTTGCGGGGGAGGGCAGGGAGGGGGCAACAGGTGTTCTGACTTGGCGCCGCCCGCGCCTTTCGGCATTGGTCTGCCCCCAGCTCTCCCCCGCAAGCGGGAGAGGGGGCCGCGCCGCGTCGGGGTGAGGGCGCTCCTTTTCAAGCGGAGACACCACCTCTGGTCATGCCTCGGTTGGCCTTGGGGCAGTTCCTCAGGCGGTGGCCGGCGTCGCCATGAAGGCACGAAATCCCCCGTGCGCGGTGATGTCCTGCGCCCCATCAAGGGCAGCCGCCTCGGCGAGGAAGCCGGCTACGCGGGTGCCATCGGAAAGCTCCACCTGCCCGAGGCCGAGGGGCGCGGGGATGGTGGCAAGCAGCTGCCCCACGCCCTCGAAGGGTAGCGACCAGATCTCGCCTTCCACGGCCGCGCCGTTCTCCTTCACCCGCACCACGCCGGGGCGCGCCACGGCGCCGGGCAGGAGCTTCATGCGGTAGGCGGCGGCGGTGGTCGCGGGACGCACGAAGCGCGCGCCCAAGGCCTTGAGATCCCCGTTCAGCGCCATGCCGGAAAGGTGGGCGCCGAACACGCAGATGTCGAGCCGACCCGGTTCCGGAGCCACGGGCAGGGGCGCGAGG
>NZ_JAIVFN010000090.1 GCF_030015065.1 Xanthobacter autotrophicus | reverse complement strand
GCTGGGGAGGGGGAGAGCGCCGGTGGTTTTCCCGCCGTCGGGCGGCCAAGCGTCAAGCGTGCTGCCCCCTCCCAACCCTCCCCCGCAAGCGGGAGAGGGCTTTGGCTTGGCTCCTTCCCTCACTTCACCGCGTTCAGGTAGGCCTCGGAGAAGCCCTTCTGTGCGGCTTCCATCTTGGAGTAGTCCACCGGCTTGGCGCGGGCATAGTCGGTGGCGGGCAGGAAGCGGCTCGCCACTTCCGGCGGCAGCTTGATGTCGCGGGCCGGGCGCAGATAGGCCTTGGCCCACATGGTCTGGCCCTTGTCGGACAGCACGTAGTCCAGCACCTTCTTTGCCGCCTCGGGGTGAGGCGCGCCCTTCACCATGGTCATCACATAGGGCACCACCACGCTGCCCTCGCAGGGGATGACGAACTCGAAGTGGCCCATGTCCGAGTAGCGGGCGCGATAGGCGTTGAAGTCGTAGTCGAACAGGATCGGGATCTCGCCGGAGACCACGCGGGCATAGGAGGTCTGCTTCGGTACGATGGGCTGGTTCGCCTGGAGCTTCCTGAAGTATTCGATGCCGGGCTTGAAGTCGTCCAGCGTGCCGCCCATGGCGCCGTTCACCGCCACCGCGCCCACATAGCCCACGAAGGCGCTGGTGGGGTCGAGATAGCCCACGAGACCCTTGTATTCGGGCTTCAGCAGGTCGGCCCAGCAGGCCGGCACCGGGGCGCCGCCCAGCGCGTCCTTGTTCACGAACAGGCCGAGCGTGCCCGAATGGATGGTGAACCAGTTGCCGTCCTTGTCCTTCAGCCCCGCCGGGATCTCGGCGAAGCCCTTGGGCTCGTAGGGCTGGGTCACGCCGGCGTCCTTGGCCTTGATGCCGAAGGTGACGCCCAGATAGGCCACGTCCGCCACCGGGCTCGCCTTTTCGGCAAGGATCTGGGTGAGGGACTGGCCGGAATTCTTGTTGTCCTGAGGCACGTCGATGCCGAGGTCGGCCTTGATGGCCTTCAGCATGGAGCCCCAGTCGGCCCATTCGGGCGGGCAATTGTAGCAGATGGCGTCGGCCGCCGCGGCGGGGCGGCCGCCGAAGGGAAGCGCCGCGAGGGCGAGCGCGGCGAAGGTACCGGCTTTGAGGAGACGGGAAAGGGTGGGGCGCATGGCTGGCCTCAGGGTCAGGGGCGGAAAGTGGGCGTGTCGGGCTACCGCTGGGGGCGGCCTTCGGCTCTAAACTCTGGGAACGGGTGCTTCAGGAGCGAGCGTTCCGCCGGGGCGGAGCGTGAAGGGCAGGCGCTCGACACGGGGCGGGGCCCCCGCCTCGATCATGGTGAAGAGCATCGCCACGGCGTGCTCCCCCATGAGGCGTGTGGGCGTGTCCACCGTGGCGAGGGTGGGATGGACGGCGCCGCCCAGGGCGATGCCGTCGAAGCCGGCGACGGAAACGTCGTCCGGCACGCGCAACCCGAGCGTGCGCAGGGCGCCGACGACCGACAAGGCGAGCAGGTCGTTGGAGCAGAGCGCCGCCGTGGGCGGTTCCGGAGCGCGGAAGAGGCCGGCGAGGGCCTCGGCATGGCTCGGCGCATCGCCGAGATAGTCGAGCTCGAGGGGGGCCTCGGGCTCAAGGCCGGCCGCTTCCATGGCGGCGCGGTAGCCTTCGTGGCGGCGGCGGGCGCGATCGGAGGTGGCGAAGCGCCCGGCGAGATAGGCGATGCGCCGGTGGCCGGCCGCGATCATGGTCTGCGTCAGGGCGAAGGTGGCGGCCGCATTGTCCACGCACACGGCGGCCCGCCCGGGGCGGGTCGGCTCGTTGTGGACCAGGACGTAGGGGATGCCTTCCGCATCCAGCAGGTCGAGAGTGGCGTTCTCGGCCGCGTCGGCGACGGTGAGGATGAGGCCGGCCACGTTCTGGGCCACCAGCGTTTCCACCAGCTCGGACTCGGCGGCGGGGTCATAGTCGGTGGCGGTGAGCAGCAGCGTGTGCTGGCGCTCCCGCGCCGCCGATTGCATGCCGGCAACCGAGGCGGCGAAGACCGGATTCGTGAGGCTGGGAATGACCACCCCCAGCGTCCGGGTGCGCAGTGTCTTCAGCGCGCGACCGATCTCGCTCGGACGAAAGCCCAGCTCGGCGACGGCGGCGCGCACGCGCGCGTCCACGTCTGCGCTGGTGGGCGCCGAGCGGTTGATGACGCGGCTGACCGTGGCGATGGAGCATCCGGCGCGTTCAGCGACGGTGCGAATGGTGACGATGCGTGCCATCGCGCGATCCTGAGGCCGGCAGCTGGACAGCGTCCAGCCCGTGAAATCGTTTTCACAAACATATTGCACGAAGCACGACAGGCGTATGACCGGGGGCGAAACCCCGGTGCGCAAATGCGGACAGCGGGCGTGCAGAAGCACGCCCGCTGTGGGGAGGGGAGGATCAAGGGCGGCGAGACTCCCCTCCTTCCTGGAGCCTCTACCGGGGCGGGAGGCGATCGGGTGGGCCGCCGGGCGCGCCGCGCGGGGGCGGCGTCATGCCGGGAGGCGGAGGCGGTGGTGGCAGGAGAGCCGGCTCGATCTGGGCCAGCTTCTGGATCTGCGCCTGCGACAAGCGGATTTTGAGGGTTTCCACGGCCTGCTTCAGCCGCGAGCCGGCCTTGCCGGCTTCCTCGTCGCGCGTTGCCAGGGCCGTGATCAGGGCGAAGGGCGCAGCCGCCGCGGCGGGGTCGGCGGGAGGGGGCGGCGGCGGAAGCAGCGGCACCGCGTCCTGAAGGGCGTCGGTGAAGTCGCGCCAGGCATCCATCTGGTTGGGCCGGATGCCGATGGCGGTCTCTGCGGCGGCCAGGGCACGGGCAAGACCCAGCGGGCCGCGGTGTGGCCCGGTTGCACCAGGCGGATGTGGAGGACCGGGCGGCCGCGCCCCAGGCGCGTCCGGCATTCCCGGTGGCGGCAGCCTTGGGCCATCCGGGGGCGGAGCCTCCATGCCCTGGCCTGCCATGGCAAGCGCCGCGGTGCGCATCGGGGCGGCGGAGGTCGCCTGCGGCAGCCGGTCCTGCGTCTTCGAGACGGCGGGACCCGACATGGATGCGACGAAGCCTGCCGCCGCCAGCAGGGCAATGGTGGCGCCGGCGAGAAGCTCGATGCGCAGAGGCTTGAAGGACAAGGGGGCCTCCTGTCTGTTCTCAGGTTGGACGCAGCTTGATCCCCTCCCGTTGCTGGCGAAGGTCGGGATATGTCCCAAGGTGTCGGCGGGGCGCGAATTTGTATCGCAATGTTGCTCGCCGCCCATGGGCAACGCTTCGATGCAATGGAGGGCGCGGCGGCGCGGTGTCTCGGCTAGAATCGGTGAAAAGGAGACGCCGGTGCAGTCTGAAGGCGCTACGCACATACTGGTCGTCGATGACGATCTCGAAATCCGGAAACTGCTCGGGCGCTATCTTGCAGCCCAGGGCTTCCGCGTCACCACGGCCGGCGACGGACGGGAAATGGAGGAGAAGCTCGCTACCCAGCGCATAGATTTCGTGGTGCTCGACCTGATGCTGCCGGATGCGTCCGGCCTCGATCTGTGCCGCGCCCTGCGCAACCGCTCGCGGATCCCGGTCATCCTTCTCACCGCCCTCAAGGAGGATGTGGACCGCATCATCGGGCTGGAGATCGGGGCCGACGACTATCTCGGCAAGCCGTTCAATCCGCGCGAGCTGGTGGCGCGCATCCGCGCCGTCCTCCGGCGCACCGGCGGGACCGAGCCGGCGCCTGTGGCCGTCAACGCGTTCCGCTTCGACCGCTTCCGCGCCGAGCCGGAGTTGCGGCGCGTGACCGATGCCGAGGGCATCGAGATCGCGCTGACCGGCGCCGAGTTCGACCTGCTGATGGCGTTCCTGGAGCGGCCGGGCCGCATCCTCTCCCGCGAGCAGTTGCTGGACATCACCCGCGGCCGCGAGGCCGGACCGTTCGATCGTTCGGTGGACGTGCTGGTGAGCCGGCTGCGGCGCAAGCTCGGCGACCAGGGGGCGTTCCAGATCCTGAAGACCCTGCGCAATGGTGGCTACCAGCTGGCGGTGCGCGTGGACCGGGAGGAGGCCTCGTGAGGACCCTGCGCGCGCAGGTCACCGCGCTTCTGGTGGTGGCGCTGGTGGTGGTGATCGCCCTCGCCAATGGCGCGTCCTTCTTCCTGACCCGTCCCGACTGGCCGCCCTTCGAGAAGATCGGCGAGGCGGCTCAGGACGTGGCCCTCCTCGCCGATCTGGCCGCCTCGGTGCCGTCGGACGCCCGGCTGTCCGGGGGGAGGGCGGCGATCCAGGCCGCGCCCCCGGAGGGCGAGATCGACGGGGAGGCGACACGCCGGCTGGGCGACACGCTGGGCCGGCTCGGCCGCGCCATGCCCGTGCGGGTCTACCAGCCCGGCCCCGGCGGCCCGCCCATGACCGCCGTGGGTCTCGCGGACGGGCGCTGGCTGGTGCTGGAGCGGCGGTTCGGTCTCATGCCCCCGCCGGGCCCGCCGGGCGGCACCTTCGGCTTTGCCACCTGGCTGGCCTTCATGCTGGCCGGGGTGACGCTGGTGGTGGTGATCGCGGTGCGGCGGCTGACCAAGCCCTTGTCCCTCATCGAGGAGGCGGCCCGGGGCATCGGTCCCGATGGCGAGCTGCCCGTGCTGCCGGAGGAGGGGCCGGCCGAGGTGCGCGCGGCGGCGGCCGCCATCAACCTCCTGTCGGCCCGGCTCAAGGTTGCCATGGACAGCCGCATGCGCATCGTGGCCGGCGCCGCCCATGATCTGCGCACCCCGCTCACCCGCATGCGCCTGCGCGCCGAGTTCATCGCCGACGACGAGGAGCGGGCGCACTGGCTCTCCGATCTGGAAGAGCTCGACCGCATCGCCGACAGCGCCATCCGGCTGGTGCGCGAGGAGGTGGAGGGCGGCCCGGAGGAGGAGGTTCGCTTCGATGATCTGGTGGAGGGCGTGGTGGCGGAAGTGGCCGAGGCGCGGCGTCCGGTCCGCCTGGCCGGGACGTCACCGGTGGCGGTGCGTGGGCGTCCGCTCTCGCTGAAGCGGGCGGTGCGCAACCTGATCGTGAATGCCGCGACCCATGGCGGCGGCGCGCGGGTTGCCGTCAGCGCCGAGGCGGGCCGCGCGGTTCTGATCATCGAGGATGACGGCCCCGGCATCCCCGAGGCGCTGATGGGGCAGGTGTTCGAGCCGTTCTTCCGGGTGGACCCGGCGCGTCAGGTCAGCATTCCGGGGGCGGGGCTGGGCCTTGCCATCGCCAACGAGATTGTCTCCCGCCACGGCGGCCGCCTCACCCTCGCCAACCGGCCCGGTGGGGGCCTGTTGCAGCGTGTGGATCTGCCCGGGGTGGCGGTGGAGGCGTGAGACCCGAGCCCCTCTCCCGCCTGCGGGGAGGGGCGAGTTGTTTTCCGTGCCGCTGCTTGGGCCACCGTCCCGACCGCTCCCGAGGGGGCGGCGCCGCCATGGTTCAGCGGGTCGGGACCGGCTTCTCGCCGCGATAGTCGTAGAAGCCGCGCTGGGTCTTGCGGCCGAGCCAGCCGGCCTCGACATATTTCACCAGCAGCGGGCAGGGGCGATACTTGGAGTCCGCCAGGCCTTCGTGCAGCACCTGCATCACCGCGAGGCAGGTGTCGAGGCCGATGAAGTCGGCCAGCTGCAGCGGCCCCATGGGGTGGTTGGCGCCGAGCTTCATGGCCCGGTCGATGGAATCCACGCTGCCGACGCCCTCATACAGGGTGTAGATGGCCTCGTTGATCATGGGCAGCAGGATGCGGTTGACGATGAAGGCCGGGAAGTCCTCCGCCACCGCATAGGTCTTGTGCAGCCGCGTGACGAACTGCTTCGAGCTTTCGAAGGTGTCGTCGTCGGTGGCGATGCCGCGCACCAGCTCCACCAGCTCCATCAGCGGCACCGGATTCATGAAATGAATGCCGATGAAGCGCTCGGGCCGGTCGGTGGCGGCCGCGAGGCGGGTGATGGAGATGGAGGAGGTATTGGAGGCGAGCAGCGCGTCGGGCCGCAGCACGGCGCACAGGCCGGTGAAGATCTTGCGCTTCACCTCTTCCTTCTCGGTGGCCGATTCGATCACGAGATCGCAGTCGGCCAGGTCCTCGGTGCGCTCGGCGGCGGCGATGCGCGCCAGGGCGTCCTGGCGGGCCTCCTCGGTGACCGTGCCCTTGGAGACCTGCTTGGCCATGTTGCCGTTGATGGTGGCAAGGCCGGACCGGATGCGGTCGGGGTCCGCGTCATTGAGGAATACGTCATAGCCGGCGAGGGCGCAGACGTGCGCGATGCCGTTGCCCATCTGGCCTGCGCCGATGACCCCGACCTTCTTGATCTCGAGCGGCATGATTCTCTCGTTTCACCTTGATGCCGGGGGGAGGAGCCGGCGCCCCTGATGACAGCGGCCGGGACGCACCCGGCCGCCTGTTTCTAGAGCATTTTCGCGCTTCGTTGAATGGTCCCTAAGTCGCTCGAAAACGTCTTGGCCCTGGAGTACGCGCCGGTCGGATTGCACCGCAACCCGACCGGACAACAGGTTCTCTGTCTTGAATTGAGAGGGCGATTCGCCGATCAGATTGATGCAATCTGATCGGATCGCGCTCTAGCTTCTTGAGTTATCGCATTTTCTTCACGCGAACCGGTGCCCACTTCGCTCGAAAATGCTCTAGCCCTTCACCTTGGCGAGTTCCGCCTTCAGCTCGGGGATGACGGTGTTGATGTCGCCGACGAGGCCATAATCCGCCACCTGGAAGATGGGGGCCTCCTCGTCCTTGTTGACGGCGACGATGACCTTGGAGTCCTTCATGCCGGCGAGATGCTGGATGGCGCCGGAAATGCCGAGCGCGATATAGAGCTCGGGCGCCACCACCTTGCCGGTCTGGCCCACCTGCCAGTCATTGGGGGCGTAGCCCGCATCCACCGCCGCGCGCGAGGCGCCCACCGCGGCGCCCAGCGCATCGGCCAGCGGCTCGATCAGCTCGGCGAACTTCTCGCGCGAGCCGACCGCGCGGCCGCCGGAGACGATGATCTTCGCCGCCGTCAGCTCCGGACGGTCGGAGGCCGCGATGGCCTCCTCCACGAAGCTGGAGACGCCGGGATCGGCCACCGCCGCGACGGCTTCCACCGCCGCCGAGCCGCCCTCGGGCGTGGCGGCGAAGGAGGCGGTGCGCACCGTGATCACCTTCTTCGCGTCACCCGACTTCACGGTCTGGATGGCGTTGCCGGCATAGATGGGACGCTCGAACGTGTCGGGGGCCACCACCTTGATGATGTCCGACACCTGCATCACGTCCAGCAGGGCGGCCACGCGCGGCAGCACGTTCTTGGCCACCGCAGTGGAGGGGCCGACGATGGCGTCATAGGCCGGGGCCAGGGACACGATGAGCGCGGCGAGCGGCTCGGCGAGGCGATGGGCATAGAGCGCGTCGTCGGCGAGGAGCACCTTCTCCACGCCGGAGAGCTTGGCGGCCGCGTCGGCGACGGCCTGCGCCCCCTGGCCGGCGACCAGCACGTGCACCGGGCCTCCGAGGGCGGCGGCGGCGGTGAGCGCCTTGGCGGTGACGCCGTTGAGAGCCGAATTGTCGTGTTCGGCGAGCAGCAAAGTTGCCATCAGATCACCCCCGCCTCGTCCTTGAGCTTCGCCACCAGCTCGGCCACCGAGCCCACCTTCACGCCCGCCTTGCGGCCCGCGGGTTCCGCGGTGGAGAGCACGGTGAGGCGCGGCGAGACATCGACGCCGTAATCGTCGGGCGTCTTCTCGGCGATGGGCTTCTTCTTCGCCTTCATGATGTTGGGCAGCGAGGCATAGCGCGGCTCGTTGAGGCGCAGGTCCGTCGTTACGATGGCCGGGCCGTTGAGCTTCACGGTCTGCAGGCCGCCGTCGATCTCGCGGGTCACCAGCACCGAGCCGTCCTCGGGCACCACCTTGGAGGCGAAGGTGCCCTGGGGCCAGCCCAGCAGGGCGGCGAGCATCTGGCCGGTCTGGTTGCAGTCGTCGTCGATGGCCTGCTTGCCGAGGATGACGAGGCCGGGGGTTTCCTCGCCCACCACGCCCTTGAGGATCTTGGCGACGGCGAGCGGCTCCACCGTGGCGTCGGTCTTCACCAGGATGCCGCGGTCGGCGCCCATGGCCAGCGCCGTGCGCAGGGTCTCGGAGGCCTGGGCCGGGCCGATGGAGACGGCGATCACCTCGGTGGCCTTGCCGGCCTCCTTCAGGCGCAGGGCCTCTTCCACTGCGATCTCGTCGAACGGGTTCATGGACATCTTGACGTTTGCAAGCTCCACGCCCGAACCGTCCGACTTCACCCGTACTTTTACGTTGTAATCCACCACCCGCTTAACGGGCACCAGGATCTTCATAGAGGCGTGCTCCCCGTTCCCGAAATATCGACCGGCGGTCGAAAAGTCGCTCCGGTCTCCAAGTCTTCCGCGTCTTCCCTGCATTGCAGCATTTTGTGTGGGCCGGCAACGTAAGAGTGGCCGGAAAGTGTGTCAACGCCCGCTCTTGCGGGCCTCGCCAAACCCGAAGGGGCGTGCGCCGGTCACGGTTCGCTCTTGCGGGGCTCCGGCCGGCTCGGTACCCCGGAGGGATCGCGATCCAGAAGCGCCACCCCCGGCCGGCGCATCACCGTCACCAGCGCCGCTCCGGCGAGGAAGCCACCCACATGGGCCCACCAGGCGGTGTCATGGTCGCTGCTCGCCAGGATCTGCCAGACCTGCAGCGCGAACCATGCGCCGATGGCCCAGTAGGCCGGTACCCTGAGCGGGATCTTCATGAGCACCAGCGCCCACAGCCGGATGTTGGGGTGCAGGACCAGATAGGCGGCGATCACCCCCGCCACCGCGCCGGACGCCCCCACCAGGGGCGCCTCGGAGGCGGGGTCGGCCACCACGTGGGCGATCCCGGCCAGGATGCCGCACAGGAGGTAGAAGACCAGGAAGCGCCAGTGGCCGAGCGCGTCTTCCACATTGTCGGCGAACACGAACAGGAAGGCCATGTTGCCGATGAGGTGCAGCCAGCCGCCATGCAGGAACATGTAGGTCACGAGGCTGAGGGGTGCCGGCAGGCGCGCATAGCCCTCCGGAAGCACGGCTTCGCCGCTGACCACCGCCGGAATGGCGCCGAAGGCGAGCACGCCGGCCTCGCTCACCTCGCCGAACGCGCCATGCTGGAGCGCCACGAAGACGAACAGGTTGAGCGCCAGCAGCGCCCAGGTGACGTAAGGGCGCCTCACATGCTCCAGGGGGTTCGCATCGGCGATGGGAACAAACATGGCCAAGGCCTTCCGCAGGGCGCCCCGTCCGCGCCCGTGCCCTGAAGCGTAAAGCATTTTTCAATGCAATGGACACCGGGGGCGGGGCAGAAAATGCGGCGGCATGATGGCGCGCGCGGGACCGGCGGCTTGCGCCGCGCCAACCGGGGGCGCCGGTGTCACCCCTTCGTCGGGGCGGCGCCCTGGCCTGGCCCCTTCGCCACGGCTGGCGGCGGGACCCTGTTTCAGGCGCGGCTCGCGCCCGGCACCCAGAGCACGTCGGCGGCGCCGCGGGCATTGGCGTAGCGGCCGGCCACGAACAGCAGGTCCGACAGGCGGTTCACATACTGGATGGCGGGCCGGCCCACCGTTGCGTCCGGCTGGTGCGACAGCTCCACCATGATTCGCTCCGCCCGCCGGCAGACGGTGCGGGCGAAATGCAGGTGCGCCGATGCCGCCGTGCCCGCCGGGAGGATGAAGGATGTGAGGGGAGACAGCTCGGCGTTGAGGGTGTCGATGTCCGCTTCCAGCCGGGTCACCTGCTCGGGCACGATGCGCAGCGCCGATCCGGGCGCCTCGTCCGCGCCGGGGGGCACGCACAGGTCGGCGCCGAGATCGAACAGGTCGTTCTGCACCCGCATGAGCATGGCATCGAGGGCGGCCTCGCCGGCGAGATGCAGGCGGGCGACGCCAATGGCGGCGTTGGTTTCATCCACCGCGCCATAGGCATCCACCCGCAGGTCGTACTTGGCGACCCGCGCGCCGGTGCCGAGCCCGGTGGTGCCGTCGTCGCCGGTGCGGGTGTAGATCTTGTTCAGCTTGACCATGGCGTGCCGCGTTCCCCCGGTGTTCCGTTTCCGTGCCCAGACGACCGCCCGATCACTGCCGTCCCGGTTCCTGCCGGCCCAATTCCTACCGCCCCAATTCCTACCGCCCCATGGCGAAGATGGTGACCATGACAAGGATGATGGCGAGGAACTGGAACAGCACCCGCAGCTGCATCAGGCGCTGGGAGCGCTGGGGCGAGCCGCCGGACGCGAAATTGAACAGGCCGAGGAAGAGCACACCCGCCACGAGGGCCAGAGCCAGCGGGATGAAGAGATAGATGGACCAGTGGAGCATGGCAGACCTCGAGGACGCGGCGGCGGCACGTCAGTTGAGGACGACGATGGCCGCGTTCAGCGTGGAGGCGTAGCACACCCAGGCCAGATAGGGCACCAGCAGCCATCCGGCCGCGCGGTCGAGCCGGAAGGCGGCGCGCATGGCCAGTGCCAGCACGACCAGCAGGGCAAGGATGATGGCAAGACCCGCCAACGGCATCCTGAGCGCGAAGAACACAGGGGACCAAAGGGCATTCAGCGCGAGCTGGCCGAGGAAGAGGGCGATGGCCGCGCGCCGCGCCGGCGAGGGCGCCACGCGGTCCCACAGCCGGTGGAGGGTCAGGGCCATCATCAGGTAGAGGAGAGTCCAGGCGATGGGGAAGGCGGCGTTGGGCGGCGTCCATGGGGGCTTCTGAAGGCCTTGGTACCAGCCGGGGATGGCGGGCGCCGTGACGGCGCTTCCAACCGCGGCAACGCCCCCCACCAGCACGAGGCAGGCAAGAAGCCGAAGCCGCGACACGGCGCAGGGGGAAAGCGATCTCGACTGGATCAGCGACATGATTCACCGTTCGCGTTCCGACCCTGTTCGCCGAACGCTGCGGCCCGCCGGATCGGTTCCGGGGGTAGGCTCAGGTGGCGATGTGGCGGCCGATCTCGTCCACGGGCAGCTTGACGAGGTCCTTGGGGATTTCCCCATCGACGAGGCCCTTCACCTTGGCGCTCAAGGCATCGCGCAGGGTGCCCAGCGCCTTGGGTGGCGCCACGAGGAGGATGCGCTGAGGCACCGTGCCGGCGGCCACCAGCACCCCGAGCCGCTCGGCGAGGCGGCCGAGGAAGGCGGCTTCGGCCTGGGCGTGGAGGTCGGTCTCCTCCACGGCGCTGCGCGCGGTGGTGGCGGATTCGTGCACGCGGCCGGGGCGGTCGGTGCCGAGCTCGGCCGTGCCGGAGTGAGGCTCGGCAAAGCTTTCCACCACGCTGAGCTTGGGCGCGGGGGCGATGCCGGCATCGGCCAGAAGGATGGCCTTCGCACCGTCGCACACCACCACGAGACGATTCGCCTTTTCGAGCTTCGTCATCTGCTGCCTCCCGTTGTTGCCTTGATCCCCGGCGCCCGCCATCGGCGGGGCCGGAAGCGATAAAAGCCTGTCACATCCTGCGCCCTGCCGCCTTGACCCCGTCACCTTGACATGGGGCATTCCTGCGACTTTGTGCCGGCGCGGGAAGGCTTGCCGCCATCAAAGGCGCGTGAGAGCATCCCCATTGCGAAACTGAAAAGCCCTCCGGGCTGTTCCGTCGCATCCGACATGAAGTCTCGTCCGGCGTTTCGTTTGCCGTGCGTTCATGAGGGGAGGCCTTGCGATGCCGTTTCTCGTCCGTTTCCTGCTGCGGCACGCGGCCATCGGGGTCGGCGTGGCCGCGGTCTTCGTCGCCTTGCTCGCCGCCTTCGACGTGGCGCACCTGGGCACCCTCTTCCGCACGTCTGCGGACGGGCCGCTGGCGCTGGCCGTGCTGACTCTGGCCCTCGGCGTCACCTTCGGCAGCGTGCAGATGGGCTTCGCCGTGATGCTGATGAGCGACAAGGACGAGCCGCCGCGCGGCCGCCGCATCCGCCTGACCCGGCTGGTGCCGCGTCTCGCCCGCGTGCACGCGGGGCGCTGACGCCACCTTGTGCCGGGGCCGGGGTGCCCCTGCGGTATTTTCACCAATGAACGGGCGCAAGATTTGAACGGCCGGGCCATGCCCGGCCTTCGTGTTTCTGCATCCAGCTCGCCTGTCCGGTCCCGACTGCAGGCAGGCTCAGCGCAGTCTACTGGCCCTTGCGCCGCAGGGCATCGGCCAGCGCGGCCCCGAAGGCGCCCTGGGCGGGCCTCTCCTTGGGTGGGGGGTCTCGACGGCCTTCATTCGGGCGCGGTTCCTGCGGCCGGCCCGCAGGGGGCCGCCCGCCCGCGTCGTCCTTGCGCATGGAGAGGGCAATGCGCTTGCGCTTCACATCCACCTCCACCACGCGCACCTTTACCACGTCGCCGGCCTTGACCACCTCGTGGGGGTCCTTCACGAACCGGTCCGCCAGGGCCGAGACGTGGACCAGCCCGTCCTGGTGCACGCCGATGTCCACGAAGGCGCCGAAGGCGGCCACGTTGGTCACCGTGCCTTCCAGCACCATGCCGGGCTTGAGGTCGCTCATTTCGTGGACCCCCTCGGCGAAGGTGGCGGTCCTGAACTGCGGGCGCGGGTCGCGGCCGGGCTTTTCCAGCTCGGAGAGGATGTCGCGCACCGTGGGCAGGCCGAAGCGCTCGTCCACGAAGGCGCGCGGGTCCAGCGCCTTCAGCGCCGCCGTGTCGCCCATGAGCGCGCGCACGTCGCGCCCGCAGGCGGCGACGATCTTCTTGGCGAGGTCATAGGCTTCCGGATGCACGGCGGAGGCATCGAGCGGCTCCGCCCCCTCCGCAATGCGCAGGAAGCCGGCGGACAGCTCGAACGTCCTCGGGCCGAGGCGGGCGACCTTCAGCAATTCCTTGCGGGTCTTGAACGGCCCCACCGTATTGCGATGGGCGACGATGGCCTCCGCCAGCGAGGCGCCGAGGCCCGACACGCGCGCCAGCAGCGACGCGGATGCGGTGTTGAGATCCACGCCCACGGCGTTCACCGCATCCTCCACCACCGCGTCGAGGGCTTTGGCGAGGCGGGCCTGGTCCACGTCGTGCTGGTATTGGCCGACGCCGATGGCCTTGGGCTCGATCTTCACCAGCTCCGCCAGCGGATCTTGCAACCGCCGGGCGATGGAGACGGCGCCGCGCAGGGACACGTCGATGTCCGGCATCTCCGCCGCCGCCGTGGCGGAGGCGGAATAGACCGAGGCGCCGGCCTCGCTCACCACAACCTTGATGGGGTGCGGCGGCGGCAGCATGCCGAGGAGATCCGCCACCAGCTTGTCGGTCTCGCGGCTCGCGGTGCCGTTGCCGATGGCGATCAGCTCCACCTTGTGCTGGCGGATGAGGTGTGCCAGCGCCGCGCTCGCCCCCTGCACGTCGTTGCGCGGCTGGAACGGATAGACCGTGGAGGTGGCAATGAGCTTGCCGGTGCCGTCCACCACCGCCACCTTCACGCCGGTGCGGATGCCGGGGTCGAGGCCCATGGTGGCGCGCGAGCCGGCGGGGGCGGCGAGCAGCAGATCCTTGAGGTTGCGGGCGAAGACGCGGATGGCTTCTTCTTCCGCCCGCTCGCGCATCTCGCCCATCAACTCCACGGTGAGGTGGAGGGAGAGCTTCACCCGCCACGCCCAGCGCGCCACCTCCAGGAGGAAGCCGTCGGCCGGCGCGCCATTGGCGAGGGGAATGCCGAAGGCTTCCGCCACGATGCGTTCGGTGGGCTTCACCGGGGTGGTGGCGTCCTCGTCCATCACCAGATCGAGGGTCAGCATCTCCTCGTTGCGGCCGCGCAGCATGGCGAGCACGCGGTGGCTGGGGGCGGTCGCCCATTTTTCCGAATGGTCGAAATAGTCGCGGAATTTGGCGCCGGCCTCCTCCTTGCCCTCGGCCACCCTGGCCTTGATCACGGCATTGGCCTTCAGGTGTGCGCGCAGGCGGCCCACCAGCTCCGCATTCTCGGCGAAGGTCTCGACCAATATGTCCCGCGCCCCGTCGAGGGCGGCCTTGATGTCCGTCACCTGCTCGTTGAGGAAGGCCGCCGCGCGCTCGGCGGGGGCGATGGAGCGGTCGGCGAGGATGGCCTCGGCCAGCGGTCCCAGCCCCTTCTCGCGGGCGATCTCCGCCTTGGTGCGGCGCTTGGGCTTGTAGGGGAGGTAGAGGTCCTCCAGCTCCGCCTTGGTGGTGGCGGCGTCGATCTTGCCGCGCAGCTCGCCCGTGAGCTTGCCCTGCCCGTCGATGGAGGACAGCACGGCGGCGCGCCGCGCCTCCAGCTCGCGCAGGTAGGACAGGCGCTCTTCCAGGGTGCGCAGCTGGGTGTCGTCGAGGCCGCCCGTGACCTCCTTGCGGTAGCGGGCGATGAAGGGGACGGTGGCGCCTTCGTCGATGAGGGACACGGCCGCGCTGACCTGCGCCGGGCGGGCGCTGATCTCGGCGGCGATGATGCGGGCGATGGTCTCGCTCATTCCCTGCGGTGCGGCGGCAGCCATGGGCTCTCCTTCGGATTCGGGGCACACCCCCAGACGGTGAATCGCCCTCTAAACTATTGAACAGAGACGGATTCAGCTATTCGACGCCATCGCAACGCGATGACGTCGAATAGCATCCGGCTCTAGCCGAGCAATGGGGCGCTGTCACGATGAGGTAATCAGGCGCCGCCGCCCGCGGTGGAAAAGCCCCCTCAGAACAGGTTCAACCCCGGTGGCAGGGCGAGGCCGCCGGTGAGGCTCTTCATCTTTTCCTGCATCACCCGTTCCGCCTTGACGCGGGCATCCCCCAGGGCGGCGACGACGAGGTCCTCCAGGATCTCCACCTCGTCCGGCTTCGCCAGCGAGGGGTCGATGCGCACGGCCTTGCACTCGCCCTTGGCGGTGACCCGCACGGTGACGAGGCCGCCGCCGGAGGCGCCTTCCACCTCGGTCTGCTCCAGCTCCGCCTGCATCTGCTGCATGCGCTCCTGAAGCTCCTTGGCCTGCTTCATCATCCCCATCAGGTCGCGCATGGCCTCATCTCTCCTTCAAATGGTGGGGGCCCGCGCGGCGGCCTTGCCCGGCCGCCCGCGCGGGTGTTTCAGAACTCGATCTCGTCGTCCGGGCCGGGGCCGGCATAAAGGTCCTCCTCCGAGGGGGCGAGGACCTCGGCGTCGATGGGCGCCTCCTCGCGGGTGCGCACGTCCACCACCTCGGCGCCGGGGAAGCGGGCCAGCACGGCGGCCACCAGCGGATGGGCCTTGATGCCCTCCTCGCGCTCGGCGCGCACGGCGGCGTGCTCCTCCGCCAGCGTCGGCCCGCCGGCCTTCGAGGAGGTGGAGACCAGCCAGCGCCGGCCGGTCCATTCGGAGAGCTTGCGGGACAGGTCCTGGATCACGCTCGCCGGAGCGCCGGGCACGACCGCCACCTCGATGCGGCCATCCTCCACATGCACCGGGCGCAGCGCCGTTTCGATCGCGTGCTTCAGGGCCAGGTCGCGCCTGGCGGAGGCGAGCTGCGCCACGTCGGCGAGGCTGGAAAGGCGTGGGCCTTCCGCCGGCGCGGCCACGGCCACGGGGCTGGGCGTCGCGCGCATCTGCGGGCGCGCCTCGGCGGGACGGGGAGCCAGGGACAGCCGTGCTCCACCGCCTCCACCGCCCCCTAAGGGGGTGGACGGCGGGGCCGGCGCATCGGCGACGGGCTCGTCCTTCAGGCGCCGCAGGGCTTCGTCCGGGGTGGGCAGGTCGGTGGCATAGGCGAGGCGCACCAGCACCATTTCCGCCGCCTGGGCGGGCTTGGGCGCCTGCTGCACCTCGCCGATGCCCTTGGTGAGCATCTGCCACGCCCGCGCCAGCACCCGCATGGACAGGCCCTGCGCCATCTGAAGCCCGCGCACCCGCTCCGCCTCCACCAGCGCCGCATCCTCGGCCGCGTCGGGCACGATCTTGAGGCGGGTGACGAGGTGGGTGAATTCGGCGAGATCCGTGAGGATCACCGCCGGGTCGGCGCCGGAATCGTACTGGTCGCGGAATTCACCGAGGGCGCGGGCCATCTCGCCCTTCATCAGCGCTTCGAACAGGTCGATGACGCGCCCCTTGTCGGCGAGGCCCAGCAGCCGTCGCACCTCTTCCGCGCCCACCGTGCCGCCGCCATGGGCGATGGCCTGGTCGAGCAAAGAGAGGCTGTCGCGCACCGAGCCTTCCGCCGCCCGCGCCACGATGGCGAGGGCCTCCGGCTCGATGGTGACGCCTTCCCTGGCGCAGATGCCGGCAAGGTGCGCGGCCAGTTCGCCCGCCTCCACGCGCCGCAGGTCGAAGCGCTGGCAGCGCGAGAGCACGGTGACCGGCACCTTGCGGATCTCGGTGGTGGCGAAGATGAACTTCACATGCTCCGGCGGCTCCTCCAGCGTCTTCAGCAGGCCGTTGAAGGCCGCCGTGGAGAGCATGTGCACTTCGTCGATGATGTAGACCTTGTAGCGCGCCATCACCGGGCGGTAGCGCGCGCTCTCGATGATCTCGCGGATGTCGTTGATGGAGGTGTTGGAGGCCGCGTCCATCTCCATCACGTCCACGTGGCGCGATTCGATGATGTCGCGGCACTGCCTGCCCATGACCGACAGATCGAGGCTCGGCCCGCCCGCGCCCCCGTCCATGGGCTCGTAGTTGAGCGCGCGGGCGAGGATGCGGGCGGTGGTGGTCTTGCCCACGCCGCGCACGCCCGTGAGGATATAGGCCTGTGCGATGCGCCCGGATGAAAAGGCGTTCCTCAAGGTGCGGACCATGGCCTCCTGGCCGATGAGGTCCGTGAAATTCTGAGGGCGGTACTTGCGGGCCAGCACGCGATAGGCGGCGGGGGCCGGCGCAGGGCCGGCGGTGGGCTCGGCAGCCTGCGGCGCAGCCTTCGCCTGCGGCGTACCGGCCGGCGTGCCGAGATCAAGCCCCGGCCCGTCGTCGTCCTGGTGCGCGCGCGTATCCTCGCTCATGAAGCCGGCCTGCCTGACGATGATGTGTCGGAACCTGCCGTCCGACACATCATACATAGCATCCGGCACGCCCACGTCGATGGGCGCCGGCCGGAAAGGGCCGGCTCGCGATGCCGGTCTGTTGATTGCGGGGCGCGCGGCAGGCCTGGGCCATGCCCGGTCCCGGCGTGCCCTACTTGGCCTTGGGGGCTTCAGTCTTCGGAGCTTCAGGCTTGGGCGTCTCGGGCGCGGGAACGCGCACGCAGATGTAGCGCCGGTAGCCCTGCTCTACGGCTTCCTTGTGCTTGGCATCGAGCCGGGCGGGCACGTTCCTGGCGATGGCGGCCTTGCAGGCATCCTCGGTGGGATAGCTGGTGTCGCGGTTCACCACCGCTTCCGGCTTGGCAAGGGCGCTGAGGACGAGGACGACGACAACCCACATGGGAGCCTCCTTGGGATGGGCCGTCTGTCTCTATCCCCCAATCCGAACCGGATTGCGACCGGGGCGCGGCAATTCACAGGGGTGAAGGAGCGCGGCACGGCCCCTCGCCTCCCGCCGTCAGGCCTGGCCGTGACGCGGCGGGAGATGTGCCCCGCGGCGTTCAGCCCGGCTTCGGTCGTGCGCTTCGATTGTGCGAAGGGTGGGAGGCTGGACGAAGACCCGAGACCGGGCTCGTTGGGGCTGCTTCCTTCCGGACCTGACCCGGTTGGCGAGTGGCTCGTCCACCGCCAACCTCCCGAGGGCTATATGGCAGGGGGCAGGGAGGATGGCAAGGGGGAGGCCCCCGCTCCTATGCTACCTTCTTGCGCGTCTTGGCGAAGGGGCTGAGGCCGAGCCAGGCCTGCATGTTGGCGGCCAGCGCGGGTTCTCCGGTGAGCGTCAGGCGCCGTTCGTCCAGCGCCGCGCGCACGGTGTCGAGGCCCATCCAGATCGCGGTCATGGTCCTGAGGTCGCTCGCCACGTAGAGATCCACGTCGAAGCCGGGATCGACGCTGCACAAATCCACGTCCACCTGCGGCTCCACCATGAGCCACCATGAGCGCTGCGCCGCCGACAGCTCCGGATACAGGAACTTGATGACGCTGCGCCGCTTCGGCATGGGTGTGGGATCGAGGTTGCGGCGCATGTCCCACATCAGCAGCGAGACATCGAGATGCTGCAGCGACAGCTCCGTCTCCACCCAGCGCTGCCCCCAGACGCCGAAGGCCTCCACCAGCGGCCCCAGTTCCTCCCCGGCGGCGGTGAGGCGGTATTCAAAGATGCCGGTCTCGGTGCGCGAGGCCGCGCGATAGACGATGCCGGCCGCCTCCAGCTCCTTCAGCCGCTGCGACAGCAGCGCCGGCGACATGCGCGGAACGCCGCGCCGCAGGTCGTTGAAGCGGGTGGATCCCGCTACCATCTCGCGCAGCAGCACCACCGTCCAGCGCGTGCAGAGGATCTCCGCCGCCATGGCCACCGGACAGAACTGCCTGTAGCTGCCTTGCGTCATCATTTCCTCTGGAGTGCGATCCGGAGAGAACGGACCGATCCGATCGGCGCGTGCTTCAGAAAACCCGAGACAGCAGGTTACGCCTTCGGGGCATGGCGGCCAAGTTCATTTTCTGTATTGGCCCGCTTCAGTTCCTGAACTAGCACGAGGCCGCCAGAATTGGGCATTATCCATCTCCAGGCAAGGGCTATGAAAACCGCCGGAGGATGGAAATGTCTGCAGCGATTCAAGCAGCGATTGAACCCGTCAGGACCGATTGGCTTGCGCAGGTCGATAATACCGCCGACGAAATCGGCGCGCATGCCGCCGAGCACGATGCGCACGAGAGCTTCGTCTCCGACACCTTCCAGAAGCTGAAGGCCGAGGGCTTCTTCAAGGCGCTGGTGCCGGAGGAGTTCGGCGGCGGGGGCGCCGGCGTCGCCGACATCTGCCAGGTGGTCCGCCGCCTGGGAGCGCAGTGCGGCTCCACCGCGCTCGCCTTCTCCATGCACTCACACCTGGTGGCCACCGCCGCCTGGCGCTGGCGCCACCAGAACGCGCCCACGGACGGCCTCTTGAAGCGGGTGGCGGCCGAAAACCTCGTGCTGGTCTCCAGCGGCGGCTCGGACTGGCTGCGCAGCGAGGGCACCGCCACCCCCTGCGAGGGAGGCTTCCGCATCAATGCGCGCAAGGTCTTCTCCAGCGGCTGCCCGGCCGGCGACCTGCTGATGACCAGCGCGGTCCATGACGACCCGGAGGCCGGCCCCACGGTGCTGCACTTCGCCGTGCCCTTCACGGCGCCGGGGGTGACGGTGCTGGACACCTGGCACGTGATGGGCATGCGCGGCACCGGCTCCCACGACGTGCTGCTGCGCGACGTGTTCGTGCCCGCGGCCTCCATCGCGGGGCGGCGGCCGCAGGGCAAGTGGCACCTGCTGTTCCACACCATCAGCATGATCGCCTTCCCCATCATCTATTCGGCCTACATGGGGGTGGCCGACGGGGCGCGGGCGACGGCGCTGGAGATCGGCCGCCGCCGCGGCTTCGACACCGGCCTGCCCGCCCGCGTCGGCGCCATGGAGAATGCCCATGCCATGGCCGGCCTCGCCCTCGACGCCATGGTGCGCATGGCCGGTGGAGCGATGCCGGGACCCGAGACCACCAGCCGGGTCATGACCGCCCGGACCCTGGCCGGCCGCGGCGCCATTGAGACGGTGGAGCGGGCCATGGAAGTGGTGGGCGGCGCCTCCTTCTATCGGGACCTGGGCCTGGAGCGCGCCTTCCGCGACGTGCAGGGCGCCCGCTTCCACCCGCTGCGCGCCGACGAGCAGGCGCTTTTCACCGGCCGGGTGGCGCTGGGGCTGGACGTGGACGGGTAGGAGCGGGTCGCTCAAGCGCAGAGGCCGGAGCCGGATCGGCTCCGGCGCACACGCGCCCTCGCACCGGTGGCCCGGTGCGGGGGCGTTGGTGTTTTGGGGCGGGAGGCTGGACGAAGACCCGAGTCGGGCGCGTTGGGGTCGCTTTCGCCCGGACCTGAGCGGAGTCGGCGAGTGGGTGGCCCACAGGCAACCTATTGAGGGGGTTGTGGCAGGGG
>NZ_JAIVFN010000089.1 GCF_030015065.1 Xanthobacter autotrophicus | reverse complement strand
GCGCCTCCAGGGCCACCTTCGCCTTGAACTGCGCTGAATAACGCTTCCTCTTCCCGGTCATCGGGCTCGTCCTTCCGTCAGGCCGAACCAAGCTTAACTCCCTGTCCGATTTTCGGGGACCACCTCAGTATCGGTATCGTGGACATCTTCTTCCGGATAGTGGGACCACTGAGTAAAGGGCGCTTTCCCAATCAGATCGACTAGGAAATGACGCCCCTCATTCGCCGCCTCTGACAGCACCGAAAACAAGGTGTCAGCGGCAGTGGTGAGTCGTTCCCGCCGATCGGCCGGCAGCATCGCGAGTATGAAGTCATCCGAATCTGTCATCGACGTCTCTCGTGCGAATGGCTCAGGCGCTGCCGCGGCAGCGCCTGAGCTGATCTATCCTTGCACCTGCTATTGTGTTGCCGCCCCGATCATGCCGGAGAGGCAGTTCGGATCACTTCGCGGCACCACACTTTGCGGCGCAGGGCGCAGACTTCTTTGCAGCGCCGCACTTGGCAGCGCACGGCGCCTGCGTCTTGCCCGCGCCGCATTTGGCCGAACACGGCGTCTGCTTCTTTCCCGCACCGCATTTGGCCGAGGCGGGCGCACAAGCGGCGAAGGCAGGGCTCACGAGCGCAGGCGCGGCCGCAACCAGCCCTCCCGCCACAACCATCATGGCAAGCGCGCTAGACGTCTTGATTGAAGACATTTCACTTCCCTCTGTTCGGCCGGCTCGATCCCGTCACCGCGCTTCGTCATGAAGCTCGCCGCGCAAGCCCGACATGAGGTGAGTCACGTGGACGCGTTGTCCGTTACAGACGCCACCGTGAAAAAGCACTCCAGACGCAAGTATTTCGCAATGCACGTGCGCGCGGCGTCGCCCGCTGTCACACGGTAGAGTTCACGGTGTCGCGAGCGATGTAACCAGCGAGGAGCTCAGATGACTAATCCATGTGCCGCTCCTTCGGACATGGTGGTTTAGCCGCCGCCCGAATGCTCCAGCGGTACGACAGGATACGAGGAGCCCTCCGTGGTCACCATTTCTTCCCGTCGCAGGACGTTTCTCTCATTCTCCGCAGCCGTCGCCATCGTGGCGATGTCCGGCGTCTTTGGCGGGGCGTTCCCGTCACACGCGGCCGAACCGACCAAGGCCACCGTCGAGCTCAATGTCGATCAGACCGGATTGATGCTGCAAGGCTACGACCCCGTCGCTTATTTCACGGACGCCAAGCCAGTGAAGGGATCGGAGCAGATCTCCGCCGAGTATCAAGGCGGCCGATACAATTTCGCCTCGGCCGCGCACAAGGACCTGTTCGTGAAGGATCCGGCGAAATACGTGCCCACCTATGGCGGCTTCTGCGCCATGGGAACCGTCTTCGACAAGAAGCTCGAGGGCGATCCCACCCTGTGGAAGGTCGTCGATGGGCGCCTTTATCTGAACGTGAACGCCGACGTGGCGAAGAAGTGGGCCCAGGACGTGCCCGGCAATATCGCCAAGGCGAACGTGGAGTGGCCGAAGATCAAGGACATCCCGGCGAAGGAACTGAACACCAAGTGACGCGTCGCGCGCCACGTATCTGAAACTCTTCATAACCTCGGGAGAAAAGACATGTCTGATTCACGCACCATCGCCACCATAACGAGCCTTGCCGGCGCATTGGCCACGGCTGCTCTGCTCCTTGCCCAGCCGGCGACCGCCCAGGACGTCGCCAAGGAGAAGTGCTTCGGCATCGCCCTCAAGGGGCAGAACGACTGCGCCGCCGGGCCCGGCACCACCTGCGCCGGCACCTCCAAGGTGGACTACCAAGGCAACGCCTGGAAGCTCGTGCCCCAGGGTACCTGCGCGACCATGAAGGTCCCCGGCGATCGCACGGGTTCGCTGGAGGCGCTGACCCGCGACGTTCCCAAGACCTGAGCATCCGCGCCCTGAACGCGCGCGGAGGAGGTCAGTTGCTCGAACACGCTGCCGTCCCCTTCACGGAGGGGGCGGACGCGGCTCCCGCCCACACCTGAACACGGAGACCACGATGTCCGCCGACACTCCTGCGTCCTTCCCCGTCTGCGCGCAGGTGCCGCCGCATGCGGGGGTGGGGCTGAAGCCGCAGCACTATCGCGAGATCCTGGCGACGGCGCCGCCCATCGGCTTCTTCGAGGTGCACGCCGAAAACTACATGGGCGCCGGCGGGCCGCCCTTGCGCCATCTTCAGGCGATCCGCGAATGCTATCCGCTCTCGCTGCACGGCGTGGGCCTGTCCATCGGCGCGGATCGGCCGCTGGACCTCGATCATCTTGGCCGCCTGCAGCGGCTGATCGAGCGCTTCGAGCCGGGCCTGTTCTCCGAGCATCTCGCCTGGTCCACGCACGAGGCGAGCTTCCTGAACGATCTCCTGCCGTTGCCTTATACCGACGAGGCCCTGGCCCGGGTCTGCGATCATGTGGATCAGGTCCAGGCGCGCCTCGGCCGGCGCATGCTGCTGGAAAATCCTTCCACCTATGTGGTGTTCGCCGAGAGCACGATCCCGGAGGTGGACTTCCTCGCCGAGATAGCGGCGCGCACCGGCTGCGGCCTGCTCCTCGATGTCGCCAACGTGGCGGTGTCCGCCACCAACCATGGCTATGATCCCATCGCCTATCTCGACGCATTCCCGCTGGCCCATGTGGGGGAGATCCATCTCGCCGGCGCTGCCGAGGCCGTGGACGATGCGGGCGCGCGGCTCCTGATCGATGCGCACGATAGTCCTGTCGCGGCCCCCGTGTGGGATCTCTACGCCCATGTGATCGCGCGCCTCGGCCCCGTGCCGACGCTCATCGAATGGGACAATGACGTGCCCTTGTGGCCAGTTCTGCACGCCGAGGCCGAACGGGCCGAAGCCGCGATGGCGCGGCTGGCGTCTGCGTGCGCCGGGCAGGGGGGCCGCCATGTCGCCCACGCTCTCTGAGACGCAGCGGGCCTTCGGCGCGGCCCTCCTCGATCCGGACGCTCCTGTGCCGGCCGGCGTGGGGGGGCCTGGCGGGCGGCCGGATGCGCGGCGCTTCGCCGTCTACCGCAACAACGTGATGGTCGGGCTGATCGACGCGCTCTCCGCGCGCTTTCCGGTCTGCGCGTGTCTCGTCGGCACGGAATTCTTCCGCGCCATGGCGCGCATCTTTGTCGCTGCCAACAAGCCCCGCTCGCCGCTCCTGATGACCTATGGCGACTACTTCCCCGATTTCATCGAGGGCTTCGAGCCCGCGGCAGCTGTCCCTTACCTTGCCGATGTGGCCCGGCTGGAAGTGGCATTCTCCCAGGCCTTCCACGCCGCGGAGGCGGTGGCGCTCGATGCCGCAGCGCTCGGGCCCTTGTCGGCCGAGCGCCTGGCCGGGCTGCAGCTCGTTGTTCATCCCTCAGTGCGGCTCGTGCGTTCGGCTTATCCTGTCGCCTCCATCTGGATGGCGCATCAGCAGGACGGCGCCATCGAAGGCCCGGACGATTGGTGCCCGGAGGATGTGCTGGTGATCCGCCCGGCCGCGGAGGTGCTGATACATCGCCTGCCTCAGGGAGGCTTCGCCTTTCTCGGCCGCCTCCGCGACGGAGGGTCCGTGATCGAAGCCGCCGCGGCCGGATATCACGATGCGCCCGATTTCGACCTCGGCGGCACTTTGCTCGCGTTGTTCACCTTGGGCGCTGTGGTCGGCGTTCTCGATGCCCCTTTTGTGGAGACGGGATCATGAGTGAAACCGCACTTTCTTTCCTGCCGCGATGCATCGCACGTGCCGACGGCTTCCTGGCGCGGTTTCCCGCCTCGCTCACCCAACTGGCCCTGCGCATCGCGCTGGCCGTCCCGTTCTTCCGGTCGGGGCTGACGAAGTGGGATGGCTTCTTGCAGCTGTCCGACAGCGCGGTCTATCTGTTTGCGGAGGAGTTCCGGTTGCATCTCTTCGGGCTGGAGGTCGCCTATCCCGCCCCGCAGCTCATGGCCTTCCTGTCCGGGGCGGGCGAGATCATCCTGCCCATCCTCCTGGTGCTCGGCCTCGGCACACGGTTCGCCGCGCTCGGCCTCCTCGTCATGACGGCGATCATCCAGCTCACCATTCCCGACGGCTGGGCGAATTTCCATCTGCCCTGGGCGGCCATGGCGCTGGGGGTCATGACCTATGGGCCCGGCCGCGTGTCGCTCGATCACCTCGTCGCCGCGGGCGCGGCGGGCTCCCCCCGGCACGCCGCGAACCTTTGAGGTCGAATGGTGCGTGTCCGGCGGAAAGGCTGCGCGGTTTTTATTGAACGATCGTTCTAAATGGCGTAGCGTGTGTCTTGGAGGTGAAGGCATGCCCGCAGAGAAGCAGTTCGACGTCGACAAGGTGCTCGACAAGGCCATGCAGGCGTTCTGGGTTCATGGTTATGAAGCAACGTCCATGCAGGATCTGGTCGATTGCATGGGCGTCAATCGCGGCAGTCTTTACGCCACCTATGGAGATAAGCACACGCTCTTTCTCTCGGCCTTGCGCATGTATGACGAAACCGTGCGCAAGAAGATGCTGGCGGAGTTCGAAGCCCGTTTCACGCCGCGGGAGGCGATCCGCCGTCTCTTCCTGGCATTCTCGGAGCAGGCCTCCCCCAAGGGCTGCAACCGCGGCTGCTTCCTGACCAACACGGCGCTGGAGCTGGCAGCCCACGACAAGGAGGCGCGCCGCATCGTGGCGGAGGCGCAGACGCAGATCGAGGCGTTCTTCGCCCGGATGATCCGGAAGGGACAGGAGAGCGGCGACATCGCCCGCCATATGGACCCCTCCAAGGCCGCTTCCGGTCTTCTGGCGTCGCTGGCTGGTTTGGTCGTCCTGATCCGCAGCCGCCCGGAGCCGGCGCTGCTTCAAGCCGTCGTCGATGACGCGATCGGGCGCCTCGGCTGATTTTTTTGCCCTGTTTGGAATGATCATTCCAGATAGGGGTGTTCCCCGAGCAACCAAAGGAGAAAGCCATGAGTGCCGAATACCGACTGACCCTGCCCTTCAACACCCTCGAAAACGCCGACCCCAAGGCCCGGGAGGTGCTGGAAAAGGCGAAGGCACAATTGGGCTTCATCCCCAACATGTATGCCGGAATGGCGAATGCCCCCGGCTTGCTCGACACCTATCTGGACGGCTATGCGCGCTTCCGGAGAGAGACCGGCTTCACGCCGGCGGAGCAGGAAGTGGTATTCCTGACCATCAGCCGCGCCAATGGCTGCGACTATTGCGTGGCGGCGCACAGCCTCATCGCGGACCAGATGTCCAAGGTGCCGCCTGCCGTCACCGAAGCCATCCGTGACGGGCACCCGATCCCCGACGCCAGGCTCGCCGCGCTGAGCACCTTTACCGAGGTCATGCTGCGCACCCGCGGCCTGCCATCAAACGCCGACGTCGCGGCATTTCTCGACGCCGGCTATGCCGAGCGGCAGGTGCTCGAGATCATCCTCGCCATCGCGGTGAAGACGCTCAGCAATTATGCCAACCACCTGCTCCACACCCCGCTCGACGCCATGTTCGCCGGCCGCGCCTGGCGCCAGGCCGCCTGATCAACTTCCAGAAAACGAAGGAGAAAGCTCATGCCTTTGGTCCAGATCAAGGGCGTCGGGGGCTACCTGACGCTTCAGCAGAAGCAGGACATGATACGCAAGGTCACCGACGCCGTGCTCTCGGTGGAGGGCGAGGGCCTGCGTCAGGTCACATGGGTCACCATCGAGGATGTCGAGCCCGGCGCCTGGGGTGTCGGCGGGCAGCCCGTAACGGCCGACGACCTGCGCGCCCTCGCGCGTCAGGATCCGGCCAGGTGAACCGGAGGGCGGCATACCGGCCCCGACCGGGGCATGCTGCCCTCCCATTGCGACGAATCGCAACGCAGGAACCAACGCTGCGGAATGCTCGGTCGCTGTGACGGCTGGCCGTGTGCTGTTGGGGGTGCTCCTGAGCGTCCATGGGGCTCTCCTGTCGGAAGAAACCTCGTGATCGTCCGCCCGCCTTGGATCGCGCGTCAGCCGGATTGCCCGCGCCTTCGCCCGCATCGGCGACATGCGGCTGCGCGAGCTGGGTTTTGCTACGGCGCAATTGCCCGCGCTGACCGCGGTCAGGGACGGCGCACGGCTGTCGCAGACGGAGCTGGCGCGCTTGACCGGCGGACGCCGATTATTGCTCTACGCTTCTCCCGAAATCATGGATTTCAAGCTGTTCCAGGTAGCTTCAGATGGTAGCGTGTATATCGGCGCTCGCCGGTCCGCGTTAGGGCGCCCTTCTCGACCAGATCGTGCAGGTCGCGCGTGGCGGTTGGGCGTGAGGTGCTGGTGATCGCGATGTAGTTCTCCGCGCTCAGGCCCCCCGTGAAGCCGCCGGGCCCCTCGCGGAACAGGCGGGCGATCACCTTCTCCTGCCGTTCGTTCATCTTGTCGCGGAAGCGATCGTAAAAGCGGGCCTTGGCGATGTGGAACGCCACGCGGCCCAAGGTCGTCTGCTGGGCCTTGATGATCGTTTCAGCGAAATAGAGCAGCCAGCCCGTGATATCGAGTGTGCGCTGATGACTCTCGAGCTGGTCGTAATAGGCCTTGCGGTGCTGCTCGATGGTATAAGCGAGCGCGATCAGGGTCGGTTGCCCGATGTTCTGGGCGAGAGATTTTTCCGCGAGGGCTCGGCCGATGCGGCCATTGCCGTCCTCGAAGGGGTGGATACTCTCGAAATAAAGATGTCCGATCCCGGCCCGGGTGAGTGCCGGCAGGGGATTACCACCTCCTGGTGCCGAGCCATTGAACCAGGCAAGATAGACGGCCATCTCGTCCGGAACCCGGGAGGATGGCGGCGCCTCGAAATGCACGGTCGGCCGATCCTGGCGGCCGGACACGATCTGCATCGCCTCTTCATGGCGGCGATAGCCCCCGATCGCCTCCAGATGCCGGCTGTCCGCCATCAGCATGCGGTGCCAGCGGAACAGCGTGTCCGCGTCGAGAGGGTCCGCCCAGCTCCGGTAGAGATCCACCATCATCTCCGCGATGCCGCGCTCTTTCGGCTTCACGTTGCGATTGTCGGTATCGAGGCCGAGCTGACGGCGCAGGGAGGATTGCACGCTGAGGCGATCCAGCGTCTCCCCTTCGATCGCGCTGGTCTTGACGGCCTCGTCGCTGAGCAGTTCGATCCGCAGCAGGTCGCGCTCGTCGTCGCTCACATGCCGAACCGCGCCGATCACCTCGCCGGTGAGCAGCAGGAACCGTCGCTCCAACGGTTCAAGGGCGACCGAATCATAGGCAAAATGCGGCCAGCCGTGCTGCGTCCAGTTCCACGCCATGAGCGATAGATCTCCTTCCTATAGCTCACATAATAGCGATCATGTGATTTATAGATAGGCGTCTTATCGCTCATCGCAAAGAGAGGGGGTACTGCTTGGTGCCGCGCCGATGGTGCGCTCACGCGCAACCGAGGGCGAGTGGGCCCCTCGCTTCTGAACGACCCCCAAGGTGCGATACGATCGAACAGGGATCAGGGATGGCACATGGGATTCGGCGTCTTCATTCACCGCTCGGACTCGATCTACGACGACAGCCCGGCTGAGCGATATCAATTCCCGCGTCCGTATCTGGGACGGGTCGAGGCCTGCATCGGGGACTGGATCGTTTATTACGAACCCCGGAAGGTTCCCGAGACCCGCGGCTACTTCGCAATCGCCAAGGTCGAGCGCGTCGTTCCGGATCCTACCGCTGACGGGATGTATCTCGCTCTCATCGAACCTGGCAGCTATCTCGATTTTGCGAGCCCGGTGCCGTTCAACGATGCGGATGGCGTTATCGAGCGCGGTGTGCTGAACGAGGGCGGGCGCATTTCGGGGCGCGCCCAAGCCGCTGTGCGTCCGCTCTCGTCGGATGATTTCAACCGGATCGTCGCGCTCGGGCTGAATGACAGCGAGCCCCTGCTGCCGCGGGTCGACGATGGCGCGTCCGTCGCCGGGTTCCATGAAGAGCAGGCGCCATTCGCCTTCGAGCAGACCCGCGAGCGTATCGACTCTCTGTCCTCCCGGATTGTCCGTGATCGCATCTTCCGGCGGGTCGTGCTGCGGGCCTATGACGAACGCTGTGCGATCAGCGGGCTCAAGCTGATCAATGGCGGCGGCGCATATCCGGCCGGTGGAAGCGAACGGCCCCGACATCGTCAGCAACGGGCTGGCGCTGTCGGGCACGGCGCACTGGATGTTCGATCGCGGGCTGATCAGCCTCTCCGATGATCTGGACATCCTCATCTCCCGGCAGACCAACGATCCTGACGGCGTACGCGCCTTCATCAACAAAGACGGCCGCGCCATCGCGCCTCGAAGGTTGATCGAGCGACCTCATCCGCATTTCCTGCGCTGGCACCGGGAGCATTGTTTCAAGCCATGAAGCGGAGGCTCCCTATGCCGCCTCCCAGACCCTGTTGAGGATCTGTGCGGCAAGGGCCGCCTTGTCCTGCGGCAGGAACCGGCCGTAATGCTTGGCCACCAAAATTTCCCCAGCATGCGCGCAAAGGTCGGTTGGGGCACGTTCGATCAGATTACGCAATGGAGAGAAGGCGAATCGCCTCGGGTCGGGCAGCCTTTCTCGGCAAGAGAGTCCGCGCGCAAAAGGCCTCCCACCCGCTGATCCACTGATCGTTACAGAAATTGCGATGCTGGCCTGAGATTTGATCGGTGCTTTCCCGAGCGCGCAATTTCAGATTATATTTCATCAATCGATAAGGCGTCCGGTTGCTGAGGGGTGCCAGTTTCTGCTCTTCGCGCAAGCGCGTTGAGGTAAGCGCGGCCTGAAGGCTGTGGACTTGGTCAGGGTTTGACGAATTTGGTGTTGGCGTGAACGGTTTTGCCGTATGCGCGACGCTTGGTGAGCTTGGCCATGCGAGCTTGGATTTCGTCGCGGCTGATGTCGGCGGGATCGAAGGGGCGGCCATACCACTGCAGTATGGATTTGCGGGAAGGGTGCCGGGGTTTGGCCATGGCATCGAGAAACTCCTCGAAGCCGGGGAGGCCGCCGACGTCCTCTGGCGGCGCGCGGCGCTCACCATCGACGAACCGGGGGTAGTCGGTGGCGGCATCGGCGGTGAAAACACCTTCGATCTCGATGCGGTGCCGCCAGTTGTCGCCAAAATCGTAGGTGTAGGTGAAAGTGGTAACGCCACGTTGGACAAGCTTGGCAAGGCGGATATTCGCAGCGTCGCGCGTGGGTGGGGCCATATAGTCGTTATCGAGCGGGAGGCCGTAACTGGCCTCGCCGACATCGAATCGGAACAGGTGGTCGTTCTCGAACAGCATGACGGCCTGGATCGCGAGGTGCAGCGTCTTGAGGCTGTTGGAAAGCGGCAGTTCGACCCGGCGCCAAATGGCGGGCTTCACATCCTCGATCGTGATGCGCATTCGGGCGATTTGGTCGGTCATGCCGCCATGCTCACGGGCGCCCTATCCGTTGTCCAGTCCAGGGCAGGGGAAGTTCGCCGGCCTCATGCGGCAAGATGCTCGCATTCAGCATGTTCCACATCCTGATCGCCGGCTGCCCTCTGTAGAAACCGGGCCAATGCCGCCTTCCGGGAACCCCGATCAAGCGCGTAGGCGGTCTGCTTGAACTCAACACCGTCGAGCAGCCCCTGAATATAGCCGGAGATCGTGTCGGCTGCCATGATCAGGGCGGTGTCGAGCGTATGGATGTAGTTGCTCGTGACCGATCCCTTCGCATGACCGACCAGGGCGGCGATGGTGACCTCCGTGAACCCGAGATCGTTCGCGACGCTGGCGAAGCTATGGCGCAGGATGTGAGGGGTTACGTCAGCCAAGGACGAGCCCGCGAAGATCTTTCTCCAGTGATTGGGGAAGCTGCCGAACGCATTTTCGCCGTCACGGCCGGGGAAGACATACTCTCCGATCGCGTCCGTCCGGCGCCTCTCCAGATATTCCACCACGGGCAGCCCGATGGGCCGGACGGAGCTTCCCTCCTTGCTGTCGGTCAGGCGGAGACAGCTCGACTCCGTATCGGCTTCCGCCCATCGGAGCGTGACCATCTCCATGCGGCGGCATCCGGTGAGTGCGATCTGGCGGATAATCTCGACCGACATCCGGTAGCTCTCGTTCTCGGCCGCCACCTTGAGCAGGTCGCCGAGGACGCGATATTCGGCTTCGCTCAGCCGCCGTGTGCGGACATTGTCCTTCGGTCGCCGCACACCGTGCGCAGGGTTCGTTTCGATAACCCCGGCTTCGACTGCAAAGGTGAGGATGCCGCCAAGCAGGCCGACTGTCCGCGTGGCTGTGCCGGCACCGCCTTTCACGATGGACTTGCCGCGCAGGTTCTTCGTCTTGACGGTGAGGCGCGTCTTCCCTGTCATGATGTCCTTCATGGCCTTCGTGATGTCTGCTTTCGTAAGGTCCCTGACGCGACGCGAGCCGAGGAGGGGAACGATATGACGGTGGATGCGGCCGAGATCGGAGGCGATCGTGCCCGGCTTCTTGGGGCGGCCGCCTTTTCCGAGGATCAGACCCGATTGCAGGTCGGCGAGGTAGAGGTCACAGAGTTCCTTGACCGTGAGCGCCTTGCGATCAAGTAGCCGTTCTTCAGCCGGGTCGTCGCCTTGCGCGATCCGGCCCAATTGCGCTTTGGCTTCCTGGCGTGCGCGTTCCGGTGTCCACACTCCGTGCAGCCCGATCGTGAACCGGCGCGATCGGCCAGCCGACCGATACTGGAGGACGTAGCTTCGCTTTCCGGACGTGAAAACCCGGAGGCCAAAGCCGGGAAGCTCATCGTCCCAGATGACATAATCCTTGGCGCCGGCTTCCGCGGCATCGACGGCCCTTTTGGTGAGCTTAGCCATGGGGTTTCTCCGCCCTGATCGCTTCGTCTCGCGTAAGCGCCACGTAAGCAGCAGGAAGAAAGTGGTGGCGGAGAGAAGGATAGTCTCGGCTATGGCTAGATACAAATTGTTTTTCAATAACAGTATGATATCGCATTTCTTCGTGCTCCATCGTGATTTCGACGGAGCTACAAGTAATCCCTCCGAAGGCGGAGGCCACACGTTCGAATCGTGTCGGGTGCGCCATTGCAACTAAAAGTTGCTTTGACATTTGAGTGACAGGCGTCCGTTTTTGTCCTCGTGCTGGAAGCTGGTTGGCACGCCTAGCAGGGGCGTGGCGCGGCTCGTACCTGCATTCCAAATCCCGTAGGCTCCAAAATTCAACGGTGCATGAGGTGCTTGGCTTGGCGACCCATGCTGCCACGGCCTCTAGGGTGTCATGAGGTCGGTAGACGCCCGATGTCATCTCTCCGCCGCGATCAGGTCTTCTTTTAAAAGCAATAGGGTAGCCTCCGTTTGTCATCATGCGGCCCAGCCCTCGCCCTTCTCGCTGCTTGGTTGCCGATTGAGCACTCTCCGTGACGGATGCGTCGTGCGAGAGAGGGCACCATTCTGCCGATCTGAATGATCGGTCACAGCAACCGCAACCGCCGTCCCTGCTGCCGCTTTTAACGGGACTGCGCTTCAAGATTTATCGAGCCCTAACGATCGGGCCGAAGAGGGTAGCGCTGTTTGCAAGAGTCAAAGTGACCCTCGACTGCCCTTCCAGTGATGCCGCTTTGCGCCCCCTTCTCCGCCGTAAAACGACCGTGCGACCTATCCCGAAGCCGGCCGTTCGTTCATTTTGTAGCGATAAGACTGATGTGGAGATTATCTGAAATAATCGGCGCATCACTCAGGGGCAGATTGGTCACGCGGTGTAGTTTTATTGATGTACCGTGGGAATGTATCAAATAGATCTGTTGATTTCAGACGCGACGTGGATGATTTTATGCGCTCCAGTGACCGCGCTGTTCACGGCTCGACCCGCACGCGGCCTCGATCTATTCGTGATGTCGATCGCCGACTAGTGCCTCTTTGTTAGCCTTCTCGCGCGCTCTAGCCGAGCGCTGGATGAGTCCACTCGCTGACGTCGGCAGAGAGCGAATTGCCGAAGCTTTCTCTTCAGCTTAAGGTTGATCTGGCTCTTGTCTCGCCGCGACGTCCGGCGGTCGAGTTTTTAGGATTGGGGTGTGTTCCTCGACGATCGCCGCTTGGCCGGGGGATGGACGAGGACGGTCCGCAGGTGGGGGGATTGGCTTGCGCGTATTTCATGTGCCGTGCGGGCCGTTCGCGAACGCGAGCGAGTTGAAGGCGTTCAACGCGATTTACCAGGAGCTCAGGCGGCGCGACGGCGAGGGCACCGCCTACGTCTTGACCAACCTGACGCATCCCAACCTGCGCGGGCAGGCCGACGAGATAGACGTGGTGGTCATCGGTCCCGGCGGAGCCGTCGTCGTCGAGGTCAAGCACTGGGACACATCGGCGCTGCGCCGGGTCGACCTGGCAGATCCGGCGGCGGAGCTCATCGTCGCCAAGTCGAAGCGCATCGCAGGGCGTCTAAAGTCCGGCGATCCGCGGACGGGCTTCGTCGCTGCGGCCTTTCTACTCACGAAGGAGGCGGCGAGCCTTCGGAAGGACGGTCGTCTTCCGCGTCATCCCATGGGCGTCGTGGCTTATGGCCTCAAGGACGTTGCCGACCTAGTCTCTAATCCGGCTTCCGCCGGCGCGGTGGACGCGCGGCGGTTGGCCGACCTGCTGGCCGAGCGATACAACCTCGGCGAACCGGACCGACTTAAGCGGTTGGGCCGCTTCGACGAGCTGCGACTACTCACCGATGAGCAGGACCGCTTCCAGCGCATCTTCACGGCACGGGATCCCTGGACGGGGGACCGCGTGCTCTTGCACACCTATGACCTGTCCGCGGCTCCGGTCGGGCAGGCCGCGGTACTCACCGAGCGTCGGGCACGGCGGGAGTTCGACGTCCTCCAGCGCTTCCAGAAGTCCGCTCACCTTCCAAGCCTGGTGGACACCTGGCAGGCGGTGCCCAACTACGCGGGGGAAATGTACTTCTTCAGCGTCGGCGATAGCGCAGCGAACCCAGTCTCGGTTCTTTCGTCCAGCCCCGATTGGACCTCGGCCGAACGTCTCGACTTCGCCAAGCGCTCGCTGCTGGCACTTTCCGAGTTCCTCGACACGGAGGACGGAGCGCTGCTCCACCGCGCGCTTGATGGCGAGAGCCTGCGCGTGCGGGCCGACAACAGCCCGCTCTTCGCCGGCTGGCGGTGGGCCAGGCTCACGCCTGCCCAGACAGTCAGCCCGGATCAGGTGGGCGACGAGACCGGCTCCTACGCCGCGCCGGAGGTCGTGTCCGGCGGTCTTGCAGCTGCTACGCCGAAGTCGGACCTCTATAGCCTCTGCGCCGTGCTCGCCGAGCTCTTCGCCGACCCAGCAGACCACGAGATCCGCGCCGCGCTGCTTCTCGGCTGCGATCCCGATCCCAGCCGTCGTCCGGGAATTGCCGAGCTTCTCGAGCTGATCGAAGTCGATGGCGAAGACGGCATGGACATTTCGCCGGAGCCGACGCCCTCGTCCTCAGATCCCGTCTCGGTCTCACGCTGGGACGAAGGCCACACCTTCGAATGGAATAGCAACAGGTATCGCGTCGTCGCCGTCCTAGGTCAGGGGAGCGTCGCGCGGACTTTCAAGCTCGAGCAGGTTGATGCCGCGGGGGACCCGATAGGCACCTTCGTCGGCAAGGCTGCTTTCAATCCGGAGTTCGGGCCCACATCGCTGGCCGCGTATCAGCGGATGCGGACCTTCTCCCTGCATCCTGGGCTCTCGAACATCCTGGAGTGCGCGAGCGAGTGGACGGCCAGCGGCCTGATGGCCCTGCTTCGATGGAGCCAGGGCTCGCCGCTCGACGCATGGCGGGGCGATCTCGACTTCATCGCCCAGGTTGGCGAAGCCGCCACCACCGAAGGGCTGGTGCTCGAGTGGTTCGAGAGGCTCTGCGAGGCGCTTGAGGCGCTGCACGTCCAAGGCTGGGTACATGGGGACGTCAGCCTATCGAACATCCTTGTAGATGAATCCCACGTCATGCTGATCGACTACGACCTCTCGGGGCCCAATGGACATGTCCCGCGCGGAATCGGCACTCTAATCTACGCTTCGCCAGAGCGACAGGACGGCGCCGAGGTCTTGGCGCGAGACGATATCTACAGTCTTGCTGCGTCGTTCTTCCACGCGATAACGGATCGTCCTCCCACCTTGGCCGCCAGCGGAGCGGGCCTCGCTTGGACCGAAAATGAGAAGGCCTCGTTTCCGACGCTGGTGCCAATCTTTGACCGAGCAACCGGACCGGCAGCGGGACGCTTCGCCAACGCGAGCGCCGCGCTAGCGGCCGTGCGCGAGGCGAAGCCCCGCCGGGTGGACGTGGCGAAGACGCAGGCGCGCTTCGCGCCCGAGCCCGCCCAGCTCGAACTCAGGCCCAACGTCGTGCCGCGGGTCAGAGACATCCTGAGTACTTACCCGGGTTCGCGCTTCGGGAATGCCGAGACCCGCGGTCTCGATACCGAGTTCGCGTTTGACACCTACGTCGCGACCGGTCTTGACGAGATCCTTCCGGAAGAGATCAGAGCCGGGAACGTTTCTCTCGTGATCCTGTGCGGCAACGCCGGCGACGGGAAGACGGCCTATCTCCAGCGCCTCGTCCAGACACTCGGAGGCTCTCCGCCGCAGTCGAGTGAACGCGTCTGGACTGGGATGCTCGCCGGCCGGAAAGCGATGATCAACCTGGACGGCGCTGCCAGCTGGAAGGGGCGCTCGGCCGACGAACTGCTGGACGAGCTTTTCGCGCCGTTCATGGATCGGGCGCCAGTGAACGGGAGCGTCCATCTCGTCGCCGTGAACGATGGCCGGCTCATGGAATGGATTGAACAGGCTGAGATGCGGCACGGTGAGAGGTCGCTTACGCTGGCGCTCACGGCGGCCCTGACCCAGCAGGACGAGGGCCTCGCCTCGCACGTTCGGCTCGTCGAGCTGAATAACCGCTCGCTCGTTGGTGGCCTGGATCTCGAGCGACGGGAGATCTCGACCCGCTTTGTGGACGAGCTCGTCGCTAGGCTGGTGGGCGGCGAACGCGCCCCCGATATCTGGGCGCCTTGTCGCACCTGCTCAGCCAATGCGCGGTGTTCCATGCGGCGTTCCGCCGACATGATGGGGGCGAGCTCCGACCCGGCGGTGCTGGCGGAGGGTGTGTGGGTGCGCCGACGCCTGACAGAGGCTCTGCAGACGGTGCATCAGCGCAACGAGATCCATATCACCGCTCGGGAGCTCAAGGCCGCAATCAGCTATATCCTGTTTGGTTTGGACTGCTGCGACGATCTTCACGAGAATCCCGAGCTTCTTCCGCACGATCCCGCCGATCATGCTTTCAACCCGCAGTCCCGCGCGAGGCAGGGAGAGCTTCTGAGTGAGCTGGCTCGCCTAGATCCGGCGCTCGAGGGGCACGCGCGGGTCGATAGATACCTCGTTGGCAAGGGCGCACCTCACGCGGCGCACGGCGCGCCGCGCTTCCGGGATGTCGTGGGGCGTCCGCTTTCGCTCAGGAGCGCTCGGCGCCGGGCCTATCTTAGTTGGTCGAAGGATCAGGTCGAGGCAGTCGGTGGTGACGATCACGCGCTCACGCTAAGGGACGGCCGTCGCGCCAGCGAGTTTAGGAATTTTCCGCTTTTTTCGGAGATCGAGCGCGATCGCATCAAGCGACGGCTATGCAGCGGGCTCTCGCGTCTGGAGGCGCTTCCCGAGGTGTCATACCGAGACGCGGACAGGGTGCCGATTCGCGTTCTTCCGCGCACGCCGACCGAGACCGCCTTCTGGGTCGAGAAGGCGGCTTCGAATTTCACGCTAGCGGCGGAGCGGTTCCATTCGGTCGCCGGCCTCGAGACGCTGCACCGCTTCCTCGTGCTCGGATACGAGCGGGATAACGGCGGTGCGGAGCAGCTGACCGTGCCCCTCGAACTCTACTCGCTGCTGATGGATCTCGCCGACGGCGTGCAGATTCTCGACGCGTTCTCGGACGACGTGTTCGCAAATCTCGGAGTATTCACCAGCCGTATCGCCCAGGAGGATGAGCGCAGCCTGAAGGCTTGGAATCCAGTCGAAAGCGGCGCGGTGCGCGAGCTCGGCGTTGCCGACCGCGCGGGCAGACAGACGATATTCCTCACGGGCGGGGCGGAATGATGGCCAAAGGTACGCGGCAGGTGATCGAGTCGGTTCTCGGAAGCCAGATGACGGCGCAGATTTGGACCAGCAACTACTCCCCGGTGTTCCCCTTCACGCCGCAGGACTTCTCGGTCGGCGCCGTACTGCCCATGATGCTATACCTGTTCCGCTGGGGCAGTCGGCGCGGCAAGGGACAGTTCGCTGCCACCTATGGCGGCGAGGACGCGGGCGCGCCGACGATCGCGAGCACAGTCGACAAGCTGATCGAGAACCCGGCCATCGATGGCTTCAACATGGCCTCGGGCAGGGCCATCCTAGGCGATTTCCTTCTTACGTCTATTCTCGAGAACCGGCGGCGTTCAGAATCCCACGGCGAGCAGGTCCAGCGCTGCTTCGCGAACCACTACTATGCGTCATGGATCGACCTTCCTGTGAGCGCGGCGAACCTCCGCGGCGTGCCGGAGATGATCACGGCGCTGCTGAGCGATCAGGAAGAAGGGGAGACAGTCCTGCCCTTCGCGGAACGCGGACGCTACCGCGTCGGCGCGCGGATCCAGGATAACGACCTTTTGCGTGCGTTGGCGCCGGGGACGTCCACATCGGGGACGAAGAGCGACCTCGGATCAGATGAGTTCGACGAGGCGACGGACCTACCGCTTGACCAGCTCGTCACCGTGCGGCTGGCTCAGGGATGCGGCGGTGCGCCATCCAAGGCGGTTGGGCGGAATAACCCCGGTCCTATTCCGAACCAGCGACCCATTGCCGCTAAGGCCGCGGAAGACTTCCGGGACGATCTTCTCGTGTTCCTCGACTGCTACGCTGCCGGGGGTTCCGTGCCACGAGCTGCCCTTCTCCAGATGCTGGAGTCCGCGCTCGCGATCGGCCTGACTAGCGTTCTCACCGCCTCGGTGGAGATAATGAACCGCTGGGCCACCTTGGGCAAGATCCCCGAAGCGGACGACGTGACGCCGTTACCTCTATTCTTCGACTGTTCTAGCGGGTCCGACCCGGACCTTCGCGCCACCTCGGAGGAATCGGGTTTCCTCCTTCGACAGGCGCTGAACCGGCTTCCAGCAGTGCTGATGCATGCAAGGCTCCTAGACCACTACGTTCGCAGCGAGTCTGAGCTAGACCGGCGCAAGCTGCCGCCGACCTCGCCGGACGCGACCGAATGGCTGAATCTGACAGGAAGTCTCCTCAACGGAAGCCATGAGGAGGCGTCGGACGCTCGACGCTTTTTCCGCAAGACCGCGCAGAAGCTTCGCGACGCATCCGACGAAGCCGACGAGCTCGAGCTGCGCGCGCTGCTCGGGGAACAGGCCGCGGACGGCGATGCCGGGCGTGCCCTGGCGGAGGCGCTCAGCGCCGCGTTCGCGGAATCGTCGAACAGCGGCAAGGAACGCCTGAATAACTTCCTCACATCCGCTCTGATGATCGACGAAGTTAACGGCTTGGCAAAGCGGCGGAAGGTCATGCTCCACCAGACGAGGCGGAAGGGCCAGGGGCGCCGGGGCGATGCGCTGTCGTTCGTCCTTACAAACCCGGCAATCGAGTATCTGGTCCACCGTCATGTCAGGCTGACGGGCAAGGGGCGCAAGGAGCGGCCTCTGTCCTATCCGGAGTTCCTGACGATCCTTCGTGAGCGATATGGTTTCCACATCGACCGCGCGCCTCCGAACCTGGCCGTCCCGAGCGAGGTTCTTCAGCGCAATCGCCGCATGTTTGAGCGGCGACTGAGGGATCTCGGGCTGCTCGTCGGAGTGAACGACGCAGAGCGCATGAAGAAGATCCGCTGGCGGTATCGCGCGAGCCAGGACCTAGCTGGACAGGAGAATGCGGCGTGATCGACCCCCGTCATGTCACCCATCTCGCCCAGGCCGTCGCCAACCGCCTCGGACGGCCGACGCCGGGCGCGGTCGCCTTCATGCGATGCCTGACCTCCGAGCAGGTCGACGCGCTCGCCGACAGCGATGCGTTCGAGGTGGCTGGCTGGACCGTGAACGCGGTCATTGACGTCGCCGGGAACCGCCGCATCACTGCCGATCAGGCGGTGGAGCAGCGCGAGGACAAGGCGGATGCCGTATTGCTTCTAATCGATCCACTTCGCGCCGGGGCCGGCTTGGATGGCATCTACAGCGCCGGAAGGGAGATCGGAGAGGCAGAACTGTTCCGCGAGGCCTTGAGGCTCGCGCGAAAGCCGCTTGCTGGGCGCACGGCCGCGCTGGACGGCGCCATGTGGCGCGCCGAGCGCCTTGGCCGCCGCAGGAGGCTCACGCCGTGGTCGAGGTTCGACTTCTGCATCAGCGCCGCTGAGAACATGGGCGGAGCGCTCGCGCGGATCGGTCTTTGGCCGATCGCCAGCAACGAGGATCCGTCTACGAGCGACCTGGATGTGTCGGCCGAGCTTGCTGACCGGCTGCTCTACGTCAGCGATACCCGCGCGATAGCCGAACGCGTCCGAAGCCTCCAATTGGAGAACTCGGAGGATCGGGGTCCTGCGCTGGAGCAGGCGCTGCGTCTCGCCGCTGGAATGAGTCCAGAAGAGGCCGCGAGGCGGATCGAGGATCGCCCGGATCTTTGGCTCGGCGCTATCATGCCTGGTTTCGCCAGCGAGGAGCTGCGGCGTCTTCGGCTGACGTCCTGGCGCGACGCGAAGGGTAACGTGCTCAAGTGGTCCGGGCTGACGAAGCCCGATGGCGAGGATAGCGCGCCGCGACTGGTGCTGGACCGAAATGCCTCCCCGAAGGACCGTGCGCAACTGACCGTGCGCTGGACTACCGATCCCGAAGAGTTGGCCGCAGGGAGCGTCGAGTATCGGGTGTCCGTGATCGCCGGGGAGGACGTGCTGGCGGTGCGATCGGTCCATCATCGCGATCATCGGAACCAGCAAGTCTCGATCACCGTGGACGACTTCGAGGACCTAGAAGGGACTGAGAGGTTCGACGCCGTCGTGGAAATCGCGGCGATGGGCCAGGAGGCCGTCGAGCCTACTCAAAGTGAGCCGTTCATTCTGGAGTTCGGCGAGACGGTCAAAGAACTGACCAGCTCGTCCGGGCAGGAGGTCCGCACGCTCGTCGAAGGAGCTATCGTCGTCGGTGAACGCGCTGCCTTCGACGTCTTAGTCGGTGGGCCAGGAGCGGCGGAGCGCGCGGTCGAGGACAAGAAGGGCTTCCTCACGTGGAAGGGAGAAACGGGGACCCGAGGGTCGCGCGTGTTTCGCCCATCGCTGCTCCGGGCGGTGGAGCAGGACTGGAAGAAGCGCAGCGGGGCGATCGGCTACTGGTCGCAGACCGTCCGCGCCGATGGATCTCCTGTCGGTGAGCTGCAGTTCGTCGAGATCGAGCCGGAGGACCGCAGCGCTGCAACCGAGCGGGCGCGTGACGCGAGCCGCAAGCTCGCGTCGGATCTGGGCAGTGTGGGCCTATTGGGCATCGTGATCGCGTCTGGCTGGCAGGCCGCGGACAATTACATCAATGCCTGGGAGAAGGCGCTGGAAGCGGGCGATCCGGCCCTCGCACGGCACGGAACGGTTGAGGTGCGGACTCAGTCGGAGAAGGTCGTCGGGCTGCTCGTCACACCTCTTCATCCACTCCGCTTCGCCTGGCACGCGCACTACGATCAGGTAGTCGCGCACTCCAGGTTCGAACAGCAGCTGCCGCCGGGACACGTCCTGGAGTCGGTCCGGCCGATCGACTCGGCGTTCTTCCCATTCGCGCTGCCCGGCGATGGAGGGGCGGGCTTCGTGTTCGCAGACGTCATTGGGTTCCACACCGTTGCGATGACCGTGGATGGCGAGAGCGAGCCGAAGGCGGCGACTGAGGTGGTCCCCGAAAATCGGACAGGGAGTTAAGCTTGGTTCGGCCTGACGGAAGGACGAGCCCGATGACCGGGAAGAGGAAGCGTTATTCAGCGCAGTTCAAGGCGAAGGTGGCCCTGGAGGCGC